>CAZJGG010000014.1:0-53772 GCA_964545475.1 uncultured Eubacteriales bacterium | reverse complement strand
TTAGAAAATACAATGATTGTTATTAATACTATTTCCAATTCAAAAGGGAGTGGCGTTTTCGCCACTCCCTTTTTTATAAAAAGTATGATTTATTACATCATACCGCCCATTCCGCCTCCTGGAGGCATCATGTTTGGTTCGTTTTCTTTAATGTCTGCAACAACTGATTCAGTAGTAAGCATTGTAGAAACTACGGAAGTAGCGTTTTGAAGCGCACTTCTTGTAACTTTAGTTGGGTCGATAATACCAGCTTCAACCATGTTTACATAACTTTCGGAAATAGCATCAAAGCCAACGCCTTCTTTAGCTTCTTGAAGCTTAAATACTACAACAGAGCCGTCAATTCCGGCATTTGCAGCAATTTGAGTAATAGGAGCTTCAAGTGCTTTGCAAACGATTTTAGCGCCTGTTAGTTCGTCGCCTTCAAGGTTTGCCATAATTTTTTCAACGCTTGCTCTTGCGTGGATATATGCAGCACCGCCGCCGCAGATAATGCCTTCTTCAACAGCCGCACGAGTTGCAGCCAAAGCATCTTCCATACGTAATTTCTTTTCTTTAAGTTCAGTTTCAGTAGCCGCACCAACTTTAATAACAGCTACGCCGCCAGCGATTTTTGCAAGTCTTTCCTGCAATTTTTCTTTATCAAAATCAGATGTTGTTTCTTCTATTTGAGCTTTAATTTGAGAAACTCTTGCGTCGATTTTGTCTTTGTCGCCTTGACCATCAATGATGATTGTGTTTTCTTTTTCAACTTTAACAGTTTTAGCACGACCAAGCATTTCAACTGTAGCTTCTTTTAATTCAAGACCTAATTCTTCAGAAATTACTTGACCACCTGTAAGAATTGCAATGTCTTCAAGCATAGCTTTTCTTCTGTCGCCAAAGCCAGGAGCTTTTACAGCAACGCAAGTAAATGTTCCTCTAATTTTGTTAAGAACGATTGTTGCAAGAGCTTCGCCGTCAACGTCTTCAGCAATAATTAAAAGTTTTGCGCCTGTTTGAACAATTTGTTCAAGAAGCGGTAAAATTTCTTGTATAGAAGATATTTTTTTGTCAGTTATTAAAATATATGGGTTTTCTAAAACAGAAACCATTTTTTCCATATCAGTGGACATGTAAGCAGATAAATAACCTCTGTCAAATTGCATACCTTCAACGATTTCAAGCTCTGTTTTCATTGTTTTGCTTTCTTCAACAGTGATAACGCCGTCGCTTGAAACTCTTTCCATAGCATCAGCAATAATTGTACCAACGTTTGCATCATCAGCAGAAATTGCTGCAACTTTTGCAATGTGGTTTTTGCCGTCTACTTTTTGGCTCATGCCTTTAATAGCTTCAACAGCCGCTTCAGTAGCTTTAAACATACCCTTTCTTAAAATAATAGGGTTTGCTCCTGCTGCAATGTTTTTAAGACCTTCTTTTAACATAGCCTGTGCTAAAACAATAGCTGTTGTTGTGCCGTCGCCAGCAACATCGTTAGTTTTTGTAGCAACTTCTTTAACAAGCTGAGCGCCCATGTTTTCAAAAGCATCTTCAAGCTCGATTTCTTTTGCAATTGTAACACCGTCGTTTGTAATAAGTGGTGCGCCATATTTTTTATCTAAAACAACATTACGTCCTTTAGGACCTAACGTGATTTTTACAGTGTTTGCAAGCTGATTTGCGCCGGATTCAAGCGCTGTTCTAGCTTCAATACCAAATTTAATTTGCTTAGCCATTTAATGAAACCTCCCTTTATTATTTATGCTTCTACTACAGCTAAAATATCGCTTTGTCTTACAATTATATATTCTTGATTTTCCATTTTAACTTCTGTTCCCGCATATTTAGAGTAAATAACACGGTCGCCAGGTTTAACTTCCATTTTAACTTCTTTGCCATCAACAGTTCCGCCAGGACCAACAGCAACAACTTCTGCTTCTTGTGGCTTTTCTTTAGCGGCGCCTGGCAAAACGATACCAGATTTTGTTTTTTCTTCCGCTTCAAGCTGTTTAATAACAACTCTATCGCCCAATGGTTTTAAATTCATAAATTAATAACCTCCTTAAAATTTTATCTCGATTTAATCTAATTATTAGCACTCACTCATATTGAGTGCTAACCACAAGGTATATATTAATTGTTAGGCTGATATATTGCAAACCCAATTATCAGCCTTTACAATCGTTTATGTTTGATTATCTCCATTTATCTCAATTTTTATAATCATTTCTGCATTTTTTGCTTCAAACACTTTTATATCAAGGGTTTAAGCAGATAGGCAGATTAATACAATTGAATTTTTCAGAGGACTTAAACCCCTAAAATGGCTTCCTTAACAATAAAGTATCTTCTTTTTGTTTTATGTTTAATTTGCGCAGCAACTTCTAAAACCGTGCTATATTTATCCGCAAAGCTTACTACATAACTTTCCATATATTTGGGGAAAGCAGGGGTTACAGGCCACATATGGTTTACAATGGCGTCCTTTTCAATCTCGTTAAGCTCCGTTACCTTGTTTGCGTTTCTAAGAGCTACAACAGGGTGCGCAAAGGCGTGAGCGCCTTCCGGCTGTTTTTCAACACGCCAGTCATATAAAAACAAATCATGTAAAAGAGCAGCTCTGGCAGCAGAACAGTAATCTAGCCCAAGCTTTTTCGCCGCTTTATAACTGTAATAGGAAACGTTAATGCTGTGTGCAAGCCTGCTTGTGTCAAAATGCTGAGAAAACTCTGAAAGCCTTTTAACGTCATCATTCATTAATAAATCATTTATAATACTCAAAAACTCTTTTTTGTAATTGTTATTGTCAATTACATTTTGCATTTTTTCACCTCATAAAATTTCAATATCATTATCTATTTCAGGCCTGTACTTTTTAAATAAACGCATCATTAATAAAGAAGACAACAAGGAATATATTCCGGCATCTGCAATTACTAACGGCGGAAATAGATATGTTAATAGACAAAGTGACCCTACTAAAAGAAAACATAGTACTGTAGTAAGCAAATGTTTGTTAGCCATAAATAGAGCCGTTTTAAGCAGCTCTTTAAATTTCATATCAAACCTTGCAATTAACGGAAAAACATAAACAAAAAGCATAAAAACTTCGGCAATAAGAAACAGATATATAGGAAGCAAAATCCCTCTAAAATTCTCAAATTGCCCTATTATTTTAATATTTGTAAACAAAATTAAAATAGCGCCAAGTATTAAAACCCAAACTACTGTGGCTTGTTTAAAGTTCATTTTAAAGCTTTTTAAGAAATCTTTGAACAAATACCCTTCCCTGTTTGAAACACGCTTTGTAGAAACATAAAACAAAGCTGTAAAAGATGCACCCATTGTTACAATTGGTATGCTAAACAGAAACCATATTAATGATAATATAAATACATCGGCTATTAAAGTTCCTGCTCTGAAGAACCAGCCGTCCATGTTGAAAAAGCTTCCCATTGGGTGCACTCCTTTTTCAAAGCCAATTATTATTCTTTATAAAGTATACGATAATAAAATTCAAATTTCAATATGATTTTATTACTAGTCCGATAATTCATTACATATTTTATCAAATTCTTTATTGGTTAATCTAAACGCTTCCAGAACTTTAGGGTCGAAATCTTTAGGCATAGTACGCCCGTCACCAATTAAAATAATATCCATTGCTTCTTCATGAGAAAACTTCTTTTTATATGGTCTTTCGCTTGTAAGTGCATCGTAAACATCTGCAAGAGATACTATTCTTGCAGATAGAGGGATATTTTCCCCAGAAAGTCCTAAGGGGTATCCCGTACCATCATATTTTTCATGGTGGCATTCAGCTATTTCAACGGAAATATCCAACCAGTCCGTGCTTTCGTTTAGAAATTGATTTGTTTTTCTTAATAGTTCTGCCCCCATGGTTGTGTGGCTCTTCATTTCTGCAAATTCTTCGTCAGTTAATTTCCCCTTTTTTTGTAAAATATTATCATGAATTCCAACTTTTCCTATATCATGCATAGGAGAAAACAAAATTGTTTTGTCTGCATAATCTCTGCTAATTATTTCCGGATAAATATCCAAAATTTTATAAGTTAAAATTTCAGTATATTTTTTCATTCTTTGAATATGCTTTCCTGTAACCTGATCCCGGTTTTCAGCAAGCAAAGACATACCGACAATTATAGCGTCCCTAGAGTGTCTTACCTCTTCTGTACGCTGCAAAATTATTTCCTCAAGCTCATCACGATACATTTTAAGCTCTAAGTGATTTTTTACTTTAATTTTTACAATGTCAGCATTATAAGGCTTTGTAACATAGTCTACCGCTCCAAGCAACAGTCCTTTCTCTTCGCTTTCGGTATTGGATTTTGCAGTAACAAAAATAACCGGAATATTGCAAAGCTCCTCATTACCTTTCATATATTTCAAAACTTCAAAACCATCCATGTCGGTCATAGAAATATCCAGTAAAACTATATCCGGTTTAGTTTTATGCATACTGGAA
This sequence comes from uncultured Eubacteriales bacterium, assembly GCA_964545475.1. GTDB lineage: Bacteria > Bacillota > Clostridia > Lachnospirales > JAISER01 > CAZJGG01. The sequence goes on along the minus strand of CAZJGG010000014.1, from coordinate 49,304 downwards.
ATCGCCATTTTTCCGTTTAACGCCGCCCTAACTTTATATTGCTCCTGCAATATTTCAATTAACGCATCAATGTTTTCTTTAACATCATCAACTATTAATACAATACTCTCTTTACCCATAATCCACCCCCGGCTTTATAGCTTTGCCTTATTAATAATTTCTAAAGCTTTGTCAAATTCATAATCAGTTGCATATTTGCATATGAGATTCAACGTATCAATAATTTCAGTTCCCCAACTTTTATGTTTAATTTTTTCCACAACGCTTCTGCATTCCACTGGGTCATAATTTTCCAGTGCTGTTTTCATGCTTTCTAAAATTTCAATTAATTCTTCAGTCGTTCCGGTTTCCTTTTCTATATTAGAGTCATTTTCAGGCTTAAACTTTTTATAAATTTCATTTCTAATGCTTTCTACTGTATATAATAACTTATTATACATGTTATTGTCAAAGTTTCCAACATGAAGTTCTTCATCTAATTTGACTGTCAATTCATAAATAGATGTAACCCCTAGGTTCCCTGCGGAACCTTTAAGCTTATGAATATCAGCCTTTGCCTTTTCAATGTTATTTTGCGCATCTTCAAAATTCATTAAAGCATTTTCAAGGCTCTCGCCAAATTTTAAAAGAGTTTTTTTGTATCTTTCTCCATTGCCGTTAAACCTTTTTATACCCTGCTCCATGTCTATGCCGTCAACAAATTCCGTAACGCTTTGCGCCTCTTCTTCGTCAACCATCTGCGGCATGTCTGAATGCGCTCTTTTGCTTTCCGGCAACCATTTTAAAAGCTTTTGATAAAGCATATTTGTATCTATAGGCTTTGTAACATAATCATTCATGCCTACTTCTAGGCATTTACCTACAACTTCCGTCATCGCATCTGCCGTAAGGCTAATTATTGGCAGTTCTTTATATTTCTCTATTTTTCGGATAGCTTTTGTTGTTTCATAACCATCCATAACCGGCATTTGCAAGTCCATAAAAATTAAATCAAAATTATTAGTTTCTAAAACTTCAAGAGCCAATGCACCGTTTTCCACCATTACTGCTTTTATGCCAAACCCACCTAATATTCCGTCAGCCACTTCCTGATTTAATAAATTGTCTTCACAAACCAAAACGTTTGCATCCTTAAAAATTATAAAATCGTCTTTTCTTTCATCATTCTCAAATAACACGCTTCTGTCCCCTGAAACAGCCGCATATATTTTTTTAATAAATTGAGACGGCACAAAAGGCTTTTCAATTATATCTATAAAGCTGTTTTCCTCTAAATCTGTTGTCATCAAACTTCTTTGATATGCTGTAACCATAATAAGCTTAGGTACTTTATCCAAAATATTGTTTATTTGCCTTGCAGTTTCAACACCATTAATTTCTTTCATTAAATAGTCAAGCAAAACAATATCAAAATATTTTCCTTTTTCCTTATATTTTTTAACAGTCTCAACAGCTTCTTCACCGCTTTTAACTAATACACACTCCATTCCATTATTTTGTAAAATTTCGTTCATAATTTCAAGAGATGTTTCATCGTCGTCTGCAACAAGAACCTTTTTATTATTTAACAAAGGCTTACCAATCACATATGAAAGCAATTCCTTTGACTGGGCTTTTTTAAACGGAATTTTTACAGTAATATCTGTTCCTTTTCCAAGTTCGCTTTCAATTTCCAGCCTGCCTCCCATAAGCTCGCAAAGCTGTTTTGAAATAGCCATGCCAAGCCCAGTTCCGGAATATTTTTGCTGTGCGTTATTATAAATTTGTTTAAAAGGAACAAACACTTTGTTCAACTGGTCTTTGTCTATGCCAATGCCCGTGTCTTTTACTGTAAAACCCAAAACTATACTATCGTCGCTTTCTCTTTCGCACTTTATAGATAAAACAATTTTACCCACATCAGTATATTTTGCAGAATTATCTAGAAAATTTTTAAGTATTTGCCAAAGCCTTACTTTGTCCCCAATTAAGTATTTGGGTAAACAACGGTCAACATTAAGCAAAAGCTCTACTCGCTTTCCCTCAAGCCTTGGTGTAACAACAAGCATTGCATTGTTTATAATTTCTTCTAGCTCAAACTGTGTGTCATAAAGTTCTATTTTATCTGCTTCTATTTTTGATAAATCTAAAATGTCATTTATAATTTCAAGCAAGCTGTTTGCCGCACTGTTTATTTTTTTTAACACCTCATAAGATTCAGATTTTTTCTCTTTTCTGAGTTCAATATCTGTAAGCCCTATAATAGCGTTCATAGGCGTTCTTATTTCGTGGCTCATATTAACAAGAAACCGCCCTTTAAGCTGGTTGGCTTCCTTTTCTTTTTCCGCCGCATTAATAAGCATCTGCGCCTGCTGTTTTTCCTTAGACAAATCTTTTATAATGCTTAAAGAGGCTAAGCTGCCGTTATAGTATACTTTGCAAGAAGTAGATTCACCTGAAAAAATTTCTCCGTTCATTTTTTTAAACTCAAATTCAGACGAAATCGTATAATCAAAACCAGTTAGCTCTTTGAATTCTTTTTCGTAAATTTCAATAGATTTTTCCCCTGTTGATTGATATTCAGGAAAATACTTTTCATGCCCAAGTGCTTCTGCAATTTCTTGAGATTCTATTCCAAACAAGTTTAAAAATGCTTTATTACAATAAATTAACTTAAAAGTCTGCAAGTCTCGTATTTTTACAGGTATCGGCAAAGAATCTAAGACTTTTTGCATGTCCTCTTGCATAACTTCAAGCAAATCTTTGTGGCGCTGGTTTTCTTCAATATCAATTCCCCAAAGGGCTAATGCACTTTCATTTTCATAATCAACTCTTGTGCAATTGCAGTGAAAACGATGAACTTCTCCGTCTTTTAACTTAAATCTTACTATTTCATTTAAAACTGTGCTTTCTTTTTTGAGCCTGTTAAGTATTCGTATTTTATCACTGTATTCTGCGAAAAAATCAATAATTTTGTCGCCCTCTTTTATATCAATGGCTTTTTCCATATATGCGTTAAGTTCTACCATTTTACCATGTTTAGTAAGACCATATGCCAGAGGTGCAGTGTTTAAAATCTTTTCTAATCTTTCCTTTATTTCAAAAATCTTCTTGTCTTTAAGCAAAAGTTCCTCGGCGGTATGCAAATGTTTTTGGGCCTCTATAAGCTTTTTATTGCTTTTATTATAAAGAAACAGCTTATAAATAAGCCAGATTATCACAAATACAAATACATAAATAGCAATTAACGAAATCACATTTTTTAGTGATTCCGTTGTTAAATAATCCGGTGTAATATTAATAATATCGCTGTTTTGTGGAAGCTTACTCGTTTTTATATTCGCTTCCGTCACTTTTTCATAGTTAAAAACCCATTTTTTAAATTCACTTGTTTGAACTATTTTAATATCTGAGACGTTAGCCCCGGAAATCAGCTTTGAAATTACGTCCATTAAGGCTGTTCCGTAAAGCTCATAATTTGTAAAATGCCCTCCGATTTCTCCATATTCAAGGTTTTGAGAATAAACCCCTATTAACGGATTTTTTAAGTTTTCTTCAAGCATTTTTTTCGTATTTCCAACCGATATATAGGCATTTTTATCATAGAAATAATATCCAATCAAAACAAGGGTATTACTCTCCAAGTTTTTTACAACATTTGTAAGGTCGGAAAATTTTAAGTTGTCGCTATAAACTACTTTTATATCTAAATTCGAGTTTCTAAGCTCGTTTTCAATTTCACTCTTATATTTTAAACCTGTGTTTGAATAATCGTTAATAATATATATACTTTGAGTATCTGGAAATACTTTTAGCATTTCTTCAATTGTCGAATATGCGGCTATTGTATCAATAATTCCTGTAAAGTATTCCTCATAACCTTCAATAAGGCTTGGATGATACCCATTTATTCCAGACATAACAACAGGCACATCTACAAATAGCTGAAAATATGTGTTTTTTACAAACGTCAACGCTTCATTTCCTGAAACCACAACTACAGAAGGCTCGTAAAAAGCAAGCTCCTCTCTAAGAATTGTGTAATAGGCTTTATACTTAAAAGAGGCGTCGTAGTAATGCTTTGAAGTTAAATCAATATTTATTGTTTCAACATTTGCATCGCTTTTAAACCGCTCATTTAACTTATTTACAATTTGCACTTCGTTTACCGCATCATCATTGTTATTGAAAGTTATGTGCAGAATTTTTTTCTGGTTCTCGTCTCCTTTAATAAGGTTGTCTAGATTTAAATTATATATTGAGCTTTCTAAATCTAATACAATATCTTCGTTTCTTTTATTCAAATAAATATATTCATTTAAAGTTTCAATAACCCCAAAATCCACCACAATTTCTGGCTTACCCACTTTGCTATCTTTTATCTTTGGAAAAACAACATAATCATATTCCATATTTACAAGCCCTAAAAAAAGCTTTTCCGCACTGCTTTTATATGTCAAGGACTTAATATCCTCAGGCAATTTACTTACAATATATGGATTTTGAACAAGAACTCCCACTCTTTGGTTTGAAAGCTGAGACCAGCTCGTTATTTTTTTGCCGGAAAAAACGGAGGCATACGCTGTTAACTCTACCTGCCCAATAGGGCTGTTGACTTTTAATAGATTTTCATAATTTTCTAAGACGTCAGGGTTATACGAAACAGCCCCATCATATTCCCCATGATTAACAAAATCAAGAACATCAGCAGTTTCAAAACATTGAATAACTGCATCTATATGAATTTGCTTAAATGCAAGGTTTATTGTTCTGTCTGTTAATATTGGTCTGTTATCGGGTATAGCAATTGTTAAGTTTTTTAATGTATCTGCCTGGATGTCTAAAGTAAGTAAGCACAGAATAAATAGGATGATTGTTAAAAAAGTGCATTTTTTCATAATTACCCCCATGAATCCACCTCCATAGGCTATATATAATCGACTACTTTTAAACCAGTGTTATTAACCTGTTTTGTTTTTAAGCTTATATACGAACGCAAGCACTTCTGCAACAGCCTGATAAAGATCCGGCGGTATTTCCTGGCCAACGTTTACATTTGAGTATAATGTTCTTGCAAGCTGCACGTTTTCTACGATTTCTACTCCATTTTCCTTTGCAACATCTTTTATTCTTTTTGCTAAAAAGTCTACGCCTTTTGCGCTTACAATCGGCGCTAATCCTTTTTCCCTGTCATATTCAAGAGCAACGGCAAAATGGGTTGGGTTTGTTATAATAACGTCCGCCTTGGGGACGTTTCCCATCATTCTTCTCATTGAAATTTCACGCATTTTGCGCCGTATTTTTCCTTTAATTTCTGGGTTACCTTCTGTCTGCTTATATTCTTCTTTAACTTCCTGTTTAGACATTTTAATGTCCTTATTGTGCTTATATCTGGCATATGAATAGTCTACAATGGCAACAAACAAAAACATAAAACCAACGTTAAGCCCAACCCGTACTATTAAATCACCAATGAAAATAACAGAATCCAACAATGAAACGCTTAAAAGCCCAGGTATTTTTTCAATTTCATCTTTAACTACATTGTAAATAACTATTATTATAATTGCAAGCTTTGCAATGGATTTTACCAAGTTTAGCAGACTTTGCAAAGAAAACATTCTTTTAAAGCCGGAAATTGGGTTTATTTTAGAAAGCTTTACTTTTAACGGTTTAGTTGTAGGATGCCAGCCAACTTGAACAAGATTTATAACAACACCAATAACAAGAGCAACAGCAAGTATAGGCGTAGCAATAAGTATTGACTGACCAAACATATATGCCACATAATATGCAATGTAATCCGTCTGCATTATGTCCTCTATAGAACTAATCATTGTAAAGCTATACTGCATATTAGTCATTATGGATTTCACCATATTAGGCATAAAATATTTAAACGCAAAAAAAACAGCAAGAAGAAGTACCGCCGTTGAAGCCTCTTGGCTTTTTGCAACGTTACCTTCACCTCTTGCTTCTTTTCTCTTTTTAGGAGTCGCTTTTTCGGTTTTTTCGCCTGCATCGAAAAAGCCAAGGTTCATTTTAACTGTATATTTTAAAGGCTCCTTCATGGGGACAGCCCTCCGATTACATTTTCCAATGCCTTATTAGACATATTATATAACGTATCAATCATGGAAGCAATACCCGGAACGGTTATATATAAAATAACAAGCCCGATTAAAAGTTTTATTGGCATACCAACAACAAAAACATTCATTTGCGGAACTGATTTTACTAAAATACCCAACGCAATATCTATTAGAATTATACACCCTATTATAGGCATTGCTACTCTCATGCCCAGCTCAAGATAAGTACCTAAAAGGTTAACTATATACGTAAACAGCCTATCGTTTTGCCATAAAAACTGTGTACCGGGAGGGATTTTTTCAAAGCTTACAAAAAGCGCAGTAATAAAAACTTGAAGAGCCCCTGATTGTATCATAAGCGCAGCCATCATAAAATATAAAAGATTACCTGTAACAGGCACTTGAATTTGGGTAAACGGATCTAACACACTTAGCATGGAAAACCCTATTTGATAGTCTATAAGCTGCCCTGCTAAATACATAACACTGAAAATTAAATACACAACAAAGGCAAGGGTAAAACCAACCACAAATTCGCTTACTAACAAAGAGACAAATCCGGGTACGGAATTTATATAGTTAACTGTTTCAATTTGATTTGTTGAGAACAAAAGAAAAGAAATGGACAAAGAAAAAATAAGCTTTACAAGGTTCGGTATAGATGATGAGGATAGCGCTGGCAAAACCAATACAAATGCCAATATTCTTACATTTATAATAACTAAAATATCAAGTCTCAAAAGAAACTGTGATAAGACTAATGCGGCAAAATCGCTCATTAAGAACCCTCATTTTAATAAAGCTTAACGTGGAATAATATATTGTGGTATAGACATATATAAATTAGTAATAAATTCTTGTAAAGTAGATAATAAAAATGGACCAAAAATAATAAGAGAAGCCAAAACAGCCAGTATTTTCGGAATAAACGCAAGGGTCGGCTCTTGGATAGAGGTTACCGCCTGAAAAATACTGACTAAAATACCTACTGCAAGCCCCATTATTAGAGGGGGTGCCGCAACTAAAATAATTGTATAAAGTGCGGACTGGATAACCGTAATTACCGCATCTTGTGTCATACAGCCACATCCTTTACTTGAACGTATTAACTAAAGACTGGATAACTAAGCTCCAACCGTCTACCATTACAAACAGCAAAAGCTTAAAAGGTAAAGAAATCATAGCAGGAGGAAGCATCATCATACCCATAGCCATAAGTACTGAAGCCACAACCATGTCTATTACCAAAAATGGAATGTAAATTAAAAACCCAATAGTAAAACCTATAGTTAATTCCCCAAGCATATACGCTGGAATTAATACACGGTTTGGTATTTCTTCGGGGCTGTTATAACTTTCTCCAGAAAGCCTTATAAAGAGACGCATGTTTTTATCATCAACTTGCTTAAACATATATTCTCTTAAAGGTTCCATAGCAGTAGTCATTGTAACTTCTTGAGAAAGTTGCCCCTGACTGTAAGGCTTTATTGCAGTTTCGTTTATTGTATTAAATATTGGTCCCATTAAAAAAAGCGTAAGAAACAAAGATATGCCTATAAGCACTTGATTAGGCGGCATTTGTTGTGTCCCTAATGCAGAGCGCAAAAAATGCATAACAATTAAAATCCTTGGAAAGCATGTAAGCATTAGTAAAAGAAAAGGCGCAATGGAAATAATGGTAATCATAAACAGAAGCTGCAATGTTGATACAACTTCCGTTTCGCCAGTACCAGGATTAATGTTTACAGAAACTCCAGGTATGCCAAGTTCATTATTAGTTTCTACAGCTGGTGTATTTACTTCCGTTGCAAAGGAATTTACTGTTTGCATACCGATAGAAACAAAAATAAAAACAACAAAAACAAGTACCCTTTTAAACGACTTTCCGTTCAAATTCATTAAGCTTGCCCACTCCAATATGCAATCTATTTTTTTAGGAATTTGTTAAATATGTTCTCAAAGGGAATTTGCTGAAAGCCATTTTCATATTCCTTAATAGATGCTTTGTCAACCTCTGTAATAAAAGATATTTTATCTTTTGTCACACCAATAAGAATGTACTTTTCACCCACCTTAATAAGCGACAAGCTATTTTGATGGGCGACGGGTACACTTTCTAAAATTTCAACATTTCCGTTTGATTTTCTTATATATTTATAAGAAGCAAACCATTTAGTGAATAAGTACGCAAATACAATAACAATAACAAACGCAAACAATGAAAATACAAGTCTTCCATATAAATCAAGCGCACTGTTGTTACCGATATAACCGCCTAAACTTTGGATTAAAAAAGTCATTAAAACACTACCCTATAACTTTTTGCACGGCTTCTAAAACTCTGTCCGGCTGGAACGGTTTAACAATAAAGTCCCTCGCCCCTGCCTGAATAGATTCAATAACCATAGCCTGCTGCCCCATTGCGCTACACATAATTATGAGCGCATTTCCATCAGCTGCCTTGATTCCTTTAGCGGCTTGAATACCGTCCATTTCAGGCATAGTAATATCAAGAATAACAAGTTTTGGCTTAAGCTCTTTATATTTCTCAATTGCTTTAAGGCCGTTTTCTGCCTCTCCAATAACTTCATAACCGTTTTTTGTTAAAATATCTTTTAACATCATGCGCATAAAAGCGGCGTCGTCCACTAAAAGAATGGTTTTATCTGACATAAATTATCACTCCTCAAAGTACTAAATCCTGTTTTCAGGGTTTATAATATCAGAAATCCTTATGCCAAAGTTTTCATCAATTACAACAACTTCACCTTTGGCAACAAATTTCCCATTTACTAAAATATCAATCGGCTCTCCTGCCAGTTTGTCAAGCTCGATAACCGTTCCCGGTGCAAATTCCAAAATTTCCTTAATTTTTTTACGTGTTCTGCCAAGCTCAACTGTAACTTCAAGTGGCACGTCCATAATAATATCAATGTTTTCTTTTTGTTGCATAACAGCTTGAACATCAAAAGGAGCAAATGTTGCAGGCTGAACATTAATATTTTGCTGCGGCTGAGGCGGCGGTGGAGCGTATTGATACTGATACTGCGGCGGATAACCGTATTGCTGGGCATCCGGGTAAGGCTGCTGCGCTGGAGGGGGCGGCGGCGCTTGCTGGGTTTGCTGCTGAGCAGGCGCTTGCTGCATTGCTTGCTGCTGCGGTTGTTGTTGCTGCTGCACAAAAGGCTCTTGAACAGGCTGCTCCGGCTGCGGTCTTACAATTGATTGTTGTGGAGGGCTTAAATTTTCCTGTGTTAGTTTTGTTACAATATCTTTAGCAAATTCTATTGGTAATATTTGCATAATATTACTGTCAATTAAATTTCCGATTTTCATCCTAAACGACGTAGCTACTACAATGTCTTCAGGCAAAAAACCAACTTGTGCAAAGAAATCATCGTTTTTAAAATCTAAAATGAAAGCTTTGGGAGTGTCGATATCTATTTTCATCTTTGTTAATGAAGACAGAGACGTTGAGGACGAACCCACCATTTGATTCATGGCCTCACCAATAGCTGATAAGTCTATTTCATTAAGCTCAATATCGTCCCCTACCTCACCAGTTCCGCCCATCATGAGGTTAGTAATTATTTTAACATCACTTTGCTTTAAAATCAATATATTAGAGCCTTTTAGCCCCTCTTTATAATCAACCCTAACACCAACGCATGGGCGTTCATAACTTTTGCCGAGTTCCTGCCATTCAACAACATGAACTTTAGGCGTATCTATAGTAACTTTTTGACCAAGCAAAGCAAAAAGCGTGGTTGCAGAAGTACCCATGCTAATATTGCCAACTTCACCCAAAACGTCCTTTTCCTCGCCTGATATTTCATCATCATGTGATGTATAATTAACGTCTGTATTTGATTCCGCTTGGGCATTTTGCTCCGGCTCGTTGTTAGAATCGGGCGACCCACCAAGTAAAGCATCTATTTCAGCCTGAGAAAGCATATCTCCCATTCGTTAATCCTCCTTATCTAGGAACTGAGTAATTAAAATGGCATTCTTACCCCTGCTGACGCCGGGTTTAGCTTGAAATTTAAGCAAATTGCCAATCATTACGTTCAAATCCTGTGTTATATATGAATCAAGGGGAATAATATCTCCCACTTGAAGCTGAATAAACTCGCTAACCATAATGTTAGTTTTTCCAAGAACAACCGAAACGGGCACATTAACCTTTTCAAGCTGTGCTTCCAAATCCTCTTTGTAGCTTTCGCTGTCTTCTTCGTCCCCGTGAGAGAACCAGAACTTAGTATTTAGCCTATCCATTATAGGTTCAAGCACAAGATGAGGCAGACAGAAATTTAGTAACCCTTCGGAGCTTCCGATTTTAATGCTTAAAGTAACCAGCGCAATCATTTCATTTGGTGATATGACTTGCGCAAACTGGGAGTTTGTTTCAATTTTTTCAAGCCTGGGCTTAAAGCGAATTACGTTTTCCCATGGTTCAACCATATACGTAAGCATTTGAACGATTATTCTGTCTAAAAGAATTTTCTCTATTTCAGAAAAATCTCTCATTTTTTTAATAGTTACTCCCGTGCCGCCTAAAACTCTGTCTATAATAGAATAGCCAATATTAGCAGACATTTCAAGAAGAGCAGAGCCTTTAAGAGGAGGCAAGTCTACAAGGCTTAAAATAACAGGGTTTACAAGGCTGTTGTTAAATTCCTTATAGGTAAGCTGTTCGGCGTTTGCAACCTCCAGTGTGCAGGTTGTTCGCAAATATCCAGTCAAAAATGAGGAAACCATTCTTGCATAATTATCAAATATAATTTCAAGCGTTCTTAACTGCTCTTTATTAAATTTAGATGGTCTGGCAAAATTGTAGTTCTTTGCTTCCTTTTCTTTTGTAGCGGGCGTTACAACAATATTATCTGTACCGCCGCTTGTAAGCTGATTTAACAGCTCGTCAATTTCGCTTTGCGATAAAATTTCGCCCATTTCTCCACCTGCCTGCCTTTTTTTTACTTATATTATTCTAAATACCAATCTGCAAAATAAACCGCATATATAAGGTTAGATTGAAATTCTTGCTGTATTTTTTCTAAAATTTCTTGCTTTAAAATTTCTTGCCCGTCTTCCCTGCGAAGTTCTTCAACAGTTTTATTTCTAATAATTGTACCGCAAATATCTCTTAAAATGGCTTGTTTTGTGTTAAGCTCGTTAATAATAACTGGGCTTTGCTTTTTATCCATTTTGCTAACGCCAACACTTACAGTTACTTGATTAACATGGTCTGCTCCGTCTGAGCCTTTTTTAAGGTTAGAAACAATAGGCTTAGTAAGTTCAATAAGCTCTTGCTCCGTTATAGCCAAAGGCTGAAGAGCAACAACTTGGTTATTGTTATTGTCTTGATTACTCATGACCCTACCCAGAGTAATACCTAAAAAGACAATTGCTCCTAACAACACAACCATCAAAACTATTACTATAATTAAGAAAATTCTGTTTTTTTCCACTATTTTTCCCCCTTATTCAGAAGCAGTATTTTCATTATTATTTGACTCCTCTAAATCCGTTGCATAAGTTCTAGCAGTGTTTATTCCACCGGTTTCCATTGTTTTAACATAAATTTCAACACGTCTGTTTTTAGCTCTGCCCTCCGGCGTATCGTTAGATGCAACGGGAACATATTCACCGCGAGCTATAGCCGCAACCGAATTTCGCGGAAATCCTTTATCATCCATGAAATAGCTTCCCACGGCAACCGCCCTTGCTGCGGATAAATGCCAATTGCTTGGAAATTGTATAGTGTTAATCGGAACGTTATCTGTGTGACCTTCAATATTTAACATGCAATTGGGAAATTTTAAAAGTTCTGTAGCAACAATATCAAGAATAGATATTGATGCCTGTTTTAAATTTGCCCTGCCGGAGTCAAACAGCACTCCTTCTTCAAATGTGAGGACAAGCTGATTGTCTCTTATTTCTACTTGAATTTGCTCTGCGACATTGTTTTCAGCAAAGTAAGTTTTCAAGTCGGAAGACATGCTTTTAAGCTCTTCCATTGCCTGCTGCTGCCTTGCGATTTCGTTTGAAGTAGCTTTTTTGTTTACTACTATTGACGGCATTTGCATAAGACCGCTGCCTAAAAGGTCTTTTACTGTGTCTTTCCCTCCTGCTGTATTAATACTTACTGGGTTTCCGGCAAGAGATGAGGCAATGGCTTCAAATTTTTTTGCGTCAACCGTAGACATTGCGAAAAGCAGAACGAAAAAGCAAAGAAGCAGGGTAACAAAGTCGCCGTAGGTACTCATATATTCCGGAGCGCCTTTTTTTGGTTCCTCCGCTTTTTGCTTAACCATTATCTTTCACCAGCCTTATCTTTTTGGTCGCCACGAAGCGTAGGCGCTAAAAAGGATTTAAGCTTTTCTTCAATTATCCTTGGGTTTTCACCTGCCTGTATGGACAGCATACCCTCTATTAAAACTTCTTTCATAATTGCTTCTTCATCTGAATAAACCTTCATCTTATTTGCAAAAGGGTTCGCAATGAAGTTAGCAATAACTGTACCGTAAAATGTTGTTATAAGAGCAACTGCCATCTTAGGACCGATTGTTGATGGGTCGCTTAGGGATCTAAGCATAAGGATAAGCCCTATAAGCGTACCAATCATACCCCATGAAGGACCAACCGAACCTATAAATTCCCAAACTGCACGTATTCTGCTGTGTCGGTTGTCTATATAAGCAAGCTCTGTTTCAATAATGTTTCTTGTAAGCTCGGGGTCAGTTCCGTCTACAATAAGCATGATTCCTTTTTGCAGAAATTCGTCCTCCATAGTTCTTGCAGATTCTTCAAGCGCTAAAATACCCTCTTTTCTTGCAAGGTTTGCAAGGCTGATAATATTTTCAATAGCAGCTCTCGGGTCAACCTTTGGGGGGCTGAAAACCAGTTTTGTTGCCTTTAATGCGCCTAAGGTTGCTTGAAGTGGGTAAGCAATAAGAGTTGAAGCAATTGTCCCGCCGAAAACGATCATAACAGACGGCCAGTCAAGAAATCTTACAACCCCTGAAAAATCAAAACTTGCGCTTATTAAAATAGACAAAAGCAAAAATATTATACCAGAAATTATTCCTATAATTGAACCAAGTTCCAAGGCTAATCCCCCTAGCTATTAAAATTCTTTGGAGAAACTTTTTCTATTGTAGCTAATTACTCGATCTATAATCTCATCAACTGACTCCTTAGCAATAATTTTGCGCCCGGTAGTCATTGTTATTGTCGTATCCGGTGTTGATTCCATTGATTCAATAATACTTGCATTTATAACCATTTCTTTTCCGTTTAATTTCGTTATAAATATCATAATATCACCCTTTCATTAGGGAAAACTGTAAAAAGGGGCGTTATACTCCTTAACCACATAAATTGGCACTGCCTTGCGGCGAATTTCACTTTTGGACTACGTCATCAACTTCTTGTGTGCCGCTAGCACACGGCGTCGTCTCTTCCTTGCCACAAGCAAAATTTGCCCGCAACTCAGTACTAATTTATATGGTTAAGGAGTATACCATCTGATAAACGCCCCTAACAAATTATTATCTCTTTAAATTAACAAGTTCTTGAAGCATATCGTCTGATGTTGTAATAATTCTTGAGTTTGCTTGGAAACCACGTTGTGTTGTAATCATCTCTGTAAATTCCTGAGACAAGTCAACGTTAGACATTTCCAATACGCCGCCTAAAAGCTTGCCGCCACCTGATGTTGCTTCTGTTCCAGTGCCGTCAAAACCGCCGGAGTTAGCCGTTGTAACAAATAAGTTGTCTCCGACTTTTTCAAGCCCTCCCGGGTTTTTAAACCTTGCTAAAGGTATTTGCCCTAAAACTCTTGTTTCGTCGTTAGAGTACCGCCCAGTTATAATACCGTCTGGCCCTATAGACATACCCACAAGCTCACCAGGTTTGTTACCGTTTTTCATAACCGCTTGAGGGTTTGATGTTTCGTTTTGCTGTCTCATTTCTGAAAAATCTACAGCGATATTATGGTTAGCAACATCACCGAAAACTGAATTTGGTACAAGGGCTTTATACTGATCACTTACACCCACTTTAATGTTAAATCCTGTGACTTTGGTTGCGGCAGGTGCCCAAGCCGGGAAATTAGTAGCTGCTGCTGGAACTGCACCGTTAATAGCCACAACCTGGTCTAACTTACCGTATTCGTTAAATCTTAATGCCGCAATATATCTTGCTGTGTCATCCTGAGTAGGATCAGGGTTTGGATCTGTAAATCTAACCTGCGACCCAACCGGGGCTTGATCCATAAACTTGATATTACATTCCCCTGTTGCCAATGTATCAAAGCTTACATTAATGCCAGGCTGTGTTCTTACACCGTTTGCATAAGCAATGTTACCCATGCTTACAGTCCAGTATGCATCTTCACCTTCATCATTAGCTGTCGCACCAGGTTTTGCAGGTTCATATTCATACAAAACATCCACAACATATCTGTTACCAACTGAATCATAAAAATCCATCGTACCTTGTCTTGATGTAGTTGCTCCGGCCCTTAAGTTGCCCTCAAATTTAATTGAAGATGTTGTAGAAGGATCTACATATTCTTTTTCTCCGCCGATAACAATTGGTTTTGCCAACCCTTGTTCAATAACATATTTTCCGTAAGATGCCGAGCCTACTTTTTCGTCTTTTATAGCATCCCAGCCGTAAACTAGAAGCCCAGAACCTGTATGCACTAAATAACCGGATTCATCTGTATCAAAAGTACCTGCTCTTGTAAAGTAAGTTCCGCTGGCATCCCCTACAATAAAGAATCCGTCCCCTTGAATCATAACGTCAAAGGCTCTGTCTGTTCTTTGGGCTGCGCCTGTTGTCATAATTTTATCAATAGTAGCAACGTTTGCACCAAGACCGATTTGCATTGGGTTTGTGCCACCCCGCCCAGTGTCTTGATTATTTTTGCTTGCGCCACTTACCGTTTGGTTAAAAACTTCATTAAACGTAACCCGGCTGGATTTATAACCCACTGTGTTAACGTTTGAAATATTATTTGCTATAACGTCCATCTTTGTTTGGTGAACACGTAATCCGGAAACCCCGGAAAACATAGAACGCATCATATTAATGACCCCCTTGAAATTGCGCTGTGCTGCTCCGTCTGTAGTTCGGGAGCAAAAGCCTCCTGAAAAGGTCCAGCTTTAAACTATAACAGCGCCGTCAATGTTTGTAAAAATGTTTTCGTTTTCTTTGTTCATAAGTGTTACAACTGTTTTTGAGCGAACATTTACAACTAATGCGATATTATCAACAAACACAAGGGAATCCCTTATGCCTTTTTTCATGGCAATGTTAACGCCTGATTCAACCCTTTCAAGCTGTTCCTCCGAAAGCTTAATATCTCTGTTAGCAAGGCGCATAGAAGCGTGCTTTGAAAATTGGAGCGAAAGCTTTGAGTTTAATATTTCATTAAAGCTTGCACCGGAGTTAATTGGATTGTTTACATCAATTTTTTTAGCATCGTTGCCAACGCTTTGGCTAATATTATTTCCACCCGGAAGTATTCTCATTTGTTAACTCACCTGCCTTTATACCGCTTTAATTTTAATTTGTTTGCTATTTAATGTCAATACCTTTAAACTTTGCAAAGTCGATTTCGTTAAACTTTTCGTCAATATACAAGTAAGGTAATCCGTCTCTAATAGATACTTTTTCAACTTTGCCACTAACACCGTCGTAATTAACATCTTTTCCAATGTATTTAAGCGCATCAGATATTAACCCAAGATTTTTAACAAAAATATCTTTGCCTTCAATAACTACGTAAGCTTCACCGTTTTTAATGTTAACAGCTGTAATTGGTCCGTTAACCATAGCTTTCTTTCCGTCAGCACCCACATATTCAGCCTTAACAATTTTATCTTTTTGGTTAAGCAGCCTGTAGTCATCAGAAACTGAAATAACTTCACCCGGATAAACCTCCTCATCTTCCACGACAAGTACAGGTCTTCCTTTAGAGTCAAATTTAACGTGCTCAACCTTACCTTCCACATATTTGACAGGATTTTGTTTAGCATCAATTACTACTGCTTGAACAGTTTTGCCCACCAAAGAAAGTGCTTGTGAAGTAAGGGTAGTGTTGTTTATTCCGTCAATATTTTGTGCCATTCCGTCTCCGTAAACAAATTGAACCTTGGAAACAGGAACTTCTTTAGAACCCACAACTACATAAGTTTCGCCGGAGCGCTGCCTTACATAATCTACAATACCGGTGATATCTTCGTATTCCTCTTCTTTTTCGTTGTAAATTTCAGCATATATGCCTTTTCCAATCATGGAGTAAGCCTGCTGCTGTGAAAATGTTTTTGCAACGTTTTGAAGCTGTTCAAGAGAAGAAAACTGCGCCATCTGCGACAAAAACGCCTTGTCGTCCATTGGGTTTAATGGGTCTTGATATTGCATTTGAGTTAATAAAAGCTTCATAAATGCATCTTTATCAAGGCTTGCATCTGGCTTTCTTGTTGGCATGTTAACATCGGAACTTTGCTTCTTTTTCGCCGCATTAACGTCATATCCCATCCATAAAGCTTTGTCGTCCGCCATATTATCCCTCCTATGCGGTATAATCAACGTTGTTTAAATATACTTGCCGTAAATCTACAGTTTCTGTAATATCTTCGGCTTCTTCTGTAATTTCAGAAGAAATAATTTTATGCCCTTTGTTGTTTTGCCCCGCAAGGAAATGCTTCATTTGCTCGCTTTGATCTTTTTGCCCGATAGATACGGACAACGCCTCAACCTGTAAACCCTGCTGTTGCAGTGATTCTCTTAAATTATTGAAATTTGCTTCTATTATTTCTTTAACTTTTTGGCTTTCAGCAACAAAATGGGCTGTAACAATGCCATTAATAGTCGCCACTTTTAAGGAAACATCACCTAAATGCTCTGGCTTAAGCTGTATTGTCATTTCGCCGGAATTGCCTTTAACTTCAACTTTCATTTTTTCAACAAGTTGGTTAATAACATCTGCCGAGTTAACATTCGCCCTTGCTGCCGTAACCGCCTTTGCAAAAGCAAAGTTTTGCGCCTTATTTTCAGCAGTTATGTTAATTTCCCGGGCATTGTTTTCAATAGCTTCAAATGTTTCAGCCTTTTCAGCTTTAGCACCCATAGCCGGTTCTTCATTACTATTTAATGAAGACTGCCCTGCAGAAACAACTGTTGTTGCTTTTTCTTCCGAAGCCTTTGCAGTAAGTTGAGCGGCTTCGTTAATAATTGCTGATTCCTCAATATTACCATTATTAACTGTTTTTTCGGCATTATTCGTAATTTGTGCCGTAAGGTTAACATTTGCGCCAGAATCTTTAACTAAATCCTGAATTAAAGCCATTGGCTCTTCACCAATCACTTTGGCTGCATTTTCAATAAATAATATTTTGGATTCATTTTCTGCAACTGCTTTTTCAATGCCCTGCACAATTTCTTTAATATTAGGAATATTAAGAAGCTCAGCAGTTTCTTCTGCATTAAATGCCTTTTGAATTAATAAATTATGGTTAGTTTTATCTAGCAAATCAGCAGGTGTGTTAATCGCTTCCTCAATAGCCTTTACAACTTCTTCCGCCGGAAGACCCAACGCCTGTGAAAGACTTTCAACTATTTCCGTAAACGTTTGAGCCACTGCAACCTGTATAGCCTGAGTGTTACCGTCTAAGTTTGTTACAGCTTCATTAACATCCTCGACATTATTATTTGAATTTACTTTTGCCGAAGTTTCATTTAAAGATTCAGCCGAATCTTTAATGCTTTCTTTAGCTCCAACCGAAGTGTTTTGGCTTTGGTCTTTGCCCTCGGCTTTAACAGGCTCTTTATCCGTCTGCCCAGATGTTTTGGCAGTCTGCTCAAAAGATTTGTCTGCTTTCTTTTGTTTAGGTGCTTGTTTGTCTGGGGCTTCGGCTTTTTTAACCTTTGGCTGTTGCTCCTTATTTGGCTGTACATTCATTCTTTTGTCAAATACATTACCAAAACTGTCATTTTCATTAGTTTTAGCGTTTTTTTGAACTTCTTTGCTTTGAATCAACTTATCCAAAAATACCTCTGCTATATTCATCTCGTTCACCTCCTTTCAATATGCTTAGCACAATTAGCAAAAATTATGTCAATTATTTTAAGGGGTAGCAGGTGTCATTCTTTTTACTACACGGGAAGCAATTCTCGTGTCCATTTTAGCAATAACAGAACCTGCTTTTTCATTTTTAATATTATTTAATATGTTAACCGTTAAATCCATATCCGTTTTAGAAAGCTCTTCAAGGATTTTTGCCGCTTCGCTATCGTCAACAGCTTCAATTTTTGCAATATAGCTTTTGTAAGCTTTAGACTTTTCCGTTACTCCAACGGCTTCTTTATAAAGCTTTTCAGCGTTTTCCGGGTTTATGCTTTCATAAAACTTAGAATAAGCTTGAGGGTCGTTTTGTGCAATCAGCGTATCAAATTCCTCTTTTTGCCTTTTAAATTCAAGCTGTTGGTCTTCAATACCTTTAAGTCTGTCAATTTCATCAGTATACAGCTTTATTTTCTGCTGTGTGTCTGCCGCATCCTGGTTCAGCCTGTCAATTTGCGCTTGCTGACTGGCTATCAAAGCAGAAAGCTGCTTTTTATTCATGTTTGCATATGGATCGTTAGGGTCAATTGTGTCCTGCTCTTCTTGCTCTTTTATTAGGTTATTTATAAAAGGCACTTTTTCTAAAAGCGGCATAACATATTTCGTTCTAGCACCTAACACATCAAAATACATAATACCGGAAATTGCTCCTGCCAAAATCAGAAATACTAAAAATGGTACAATCTTTCCGCCCTTTTTACTTCCCGGGTTTTTCCCAGCTTTTTGCGACTTTTCTTTTTTTGCTTTTTTGTCCTTTTTATTGTCAATTTCGGTTATTTCAGCATTATCTATAACCTGTGCATCATCGGTTTTTTTATTTTTAAGTTTTATGGCCATCAGATGCATCCTCCAATTTATTGCTTATTATAGTTATAGCTGACAATTTCATCCAGCCTTTTTTGCTCTGCTAAATTTTCTTCCTTAATAAAGGATTCTTTAGCATGTTCTTTTAATTTATCAAACATTTTGCGTTCCTTAACGGATTGTACAAGCTCTTCCCGTTTTTGTTCCGCAAAAATTGTCTTTTTTTCAATTTCCCGTTCTTGCCTAACAATTTGCTTTTTAAGAAAATCTATATATCTGTTATAAGAATTGAAAGTCCTTGGGTCTACTCTCTTCTCTATTTCGTTGCGAAATTGTTCTATATTATTACATTTTTCGCCGTCAAGAAGCAGCTTTTTCTGCTTTTCAAGCTCCAATTCGGATATAGCTTTGCCGTACTCCAGCTTTTTTTGCTCCTCAAGCTTCTCCTTTATGCTTAAAAAGTTCTGCAATTTAAAGTTAAATTTAGCCATATTATCACCAAGCCCAAGAAAAACCTAAACTTTATTCAAATATATTTCGCATAATATCTAAAGTTTCATCAAAAGTGAATTTTTCATCAACTGTTTGCTGTAAAAAATCTAAAACTTTTGGATTTTTTAATATAGCATCGTCAATTGATTCATTACTACCGGATACATATGCTCCAATATTTATTAAATCCTCGGCTTCTGAATAAACGGCCATGCTTTTTTTAATTAAATTAGCCATTTTTTTATGCTCTGGCGTTATAATATCACCCATAACACGGGATACACTTGATAAAACATCTATTGCAGGATATTGGTTTTTGTTGGCGATTCTTCTTGAAAGCACAACATGCCCGTCTAAAATACCCCTGGCAGTGTCGGTTACAGGTTCTGTCATATCATCACCATCAACAAGAACAGTGTAAATTCCAGTAATAGAGCCAATTCTTGAAGTTCCTGCCCTTTCAAGAAGTTTAGGCATTACGGAAAAAACAGACGGGGTATATCCTCTTGAAACAGGAGGTTCTCCTGTGGCAAGCCCAACTTCCCTTTGCGCCATTGCGTATCTTGTAAGAGAGTCCATAAGCAAAATTACATCTTTGCCCAGACCTCTAAAATATTCAGCAACAGAAGTTGCAATATCTGCCGCTTTTAATCTTACAAGAGCCGGCTGGTCAGAAGTTGCTATAACAAGGACAGAGCGGCGCAAGCCTTCTTCACCCAAGTCTTTTTCAATAAATTCTCTAACTTCACGCCCACGTTCGCCAATAAGAGCGATAACATTAATTTCAGCGGAAGTATTTCTGGCAATCATGCCCATAAGTGTTGATTTACCAACACCGCTTCCTGAAAATATGCCAATTCTTTGCCCTTTACCAACAGTCAGCAAGCCATCAATTGCTTTAACTCCTAAAAGTAAAGGTTCGCTGATTCTTGTTCTTTGCAAAGGGTCTGGTGGGGGATTAATAAGCTGGCTTTCTTCCCCTTCAACAAGCGGTCCTTTGTCATCCATAGGTTGCCCTAGCCCGTTTAAAACTCTGCCGAGCAAATGGGAACCCATTTTTATTGTAATAGGCTTTTCACAAGCCTCAACAATACTACCTGCGTTTATACCCTTCATATTTCCTAAAGGCATAAGCAATATTTTATTATCTTTAAATCCTACAACTTCCGCCAAAATTCCTTGAGAATTATTGTTTTCTTTAATATAACAAGCATTCCCCACCGAAACATCCGGCCCAACGGATTCAATTGTAAGCCCGACAACCTGCGAAACTCTACCAAGCTTTTTTATATAAGTCTCATTAAGTGCAGCGTCGTATTTCGACAAGTTAATGGTAAGTTCATTCCCATATGCCATGATAATTACACTCCAAAACTTGAATCGTTTTCGTATATATAATACAAATTGTCAATTAACTGGTTTGCTTGCATACTAAGGCTGCAATCTATGTTACCTAAAGGTGTCTCAATTATGCAATCTGCTTTATTAAGGGATAAATCCTTAATAATTTCTAATTCAGAAGAATTCTCTATTTGCTTTAGTATATCATGCTTGTTATTAATGACAGAGTCGTAATCATCGGCAGAAACTCTTATTGTAAGCTTTCCAGTGGAAGATGCCATATCCAGCCCCTGCCTTATTAAAACCATTATAACCTGAGGATTAATTACAACTGTATCCGTCAGTAATTTACTAATTAGCCTAACAATTAATTCTAAAATTTCTTGTTCTGTATTTTCAATTACATTTCGCCGAAGCTCTGCCGCTTCTTCAAAAACAGCTTGAGCATCATACTTAATTTGTTCCGCTTCGCTCATTCCCTGAGCGTAACCTGCTTCATATCCTTCTTGTCTTGCTTCATCCATAGCGGTAATTCTAAGCTCATTAGCCTCTTCTTCCGCCTGAACCATAATTCTTGAAGCTTTCTTTTTTGCGCTTTCAATTATAAAGTCTGCGCCTCTTGTGGCTTTTTCTATTATAGAAACGGAAATTTCACCATCTTTAGATTCTTCTCGGTATTCCGTCTGTTCTTTTGAAATCTCTTTTTCTTGTTTTGCAGCAAAGTCAATTCTTACTCTTTTATCTTCGTCAACAACTACAGAAGAAGATTTAAGCACTCTAGACAATTATTTCATCTCCTCCGCCTCTAGCTACAACAATTTCACCTGTATCTTGTAATCTGCGGATAATATTAACAATTTTCTGTTGAGCTTCTTCAACGTCAGACCTGCGGACAGGACCCATGTAATCCATATCTTCTTTTATCATAGCACCAAGGCGTTTTGAAAGGTTTG
Source organism: uncultured Eubacteriales bacterium (assembly GCA_964545475.1). GTDB lineage: Bacteria > Bacillota > Clostridia > Lachnospirales > JAISER01 > CAZJGG01. The sequence goes on along the minus strand of CAZJGG010000014.1, from coordinate 27,510 downwards.
CGAAAATAAGGTTTTGAACCTCTTCGGAAGATCCTTTAAGCGCAATAGCGATTTCTTTGTTGTCGATATCCTGGCGGAGTACCGTTTGAATTGAACGGTTGTCGAGAGATAAAATATCCTCGAACACAAACATTTTCCGTTTGATTTCTTCGGAAAGGTCAATGTCCTCAACCTCAAGAGTTTCCATAATGTGTTTTTCAGTAGAACGGTCAACAAGGTTAAGAATTTCAACAACAGAATCCACACCGCCAGCGGCTGTGTAATCCTCCGTCATAAGAGCTGAAAGTTTCTTCTCCAATGCTCTTTCCACTTCCTTTATAACATCAGGCGATGTTCTGTCCATAATAGCGATTCTCTTTGCAACTTCCGCCTGTTTATCCGGCGAAAGCATGGATAAAACCTCGCTTGCCTGTTTTGGCTTTAAATAAGCAAGTATTAATGCAATAGTCTGCGGATGCTCGTTTTGTATAAAGTTTAATATCTGAGAAGCGTCTGTCTTTCTTATAAAATCGAAAGGACGAACCTGTAAAGACACAGTAAGCTTGCTGATAACCTCGAAAGCCCTAGCCTCGCCCAATGCTTTTTCAAGAATTTGTTTAGCGTAACCTATACCGCCCTCAGTAATATACTGCTGCGCAATACAAAGCTGGTAAAACTCTTCTAAAACACGTTCTTTTGTTTCAGGCATAACCGTAGAAATCCCGGCTATTTCTAAAGTAATAAGTTCTATTTCTTCTTCTTTTAAATGTTTAAAAATGGAAGCCGATTTTTCTGGACCAAGTGTGATTAAAAGCACAGCCGCTTTTTCTTTGCTGGATAAATCTGCAGTTGCAATAGCCATTTTATCACTCCCATTCGTCGTTTAACCAATTGCGCAAAAGCTGAGCAACAGCTTCCGGCTTTTCATCAACAAATTTTTCAATTTGTCGTTTAATTTCGGAATCAATACCAACTTCAATATCTTGTAATTTTTCAGCTTCAGCCTCACGCTGCTCTTCCATTTGAGTGGACACAAGTAAGTCCTCCACAGAAAGTTCCGGCTCGATTTCTGTAATTTCTTCTTTTTGCTGGCTTCTTATTAATCCAATAGAAAGCAGTAAAATTAATAACGCCAAAATAGCAAAAATAACTATTTGTTCTATAGCCAAAGGCTTAACAACAGCATCATAAAATACAGGAACTTCATAACCTACAATAACTACATTGTCAATGCCAAAACCAGCTTTTACAGCATCAATAACGTTTTGGTCTATAGTTAATAACACCGGAGCTCTCACGCTGTCTTGAAATTGCTCCCAAGTCATACCATTTAAAAGATTATTTTTAGTTAAATAATCCTGATTGTAATTTTTATTACTGTAAACAATAATAGATAAAGACGTTCTAGCTGAGTCTATGTCTCCGACGCTTTTTTCAACCTGATCTTGAGTAACGTCGTATAAATAGTTTGTTGTATCTTTCTTTTCCGTTGCGGAAGAAGCTGTTCCGTTGTCCATTTGATAATTAGTTATTTGGTCGTTTGCAGCAACACCCGGTTCTGTTGCAGGGTTAGAGTTTGTAACGCTTCTGCTTTCGTTAGTCTGGCTTGAAATAAGCCCTGTGTTGCCTTCCGGGATAGCACTTCTGTAAGTTTCGGACTGCTGAACCTGCTTATTCCAATCAAGCACAACGTTTGCACTTGGGTTTACTTCGTCGTAAAGGCGAGAAAGCATACCCTTAACTTTAGTTTCAATCTCTTTTTTGCGTTGAAGCTCTAAGTCATAATTACCGCTAATATAACCTTCAGATGTATTAATAATTCCTGAATACAAAACGTTACCATTTGTATCAATAATTTCAATGTTTTCCATTGAAAGCCCCTGAACACTTCTGGATATATACCTAGCAATTGCTGTTGCTTGGTTTTTGTCAAAAGACTTGTCAAGGTCAAGTGTTATTCCGGCAGTTGACGTAGCATTTTCTTTTAAAAAGTAATTTTCCGTTTCAGGGATAACAAGGTTAACTGTGGCTTGTTTTACCCCGGGAAATTGTTTTAAGCTGTTAGCAAGGTCGCTTTCACGCACTTTTTTAAAGTTTTGAAGCTTAATTGTTTCAGTTGTTCCCATACCGCTGAAATTAAGAGCATCTTGATGGGTAAAGCTGCCGCTTCCAGATGAGGGAACGTTCTTTTCCGAAAGAACAATTTGAGCGGAACTTAAATCATTTTGGTCAACCTCAACTGCAGTAGTATTTCTAACAACTCTGTTTTTAATTTTTGCATCATCTAGGGTCTTTGTAATTTCTCCAACAGAAAATACGTCGAGCCCAGACATAAGCACAACCATTTTAGGTTTAACAAGAAAATATATAGATGCGCCAAGCGCAGTTAAAAGCACAACAATAATAGCAATTATTCTGTAACGCTGGCTTTTTTCAAGAGCAAGCCATTTATTTGATAAATCTCTGAAAAATCCCAATACTCTTTCTTGCATTAACTCACCTCTGTTCTTCGCAAAATTTTAATCCCTCGTAGTTTTTTGCTACGCCGGCGAGCCTTATAACTGCATTCTCATAATTTCTCTGTAAGACTCAACAATTTTGCTTGTAAGCTGAACAGTAAGGTCAAGTGAGGTAAGTGCTTTTTGTTCCGCCATAAGTACTGTAATCATATTATCGTTTTTTCCGGTAATAAAATCCTGCTGTGCTATGTCGGCAGTTTTTTGCATTGTGTTTGTCTCGTTAAATACGTTTAAAGCAGCTTTTAAAGCTTCGTCAAAAGATGAAGTTTTAGTTTCCTTAACTGCTTTATTGTTAAGTGCGTTTGGGTTTAAGGAATCAACAATTATGCTTTTTATCGGACTTAAATTGTTAATATTACCAATCATCTGAATTACTCCTCGTATTTTTATATAAGAAAAAAGGGCATAACAAAATTAACGCCCAATTTCCAACGTTTTCGCCATCATAGCCTTTGTTGTGTTAAGCGCCGTTACATTTGCTTCATAAGAACGGCTTGCAGAAATCATATTAACCATTTCCGTAACAATATTCACGTTCGGCATCATTACGTAACCGTCTTTGTCCGCATCTGGGTGGCTTGGTTCGTAAACCTTTGCTCCCGGCGTGTTATCCTTTACAATAGAATGCACACGGACACCTGTTCCTTTAACGGGTTTATTTAAAATACTCTCAAAAGTCTGAGAAAATGTAAAAAAATCATCACTTTTTTGCTGGAATAAAACAGCTTTTCTTTTATATGGGGTTCCGTCCCCAGTCCTTGTAGTATTTACATTCGCAATGTTTTCAGATGTAATATCCATTCTTAACTTTTGCGCAGTTAAGCCACTTGCACTTACATGTAAAGAGTCAAAAAATGACATGTCTGCCCCTCCGTTCTTTGATTTTATTACATAAAGCTTATCTAGCCCGAACAACAAGATTTATACGTTTATAATTGTTAGAAACGCTTTGTATCATTGTATCGTACTTTACAGAATTTTTATATAATTCAACCATCTCGACATCCATGTCAACGTTATTCTCATCAATCCGGTAATTAAAACCTTCATTTATTAATTTAATTTGCGGCTTTAATGAATTTAAATCAAGCCTGCCAGTAAGCTTTGCGGAATTAAGAGCATTTTGCAAGAAATTTTCAAAAACAACTCCCTTTTTTTTAAAACCGGGAGTATCAGCGTTAGCTATATTATTTAACGTAACATCATTTCGCACAACCGAAGCGTTAAGCGCTGTTTCCAAAATGTCACTTTGCAAAGTCATACCATTAATCATTTTAGCACCTCCGATGCTAATACTTTTAATCGTTATAGTTTACGTTCAAACTGCAACACTAATACATTTCTCAATTATAATAACATAATCAGAAAAATAAATAAAGAAATTTTTAAAATTTATCCCTACAAATATATATTGTACCATTATTATGTATCGTTAGCATATTTTTATAACTGGAAATTAATTTGCAATAATTAACATAATATTTTTATCACAATTACCGAAATATGTCAATGCAATTAATATTAAATTTTTAATTTATATGTAATTTTAAACATTAATAATCTTTATAAAAGCCGTAGGCACACGCATTTGCACGTACCAGCGGCTTTTATGAAGGTTTTTATTGATTCACAGGTGTTTCGTAAAGCGTGTCTTCGCCTGAATATTCTTGAGAATCTTCTTGAAATTCTTCCGGGGCTGGCGTATTCGCAACCGGTAAATCCGTATAAAGTGGTTGCATTGTAATTGAATAAGAAAGCCTTGCCTGTTCGTTTATGTCTACACTTATTGAAGTGTCGTTATATCCTGTTTTCCTAACTGTAATTGTATGCTTCCCGTCTGTTAAATTATCGGTCACAGGTGAAGTACCAACATATCCGTTGTCTATATAAACCTCTGCTCCTTCTGGAACTGTTGTAAGCTGGAACTTCCTTACAACAACCTCCTGCTGCAGATTTATGTCAATACTCATAATAGGCTCAGTAATTTCAACTGTTTGAGTAAACGTTAAATACCCGGCCTTTCTTGCTTCAAAAGTATATGTGCCTAAATCCAACACAATAGGCTCAGATGTTAAATATTCTTTTTCATTAATAAAAAGCCTGTATTCTGATATATTGCTCTTAACTGTAACAACACTTGTTTTAAATAATATTTTTGAAAGGTCTAAAATTTCAGTTTGCCCCTGTTTAATTACAACATCTTTAATAAATGGTTCAATGTTTGAGCCTGTAACAACAATTTGATGAGGACCTTCTTGCAATTCTACCTTATCCGCTTCCGCAAGAGATAAAAATATTGTTGTGTCAACTTCCAAGTTTCCGTCGTTTATTCTTTCTCCATTTATTATTTCAACAAAACCGTGACTTTTGTGTACCTCAATAAACCACGCTCTGTTTTTGTATCCCCTAACCGTTACAAGGTCAACGTCTGTAATTTCAGAAATATCAATTTTAGAGTTTTGGTTTATTATAATAATGTCGTCGTTGTAAATATATCTGTCATTGCCGATAGTGATAACATTTGCAGTAGAATCCACTTTTACGCCTTTTGTAAGCTTAACTTCCCATGCTGTTGAGTCAATGTTAATGCTTTTTAAAAGGCTGTTCTTTGTATTGAATGAAATATTTACTACGTCACCTGCTAGAAGCTCTGCTAAAACAATTTCCTGCCCAAATTTATTTTTTATAGAAGTTGCGCCATCAAGCACTAAGGAATATTCCTTGTCTGTCTCAAGCTCAATTACTTTCATCTCAAGCTGTGAAGGGCTAATATCTTTTATAATCCCTATTGTTTGCTTTAGCTCGCTTACAAGCCCGGAAGGCTCTGTTGGCTCTGGAGTACTTGTTGCAACAGGCAGGCTGTTTGCCTCTGCTTCACTTCTCTTTTTAGAGATATTAGTAAATACAATTGCAAAAACAACTATACAAATTATAACCCCCGTCGCCAAAGTCAAAATATAAAAAAGGGCAAACTGGGATTTTTGTTTTGCGGTTTTTTGCCTTTGCACCTGTCTTTTAGAACTTCTGCCGTAATCTTCGTAATCATTTTCGTATCCGCCGTGTTCCTCTGTTTGTTGCTTATAATTATTTTTTTGCCTTGCGCTTGAAGGCTCGTATACGACGCCCTCACGCTCATATTTTCCGTCTGAATTATTGTTATTACCTGTATATCTTGCCATTTTTTCCACCTCTAAATAAAATAAAAGCATACTTATAAAAATATTCTATTTAATAAAGCTATGCGTGTATGCCGTATTTATTCACTTCTTAACTAGAGCAATTTGACAAAACATTAACAGGTGTTGAGTAGAAACAGCAAACGTTTCACCGCTGTTTCTGCGAACATAGCTGTTTATGTTTTTGCAAATAGCTATAACATTTCATATTGATATATTTTATACTGTTATTAATTAAAACACAATACTTTTTTTATGTGTATCCGATAATAGTAGAATTCAATATTGACAAAAGAACAAAAAAATACCTGGTCTCAGGGGGAATGAGGCCAGGTTGAGGGGGGGGGGATATTTTTGACCTTAATTATAAATTAAGGCTACACTAATAATAATTTCCATTTTACGAAAAGATATACATTTTTTATAAAAAAAATTTTTATATACCCATTATTAATTTCTACACGCCACAGAGCAATTTAAAAAGCCACTTGTTATTGAGCCTTTTTTGCTGTATCATAGTATAAATACTTATATAACAGGAGGTTCTATATGGCAACTTACAAACAATATGAAGAAAGTGCTTCATATTTAAAAGAGAAACTTTCCGGCTTTGCTCCAGAGGTTATGCTTATATTAGGCTCTGGGCTTGGCTTTTTAGGCGACATCGTTGAAAACCCAATTTTTGTTCCATACAGCGAAATCCCCCACTTCAAACATTCCACAGCTCCAGGGCACAAAGGGCGTTTTGTATTTGGAGAATTATCCGGCAAAAAAGTAATGGTTATGCAAGGCAGGCTTCATATTTATGAAGGTTACACAGCCGAAGAAGCGGCATACCCTGTTAGAGTTGCGAAGCTTTTGGGCGTTAACTCCCTTATAGTAACAAACGCATGCGGAGGCGTAAACACCAGCTATAAAGTTGGAGAATTAATTGTATTAAAGGATTTCATGAAATTCCCTAATGTAAACCCATTATTAGGAGAAAATTTAAATGAGTTCGGTCCTAGATTCTGCGATATGTCTTATGCTTATGACAAAGATTACAGAAATCTTGCAAAACAAATAGGAAAAGAACAAGGGCTTGATTTAAAAGAAGGCGTTTACTTTTACATGACCGGTCCTCAATATGAAACTCCTGCAGAAATCAAAGCTATTCGCATATTAGGCGGAGATGTTGTTGGTATGTCTACAGCTCCGGAAAGCATCACTGCAAACCATTGCGGCATGAAAATTTTAGGAATTTCACTGGTAACTAATATGGCGGCTGGTGTGCTTGACAATCCTCTTTCCGAACAGGAAGTTTTGGATGAAGGTGCAAAAGCAGCAAAATATTTTTCTAAGCTTATTTTAGAATTTTTAGTAAGAATGTAGATTGGCGGTGCAATATGGACGTTTTATTTAAAGATATAACCGTTATTACAATGGACGGGATATCACCGGTTAAAACAAACACTTGCGTAGGCGTTAAAGACGGCAAAATCTCATATATAGGTGAATACAAACCAGATTTTTCGCCTAAAAGAGTAATAAACGGAACGGACAAGGTTTTAATCCCTGGGCTTTACAACTGTCATAGCCATACCCCTATGTCTCTTTTAAGAGGTTACGCTAACGACTTAAATTTGCAGGACTGGCTTTTTAACCATATTTTCCCGGCGGAAGCCAAAATAACAGGCGAAATGGTTTATACCGGTGCGCTCCTTTCAATTGCGGAAATGATAGCATCCGGTACAATTTCTTATACAGATATGTATTTTAGAATTGATATGATTGCAAAAGCCGCTTGTGAATCAGGTGTAAAGGTAAATTTATCAAACGCAATAGTAGCTCTTGACAACCCAGACTATGTATACGAAAGAGATAACTGCTACAGCGAGACTCTTCACGTAATAGAAAACTACCACGGTAAATTCGGCGGCAGAATCATTGCAGATGCCGGCATACACGCAGAATATACTTCATACCCCAAAGCGTGGCACCAAGTTGTTGACTTTGCCGGAAAAAACAACCTTAACCTACAAGTTCATTTATCGGAAACAATGTTTGAACATTATGAATGCGTTAAAAAATACGAAAAAACCCCGGCGCGAATTTTATCAGAAAACGGCGTGTTTGATGTTCCGGCAACTGCCGCACACTGTGTTTGGGTAACAGATGAAGATATTGAAATTTTAGCGGCAAAAAACGTAACGGCAACCCATTGCCCTGTTTCCAACTTAAAGCTCGCTTGTGGAATTGCCCCGGTTGAAAAAATGCTTAAAAAAGGTGTTAATGTTGCATTTGGCACAGACGGCGTAGCTTCCAACAATTCTACAGATTTATTTGAAGAAATAAAGCTAGGCTGCATATTGCAAAAGGCAATAACTAGCGACCCTACTGTTGTTCCTGCTGTACAAGCCCTTAAAATGGCTACAGTTAACGGGGCAAAAGCCCAGGGCAGGGCGCATTGCGGCATGATTAAAGAAGGCTTCGATGCCGACATCGTAATGCTTGATTTCCATTCACCAAGGCAAACTGTCTGCTACGACCCGTTGGCTCACACTGTTTATTCCGTAACAGGGCGAGACGTAGCTTTAACTATGTGCCAAGGTAAAATCTTATACGAAAATGGCGAATATAAAACCATCGACGTTGAGAAAGTTATGTTTGATGCAAATAATTATGCAAAAATTTTAAAATAATCATTAGAGCCTGTTCAAAGTCTACATTTTAGTGCCTTTTCGTCAAATTTTCTGAATTGCTGTGTCAGCGGCAAACGCCCACAAGATACCGCTTTAGCGGTACCTCAAAAAATTTGCTCGAAAATCCGCTAATAAACTGTTTAGAATCTCGCTTTTTGTGGATTTTTGAGAAAATTTTTTGAATTGCAAGGAAGTGGAAAATGGGCGTACTTGCCACGCTGTACGTACATTTTTCACTGACGCAGAAATTCGGAAAATTTGCCGAAAAGACTCAAAAATGGAGATTCTAAACAGTTTCTAAAGGCGAGACTTTGAGCAGGCTCTTAGAGGCTGTTTAGAATCTCCATTCAGCCGTATTTTTGGTTATTTTTTCGTTATTCTACGTCAGCGTGAAACGCCCATACCTTGTTCAGTATGAACGTTCCACGCTTCCTTGCCTAACAAAAAAATCACTCAAAAATTCGCCTAAAGCGAGATTCTAAACAGCCTCTTAAAAATTATATTCTTTTTAATGGGTAAACACGTCCGTTTCATAAACCGACAATATGCACAAATGACATCTAAAAACGTAGGGAACGACCCCTGTGTCGTTCCGAAAATGTCACCAATCCTTTTAAAATCGGAATGACACAGGGGGCATTCCCTACATTGTTTGTACAAATTTGCATTTATGAAACGCTTGTGGTTAGCCAATTCTATACTCCTTGACATTTTCTCAATTCTGTATTATAATCTACACACAACTTAAGAGTCTGTTTCAGGGCGGGGTGCGAATCCCCACCGGCGGTAAAAAGCTTAAAGCTTCGAGTCCGCGAGCCGCAAGGCAGAACCGGTTAAATTCCGGTACCGACGGTTATAGTCCGGATGAAAGAAGCAGGATAGTTCTAACTACCTGTTAGGACTTTTTTTATTCCTCTGACGGGCTCAAAAAATATAGGAGGAATTTTTTATGCAAAGAAGTCAAAACGTTTTAAAGTTAACACAGCTTGCAATGCTTGCAGCAATTTCCATTGTAATGGTTTATTTTGTCCGGTTTCCAATTTTCCCAGCTGCTCCATTTTTGGAATATGACCCGGCAGACATTGCCCTTATACTGTCAGCATTTCTTTATGGACCAATAACAGGATTAATTTTAACTTTCGTTGTATGCGTAATTCAAGGCGTAACGGTAAGCGCAGGCGGCGGCATAATTGGCATTATAATGCACTTTTTAGCCACAGGTATATATGTTGTTTTGGCCGGGCTTATTTACGGAAATCGCAGAACAACAACGTCTGCTATAATTGGCATTTTAACAGGCATTGTAGCAATGTGCGCAACAATGGTTTTGTGGAATATAATCTTCACTCCGATTTTCATGAACGTCCCCACCGAAACTGTGTTAAAAATGATTATGCCGATAATTCTTCCATTTAATTTAATAAAAGCCGGAATAAATTCCGTAATTGCATTTGCGGTTTTCCGCTCTGTTGGGCATATTCTTGTGCGCCAACCATCATAAATATTTAAAAAGCTTAAACCCGAGCCATGGTTTAAGCTTTTTTATTTATAGCAAGACATTCTTATTTAATCTTGTTCTTTATAAAAAATTTCTGAATATATTTGTTAAAAAGAGGAGTTATTTTATGAATAAACTAATTAATCTCTTAAAAACGACAAATAAGGACAGGATATTTCAGTTTGTGCTAGTTTTAGTTTTATTGGCAGTTATTATAACCCCTGCTCGGAACAACCTTATGAGCGTCTTAACTGAATATGAGGCAGTTACCGTTAGTTCCAGCTCTGGTAAGAAACTGCCGATATACTGCGTAGATTCTAAAGACAAAAAAGTCGCAATATCATTTGATGCTGCATGGGGAGCAGATGATACCGACAGTTTACTGCAAACTTTAAAGGAAAACGATGTTAAGGCAACCTTCTTTTTATGCGGATATTGGGTTGACAAATATCCCGAAGAGGTTAAGCGCATTTATGCAGACGGGCACGATATTGGAAACCACGGAAATACCCACGCCCACAGCGCAAGCCTTTCTGTCGAAAAAAACAAGCAGGAAATTATGGCGGTGCATGAGAAAGTAAAAGCGCTTCTTGGAGTTGAAATGAATTTGTTCCGCCCTCCATTTGGGGAATATAACAATAACGTTATTCAGGCCGCCGACGAATGCAGCTATTACACGATACAATGGGATATTGACAGCCATGACTGGATGAATAAAGGGGCTGACTATGAAATAAACCGAGTACTTAACCATAAGCATATGGGCAATGGCTCAATAGTTTTGTTCCACAACGGCGCAAAAGACACGCCAAAAACTTTACCAATTATTATTAAAGGGCTTAAAGAAAAAGGATTTGAATTTGTGCCGATTTCTGAGCTTATTATTAAAGACAATTACAAAATCGACCATGAAGGCAGGCAAATTCCATTAAATAATAACTAAAGGGTTATTAAAATTACCTTTAGTGCAAGCAATTAGAAGCGAAGCAAAAAAATCAATGGATACTAAAGATGTAGAAAGGCTTTTAGCAACAGTCTCATCTACTACCCCCTTTTAAATTAATTTCAAAAACATAAAGCCGCCAGATTATAAAGCCTGGTGGCTTTATGTTTTCTTGTTGACAAATAAAAATTTAAACTTGCTGATACAAATATTAATAGTTATAATAAAACCAAACTTAAGGTGTATTTAAAACATTAGGATAATATGGATTTTTGTAATTTGGAAAAACATAAACAGCTATGTTTTGTCAAATTGCTCTACCAGCCATTACACTATACATAAGGGTGACAAAATGAACTCCAAAGATTCATTAATCAAAACACTGATAATTATTGAAAGTTGCACGCCGTCTAAAGTGTCAATTGACTTCTTGTCTCAGCAAGTCAATCTTTCTAGTTCACATTTGCAGAAGCTGTTTAAAATCGCTACAGGGCAACCGCTTATGGAGTATGTTCGTGGGCGCAAATTGGCTCGTAGCTTAGAGGCCATATTAAACACCAATCTTCGTATTATAGACATTGCCAACGATTATGGATTTCAGCACGAGCAGTCTTATATCCGTGCTTTTTATAAAGAATTTGGATGTACGCCAGGCGTAGCACGCAAAAACGGGCGAATATTACCCATTAGAGAGCGCATTGTCCCCGAGCAGCTGCAATCATCTGATAAGGGTTTTATATTTGGCCCTGAAATGGTGATGGTTCCGTCTTTTTACGTAATAGGAAAGCCACATATATTTTCAACGTTTGACAGTCAAAAGGATGGGCTTGAGCCAAATAAGCTTGCAAAGCAATTTTACTATGATGAGATGAGCCGCATTCCGAATGTAATAAGCCATAATGTTTATATAGGGCATGTCAAAATGAATTCAAGATTTAACCACACAGAAAATATAGAGTATATGCCGTCCGTTCAAGTTAAAGATTTATCCTGTGTGCCCACCGGTCTAAAAGGCAAGGTGATTCCCTCCCATCAATGCGTGCGGTTTCGCTACGTGGGTGAACATCATTATGAGGAAATAAGTATGGTAAGCGCCCACGATACATATAGAGAGATTGACTCTTTTTTTACAGGGCAATCAAGATATGTAACTGAGTACGATTATTTTATTGAGCGAATGGACATCGGTACATATGATGGCGTTTATTGCCAGATGGAATGGCTGTTTCCTGTAAAAGACACTATAAAGTGATATGTTTGATTCATTTCTATAAATAAAATTAGTTATAATTATACTGTTACTTTCTATCTAATCCGTAATATAGGGGCGTTTTTACATCGTTTTGAAATTTTAATCAATATTCAACACACCCTATAGCGGTATCTATGTGAACGGTTTAGATAGCAACGCAAGAGCACGCTATTTAGAGCAATTTGACAAAAAAAACAGTTATAAAGGAGGATTTTCTATGAAAAAAATAATAACCGTTTTCTTATGGGTGTTACTGCTGTTGTCTCTACTATCTGGCTGTGCTGCAGCCAGCAATGTAGATAGTGCGGCCGTGAACAGCATACCGGAATCATCTTCGGATACCGATACGCCAGAACCTGAAAGCAGCAGCACTCCTATTGTTTATATGACCACCGATATTAGCCCAGAGGGCTTGCAGACCGTATATGATGCCTTAGGGCGTACCCCAACAGGCAAAGTAGCGGTCAAGCTAAGTACAGGCGAAGCAAACAACACCCATTATCTTTCTCCTGATTTGATTAAAGACCTCGTTCAGGCAGTAGATGGCACGATTGTAGAATGCAACACGGCCTACGGCGGTTCTCGAACCAGCACTGCCCTGCATATGCAGGTGGCAAAAGATCACGGTTTCACCGAAATCGCTGATGTGGACATTATGGATCAGGACGGATCTATCAGTTTGCCGGTGAAAGGCGGAAATAATCTAACAGAAAACCTTGTAGGCTCTAATTTCGAGAATTATGATTTTTTTCTTGTCCTATCCCATTTTAAAGGCCATGAAATGGCAGGTTTTGGCGGTGCAATTAAAAACATTTCAATCGGTATTGCTTCCGCAAGCGGCAAATGTCTGATTCATACTGCCGGTTCTAGCTCTACCAGTATGTGGGGCGGCAAACAGGATCCGTTTCTGGAATCCATGGCGGAAGCTGCAAAATCAGTTTCGGACAGCCTTGAAAATGGGAAGAATATAATGTATATCAATGTGATGAACAATCTGTCTATTGACTGTGATTGCAATGGTTTCCCTGCCAGTCCTGATATGAAAGATATTGGTATTCTCGCCTCCCTCGATCCGGTTGCACTTGATCAAGCATGTGTAGATCTCGTATATGCGGCAGAGGATGGCAAGCAGCTGGTTAGCCGTATGGAATTTAAAAATGGTATACATACGCTGGAACACGCTGAGGCAATTGGACTGGGCAGCCGTAAATATGAATTGGTGAGTTTGGATGATTGAGGTTATACGCCGAGAATCCATTTATCTTTGGTACTATTTTACGGTTCAATTTGAGCAAATCGTACACTATTGGGCACTGGGAATCGTGCTTGGTTCGATAATTTCGGTATTTGGAAAAGAAAAAATCCATAGACTATTTAGTGCATTACAAAACAAAAGGCTAGGCTTGCTGGGCTTGATTCCGGCAAGCCTGCTTGGAATCGCATCGCCTTTATGTATGTATGGTACAATTCCAATTGCCGCTTCGTTTTCACAAAAGGGAATGAAGGACGATTGGCTTGCCGCCTTTATGATGTCCTCTATTTTGTTAAACCCACAGCTTTTAATCTACAGTGCAGCTCTCGGCGCAAATGCACTCACAATCCGGTTTGTGTCATGCTGTATTTGCGGTATTATAGCCGGGCTTTGTGTCCACTTTTTCTATAGGGATAAGCATTTTTTCAACTTTACCGGATTTAATGAATTAACAAGCCGGGATTGTGACCCCAATCCAATACTGAGACTATTAAAAAATATTGGCAGAAACATAAAAGCAACAGGCATATACTTCCTGTTTGGCATTTTCCTCACGGCGTTGTATCAGCGTTATATACCTTCCAGTTCCTTTGCCAGCCTTTTCGGAAACCAACGTGGGTATGGCACGCTCATGGCAGCAACCCTCGGAGTACCCCTATATGTTTGCGGCGGCGGAACAATCCCGTTACTTCAACAATGGTTGATGTCCGGCATGAGCATGGGGGCCGCTACGGCCTTTATGATTACCGGGCCTGCAACGAAAATAACCAACTTAGGTGCAGTCAAAATTGTTTTAGGGTCAAAACGGTTTGGCTTATATCTCCTGTTTGTGATTCTATATGCAGTCGTAGCAGGGTTTGTTGTATAACATTTTGCAAAAATAACGCAATTAATTGTTTAGAGAAAAACATTAATTGCGTTATTTTTTTAATTGCTATAGTTATTGTATTAATTTGACATTTAGTGTAGAATCACTATAATATTATTAAAAGAATGGTTGTGATTTATATGAATGCATGTCATATAGATGCAGAAGGGCGAATTCAATCAATTTCCGATCATCTCCACGGGGTTGCGAAGTATTGTGAAGAATATGCCTCGGCTTTTGGGGCGGAGGAGTTGGCATACACCATTGGGCTGCTTCACGATATTGGTAAGTATTCAGCCGCTTTTCAAAACAGGATACTTAACAACGGAGATAAGGTAGACCATGCTACTGCAGGCGGAATTGAAATCTCCCGTTTATGCGGTTTGTTAGGAGCGTATTGCGTAATGGGGCATCACGGCGGCTTACCAAACGGCGGCAGTGGCTCGGATTCATCTGGAGAGCCAACTTTAAGAGGGCGGTTAAAGCGTAGAATTGGCAAAGAAATCCATGATTATTCTTCATTTATTAATGAAATAAAACCAACTGCACCAAAAGAACCATTATTTAAGCCAATTGGTAATTATGGTTTTTCATATGCTATGATGATTAGAATGTTATTTTCCTGCCTTGTGGATGCAGACTTTATCGACACTGAAAAATTTATGTCAAATGGTCAAATACAAAGAGGCGGATACAATAGTATTCCTGATTTGCTACAGAAACTAATGAACCATTTGGATTCTTTCTCCGCCCCTACCTCCGATATAAATAAAAAAAGAAACGGAATTTTGCAAGATTGTAAAGTAAAAGCATATGAGCAGAAAGGGCTTTACTCGCTTACTGTACCAACAGGCGGAGGCAAAACATTATCTTCTCTGGCATTTGCATTAACACATGCTAAAGAACATTCCATGGACAGAATTATTTATGTTATTCCGTATACTAGCATAATTGAACAAAACGCCAAAGTTTTTTCGGATATTTTGGGTAGAGAAAACGTTCTTGAACATCATTCCGGGTTTGAATATGACAATGAAGATGACGAGCAAAATAAGCTTTATCTATCAACTGAAAATTGGGATGCTCCTGTGGTCGTCACAACTAATGTGCAATTTTTCGAGTCTCTGTTTGCTTCAAAAACATCAAAATGCCGTAAAATTCATAATATCGCCAACAGCGTTATAATTTTTGACGAAGCGCAAATGTTACCTACTCCATATCTCTTAGCTTGCACGCGCACAATAGCCGAACTTGTACATAACTTTGGCTGTACCGCTGTTCTTTGCAGTGCCACCCAGCCATCTCTTGACCCATTTTTTCCCTTGGAAATAAAACGAACAGAAATTTGTAAAGACCCTGTGGGCTTATATAACTTTTTTAAACGAGTGAACATTAAAACAATTGGTACGCTTACCGATGATGAATTAATTCAACGAATAAACGGATTTGAACAAGTCCTATGCATTGTAAACACTCGTAAACAAGCCCAAAATTTATATAACAGGCTTGACGAAAAAGGTACTTATCACCTTTCGACTCTTATGTATCCCGAGCACCGCAAAAATATTTTAGAACATATAAAATTATTATTACATAATGGTGAACCATGTCGTGTAATAGCAACAAGCCTTGTTGAAGCAGGAGTAGACGTGGATTTTCCCGTTGTATTTAGGGCAAGTGCCGGGCTTGATTCTATTGTTCAAGCGGCAGGGCGATGCAATCGGGAGGGAAGAAGAAGCATTGACGATAGCTTTACCTATGTTTTCCATCCTGATGAGAGTTATAAACTGCCAGTCTCATGGCGGCAACCGGCAGAGATTACAAAAATAATTGAAAGTAATTATCCCAATGATATTGCCACACTTAATGCAATACACGAATATTTTGAAAAATTATATGACATAAAAGGCGAAATGCTGGATGCCCAAAAAATTGTTTCTCAGCTTGAAGACGGATATAAAAACGGAGGAAGCTTCCCATTCCGAAGCATAAGCGAGCAATTTAAGCTTATTGACAATAAAACACATTCTATTTTGATTCCTATCACACGGGAGGGCGCAGAAATTGTTAAACGCCTTAGAGACGGCGAACGCAACCGCAAATTAATGAGACAAGCCGGGCGCTATTGTGTAAATGCATATGATAACCATTTCATAGAATTAAGACAGCTTGGTATTATTGAATGTTTGGACACTGAAATTGCTGTTTTAACAGATATAAGCAGCTATAGTCATAAAACAGGGCTGACACTTACGCCTGAGGGTGGAAAGGGGTTGTTTCTTTAATAGAAAATAGGGGTATGTGGAACAATCCATTTTATTAATTATACGAAAAACTAACATCTAACAAATTATCCAAACTACAATAAAACTCACAAAACAACAAAAAAATACATAGGAGATGATTAAATGGGCTATGGTTTCAAAGTAAAGCTGCAAGGCGATTATGCGCTCTTTTCAAGACCAGAGCTAAAAGTTGAACGATATTCATATGGTGTGCTTACGCCAAGCGCAGCAAGAGGTATTTTAGAAGCTATCTGCTGGAAGCCTGCTATACGTTATGTCATTGATAAAATTCATGTTTTAAACAAAATCAATGTTACAAACATTAGGCGTAATGAAGTTTCCGCAAAAGCTTCCTCCTCTCATGCAAAAAAAGCAATGAACGGCGATGGCAACCTTTTGTACATAAGTGCGGCGGACTGCATACAACAACGTGCATCATTAGTTTTAAAAAACGTTTGTTATATCGTAGAGGCGCATTTTGAAATGACTGAACATGCAGGAGAACAAGATTCCCCAGAAAAGTTTTACAATATGATTTTGAGAAGAATAAAGAATGGTCAATGTTTTCACCAGCCTTATTTTGGTTGCAGAGAGTTTCCTGTTAAGTTCAGCCTTGTTGAAGATGAGGATTTTAAAACGGAATATCAAGGCGAGGAGCGAAACCTTGGGCTTATGCTTTATGACATGGATTATTCCGACCCTAAAAATATTATTCCAACGTATTTTCACGCAGTTTTAAAAGACGGAACAATTAATCTTAAAGACTGCGAGGTGCTGAGATGATTATTCAATCGTTGGTTAATTATTATGATAATTTAGCGTCAAGAGGCGAAATCTCGAGGCATGGTTGGTGCATGGAAAAAGTTTCATATGCTCTTAATATTTCTTTAGACGGTGAGCTTTTAGGAGTAATTCCAACGTTACAGGAAGTTCAAAGAGGAAAGAAAACAGTAGAAATTCCAAAAATAATAGAAGTTCCTGAGCGTGTTGTGCGTTCCAGTGGTATTAAGGCTAACTTTTTATGTGATATTACTTCATACATACTAGGGTTTGATGAAAAAGGAAAACCTGAGCGTGCAGTTGAATGTTTTGCTGCAAGCAAGGCACTTCATTTAGACATTTTGAAAAACGCCGTTTCCCCAGCTACAACCGCAGTAAAATCATTTTTTATAAAATGGGAACCTGAAAAGGCATATGAACACCCAATTTTGCAGCCTTATAAAAAAAATATGGCTACAGCAAACATTTTTTTCAAAATTAATGGAGAAATTGATGCTCAAAGCGACAACGAAATACAGGAATGCTGGCAAACATATAAAAACCAGACGGAAAATGAAACAAAACAAATATGTCTTATAACCGGAAAAAACGAGCCTATTGTAACTTTGCACGGCAAAATTAAAGGTGTTCCCGGCGCTCAAAGCGCAGGAGCAAATTTAGTAAGCTATAATGCTTCATCGTATGAATCATATGGAAAAGACGGTAATAATACAGCCCCCATTGGCGAATATTCCGCTTTTGCATATGTTACAGCACTAAACAGGCTTTTGGCCGATAATAACCACAGCCGCCGTATTGGGGATACCATTGTTGTTTATTGGGCAGAGGATGCAGACCCAAAACCTCAGCAAATTTTTACGTTATTTAATTTCCCCGAGCCGGAAACAGATTTTGAATTAGATAGCATTATGAGCAAACTTTCATTGGGAAAGCCTATAGAAGACATTGATATGAATAAACGTTTTTATATTCTCGGGCTTGCACCTAATGCCGCCAGAATTTCCGTTCGGTTCTTTTTGCAAAGCACCTTTGGTAAATTAATAGAAAACGTTCAACAGCATTATTTACGTCTTGAAATTAATAAACCTGCTTTTGATAACAGAATTTATCTGTCCGTCCCTGCGCTTTTAAAGGAAACTGTAAACCCTAAAAGCAAGGATAAAGCTTCTTCACCCTTATTATCCGGCGCAGTAATGTATTCTGTTTTAGACGGAAACAAATATCCTGAATCTTTATTTTCGGCAGTTATTATCCGCATTCGTGCCGATGGAAATGTTTCCCGGGGTAGAGCGGCAATTATTAAATCATATTTAATTAAAAATCATCATGAAAAAGAGGTGACAACTATGTCTTTAAATGAAAGTACTGACAACCGTGCATATGTATTAGGGCGGCTCTTTGCCGTTTTGGAGGATGCACAATTGCAAGCAAACCCTGGAATTAACGCAACTATTAAAGACAGATATTTTACTTCGGCGTGTGCAACCCCAGGAAGTGTTTTTCCTCAATTATTGAAACTATCTACATTTCACACGTCAAAGGCGGAATATGGTAAGTCCTTAGAAATTGAAAAAACTAAACTGCTAGGAAAACTTGATGTAGAAAGAGATCCTCTCCCCACACATCACTCCTTACAGGAACAGGGAATTTTCATTTTAGGTTATTATCATCAAGTTCAATACCGTTATACAAAAAAGGAGGATAAAAATAATGACAGCGATAAGTAATAGATATGATTTTGTAATTTTATTTGATGTAGAAAACGGAAACCCTAATGGCGACCCTGATGCAGGCAACATGCCGAGAATAGACCCGGAAACTGGTCATGGAATTGTTACAGATGTTTGCCTGAAGAGAAAAATCCGCAATTATGTTGAAATTGCTAAAGATAATGAAAAGGGCTATCAAATATACATAAAGGAAAAAACACCCCTTAATACAAGCGATAAAAGGGCTTATGATCACCTTGGCGTAAATGAAAAAAACATAAAGGAAAAAAAGAAAACAGATAAAGACTTAGATTTAAATATCCGCAATTTTATGTGCGAGAATTTTTATGACATTCGCACATTTGGTGCAGTAATGACAACTTTTGTAAAAGAAGCACTAAACTGCGGACAAGTTCGAGGTCCCGTACAGATTGGCTTTGCCAGAAGCATTGAACCAGTTGTCCCCCAAGAAATTACAATAACTCGTATTGCCATAACAACGGAGACCGATGCTGAAAACAAAAATACTGAAATGGGCCGAAAGCATATTATTCCTTATGGCTTATACCGCACAGAGGGTTATGTTTCCGCTAATCTTGCAACAAAAGTTACAGGGTTTTCAGAAGATGATTTGTCCCTTTTATGGGAAGCAATAATAAATATGTTTGAGCATGACCATTCCGCTGCCAGAGGTAAAATGGCTGTTCGTGAATTAATAGTATTTAAACATGAAAGCGAACTTGGAAATGCTCCGTCCCACAAGCTTTTTGAGTTAGTTAAAGTTGAGCGTGAAAATAAATCAGCTCCCCCAAGAAGTTACAGTGAATACAAAGTTAATATAAGTGAAGAGGAAATTCCAGACGGTGTTACGCTTATGCGAATGATTTAATTATGTATGACGAAGAAGATTTTTTAATGTTATCTGGTTTGCAGCATTTCGCTTTTTGCCGCCGTCAGTGGGCGCTAATTCACATTGAACAGGCGTGGAAAGAAAATGTTCTTACAATTGAGGGAAAATTTCTGCACGAAAAAGTACATACTTCTTCCAGCGAAAAACGGGGAGATATTATTGTAACTCGAAGTATGCCAATAAAGTCCAGAGAGCTTGGAATATCTGGCATATGTGATGTAGTTGAACTTTGGCGTGATGATAACGGTATAACTATTCACGGCAGGAAAGGCAAATACCGTGTCGTTCCGGTGGAATATAAGCGAGGCGCTCCAAAGAAAAACCATGCGGACGAACTCCAATTATGCGCTCAGGCGTTATGCCTAGAGGAAATGTTTGTTTGCGATATTTCCGAAGCATATTTGTTTTATGGTGAAACAAAGCGAAGACTTCCCGTTTCATTAACAGATGAACTGCGCCAAACCGTTAAAGATTATTTAACAGAAATGCACAGTTATTACAAAAAAGGATATACTCCAAAAACAAAACCTTCTAAAGCCTGCAAATCATGCTCACTTGAGGATATTTGCCTGCCCAAAATGCTTAAAACCGTATCTGTAGCCGGTTATATAAACTCAATGATTGGGGATGATGACGTTTGAAAAAATTATTAAATACATTGTATGTAACATCCTCGGACAATTATCTTTCTTTAGATGGCGAAAACGTTGTTATAAAAAAAGAAGATCAGGAAGTAATGCGTTTACCTTTACTCAATGTTGAAAGCATTGTTACTTTTGGTTACACAGGTGCAAGCCCGGCTTTAATGAGGGCTTGCGCCGAAAAAAACATTGCGCTTTGTTTTTTAAGCCCAAACGGACGCTTTTTGGCACGCATAGTCGGCGAAGTACATGGAAATGTATTGTTACGCAAAAAACAGTACAGAGTTTCGGATGACGAGCAGCAATCTCTTAGTATTGCCCAAAACATGATAATCGGTAAATTATATAACTCACGCTGGGTTATAGAGCGTGCTACCAGAGACCATGCTATGAGAATTGACGTTGATAAACTTAAAAAGGCTTCTGAATTAATAAAAAACTCCATAGAAATGGTTAAAACCTGTGAAACCCTGGAGCAATTGCGTGGTGTTGAGGGTGAAAGTGCTATTCGGTATTTTGGCGTTTTAGATGAACTTATTTTACAGCAAAAAGAAGACTTCAAGTTTATTAACCGAAGCCGCCGCCCTCCTCTTGATAAAGTAAATGCTCTTCTTTCATTTGCATATACACTGCTTGCAAACGACGTTTCTTCTGCGCTAGAGGGAGTTGGTTTAGACCCATATGTAGGCTTTTTGCACCGTGATCGCCCCGGGAGAGTTTCTCTTGCCCTTGACCTTATGGAAGAAATGCGCTCTGTAATAGCCGATAGATTTGTGATTTCTTTAATAAATAAAAGAGAAGTCAATAATAAAGGTTTTTCTGTAAAAGAAAACGGAGCAGTAATTATGAACGATGCAACACGCAAAGTTTTTTTAAGCGCATGGCAAGAGCGAAAACAAGAAACAATTACCCACCCATACTTAGAAGAAAAAATAAAGTGGGGTTTATTGCCTCATGTGCAAGCAATGTTGTTAGCCAGGCATTTACGCGGCGATTTAGAGGCTTATCCACCGTTTTTGTGGAAGTAGGTGATATTATGCTCGTCTTAGTTACATATGATGTTAACACGGAAACACCCCAAGGACGAAAAAGACTGCGTCAGGTTGCCAAACAATGCCTTAATTACGGACAAAGAGTCCAAAACTCCGTTTTTGAATGTGCGATTGACTCAACGCAACTAGCTGAAATTAAACACAAACTTGAAACAATAATTGATAAAGAAAAGGATAGCTTGCGCTTTTACAATTTGGGCAATAATTACAAAAGTAAAGTTGAACACATTGGCGCAAAACCCGGTTTTGATGTCGAGGGCACTTTAATTATATAGTGCGAACCATAAGCGCACATATTTTTTCTGCACCTTTCGCACCTTAAATCAAGGCCTTTTTTCCGAAATTTATTGCCTTCCATCCGAAACCAAGTTAAAATACAATAGACCTTTATTATATTTTAACATTTTGGATTTGTGTTACTTGATATCTTTTATGCTATTTTGCTGTCACTCCCCGCACGGGGAGTGTGGATTGAAATTAAAAAAATCATGGCACGCTGACACTTTGTCTTTGTCACTCCCCGCACGGGGAGTGTGGATTGAAATAGCGAAGGTTATTTCCGGTAATTTATTAAGAGAGGTCACTCCCCGCACGGGGAGTGTGGATTGAAATCGAACTTTTGCAAGATAATCCATTTCGCCTATCTGTCACTCCCCGCACGGGGAGTGTGGATTGAAATACATGAAAAAAGACTAATTAATAATTTGAACAAAGTCACTCCCCGCACGGGGAGTGTGGATTGAAATCGTCAGATACTAGCTTGCCATCATCGTCATAAGTAGTCACTCCCCGCACGGGGAGTGTGGATTGAAATTTAATAGCAACATGTCATTTTTGCAATTGCGACGGTCACTCCCCGCACGGGGAGTGTGGATTGAAATGATCTCTGGGATGCCGTCATATTTTTTCGCAAGGTCACTCCCCGCACGGGGAGTGTGGATTGAAATTCTTGTTTTGACCCAGCCCTCATTATCAAGAAAGTCACTCCCCGCACGGGGAGTGTGGATTGAAATAAGGCTTTGAGCAGAGCATGGCTAATACGGCTGCAGTCACTCCCCGCACGGGGAGTGTGGATTGAAATTTCCATTGGCAATCGCTTCCGAAAGCCAAATCTCGTCACTCCCCGCACGGGGAGTGTGGATTGAAATTGTAACATGGGTGTTGTTTTCAGGGAAAAAGTTAGTGTCACTCCCCGCACGGGGAGTGTGGATTGAAATTAGATAAAACAGATAACCCTGCTTCTTTTGCTAATGTCACTCCCCGCACGGGGAGTGTGGATTGAAATTTTCCATGTTTTTAATTAAGCTGCTATAGTCGTTGTCACTCCCCGCACGGGGAGTGTGGATTGAAATAGTACAATTTCTGCCATGTTTGCAAAATTGTTTCGTCACTCCCCGCACGGGGAGTGTGGATTGAAATAAGTGCTAATATAAAGATTGAAGCTTCTGCTAATGTCACTCCCCGCACGGGGAGTGTGGATTGAAATATCAATTGCATCCTGAATATTACTTGCCAGCAATCGTCACTCCCCGCACGGGGAGTGTGGATTGAAATCCTTAACACTCTCAAATGCTGATAAATAGGGAAGTCACTCCCCGCACGGGGAGTGTGGATTGAAATCCTTGGACTGGACCTCTTTTACGTCAGCAGGGATTGTCACTCCCCGCACGGGGAGTGTGGATTGAAATAATCCATTTTCTTTCTATTGTCAAAATGTCCGCGTCACTCCCCGCACGGGGAGTGTGGATTGAAATAGAGGGGGGCGCAAGCAGACGGAAGAATGCTTTAGTCACTCCCCGCACGGGGAGTGTGGATTGAAATTCGTAAGATTATTTTTGCAAAGGCAACGTCCTTAGTCACTCCCCGCACGGGGAGTGTGGATTGAAATCCAATGATGAGCTTGAGTTTATCACATACGTAGATGTCACTCCCCGCACGGGGAGTGTGGATTGAAATTCGTGCTTTTGATGAAACAAATATATATCCGCATAGGTCACTCCCCGCACGGGGAGTGTGGATTGAAATCCATGCTTGCTGCCCATCTATTTCCTGGCAGCTGTCGTCACTCCCCGCACGGGGAGTGTGGATTGAAATCTCACTTTCCGTTTTAAGAGGTATTTCACTTTTCGTCACTCCCCGCACGGGGAGTGTGGATTGAAATATCAAATTGTTGCTTAATAGCAGGGGATAAGTTAGTCACTCCCCGCACGGGGAGTGTGGATTGAAATCATCAAGCATCTTCGCTGTAATTTTTAGTGGTTTGTCACTCCCCGCACGGGGAGTGTGGATTGAAATGTTGTCCTGCTTAATGAATACAGGCAAAAAGAAAAAGTCACTCCCCGCACGGGGAGTGTGGATTGAAATCCTTACGCGTAAACGGGCGGTTTGTAAATAGACTGTCACTCCCCGCACGGGGAGTGTGGATTGAAATTTACGGATTAGCTACTATTGGAAACAAAACAGCGGTCACTCCCCGCACGGGGAGTGTGGATTGAAATATCTGGTTTAACAAAGCTGTTACACCTGTACCAAAGTCACTCCCCGCACGGGGAGTGTGGATTGAAATTGGATTATTAATCTCAAAACGCATCATGCAGGAAGTCACTCCCCGCACGGGGAGTGTGGATTGAAATAACTATTGCTCTTGTAAGGCTCATCTTGCTACATCGTCACTCCCCGCACGGGGAGTGTGGATTGAAATTCCGCAATATTTACAAAACTTTGTCTTTTGAAATTGTCACTCCCCGCACGGGGAGTGTGGATTGAAATATATCATACACATCCTTTCATTATTTGTATTTTTGTCACTCCCCGCACGGGGAGTGTGGATTGAAATTTCTGCATTGTCTTTACTAATCAAGGTATCCATTTGTCACTCCCCGCACGGGGAGTGTGGATTGAAATAAGCAGTAGTTGGAACAAAAAATATGGAACAACTAGTCACTCCCCGCACGGGGAGTGTGGATTGAAATATTTACCACAGCTTATCAAGGTGGTATTTTTTATGGTCACTCCCCGCACGGGGAGTGTGGATTGAAATAAGAAGTGCATCAAGTTATAATTGGGATAAATTAGTCACTCCCCGCACGGGGAGTGTGGATTGAAATAAGAAGAAATACAAGATTTTAATTGTAATAAGTTGTCACTCCCCGCACGGGGAGTGTGGATTGAAATAGAGTTTTTGTAGACACCGAAACAAAAGAAATACTTGTCACTCCCCGCACGGGGAGTGTGGATTGAAATTGCGATAGTTGGCAACACTGGTAGTGGCAAAAGCTGTCACTCCCCGCACGGGGAGTGTGGATTGAAATCTCCTGATGTTGCGGCCGCTATTTTCTGGTTGAGGTCACTCCCCGCACGGGGAGTGTGGATTGAAATTTTTAACATGTTTATTATCCCCTCTCAAAATGTTCGTCACTCCCCGCACGGGGAGTGTGGATTGAAATTCTGCTGTCGTCTATACAAGGATGCCAAAGCAGTGAAGTCACTCCCCGCACGGGGAGTGTGGATTGAAATAAAGTTGAATTTAAAACACCAGAAGAACAAGCTAAGTCACTCCCCGCACGGGGAGTGTGGATTGAAATTGTGGTTGCTTTTGCTGTCATTGCGGCGGCATCATCGTCACTCCCCGCACGGGGAGTGTGGATTGAAATCATTCGACCACATACCCTACTGATTCAAGCACTGCCGTCACTCCCCGCACGGGGAGTGTGGATTGAAATTACGATGTTCTATATCGCAATGTACAGTTTAATGCAGTCACTCCCCGCACGGGGAGTGTGGATTGAAATTGTACCTATCGTCCCCGTTGAAATGCCTGAATTTGTCACTCCCCGCACGGGGAGTGTGGATTGAAATAAAATTGCGGCATAGATCCTGAAAAGCTTCAGGAAGGTCACTCCCCGCACGGGGAGTGTGGATTGAAATAAGATAAAACACATGGAGGCTTAATAGACATAGGGTCACTCCCCGCACGGGGAGTGTGGATTGAAATTCCAACGCATGGGAAGGTATTAAAAGTGTTTTCAGGTCACTCCCCGCACGGGGAGTGTGGATTGAAATTACATTTTAGACCATGCTAAAAAATATTGTGACGGTCACTCCCCGCACGGGGAGTGTGGATTGAAATAGGCGTGAGGACGAAAAAATCGCAGCCGTTGTAAAGTCACTCCCCGCACGGGGAGTGTGGATTGAAATGATTGATTATGTATGTTTCCTTGTCATATTTTAGCGTCACTCCCCGCACGGGGAGTGTGGATTGAAATCACTGTTGAAACAATTGAACGCATGACTGCTGGAAGTCACTCCCCGCACGGGGAGTGTGGATTGAAATTGCTCAAGTGTTAAAAGCTAATATGAAGGTAGTTGTCACTCCCCGCACGGGGAGTGTGGATTGAAATCAATGCGTATAGTGTCTGTAAATTTATCTCGCATGTCACTCCCCGCACGGGGAGTGTGGATTGAAATAGTTAAACTTTTAACGTATTGCCGCAACATATTGGTCACTCCCCGCACGGGGAGTGTGGATTGAAATCATGATAAATTTCCTCCTAATATTTTTACATTCGTCACTCCCCGCACGGGGAGTGTGGATTGAAATATAGTGACAGTATCAGAAAACACAACGTTATCAAGTCACTCCCCGCACGGGGAGTGTGGATTGAAATTGATATTTAGGAAGCTTGATAACGGTGAAATTATGTCACTCCCCGCACGGGGAGTGTGGATTGAAATAAGAACACTTTTTGTCCCTTTTCTCCTGTGCCAGGTCACTCCCCGCACGGGGAGTGTGGATTGAAATAGATGAATAACGCAAAAGATTTTGTTTGCCAGAGTCACTCCCCGCACGGGGAGTGTGGATTGAAATTTTAAAAACGCTGCCGGAAAACAAAACTCCTCCGGGTCACTCCCCGCACGGGGAGTGTGGATTGAAATAATAATTTATTGTTGGTTCAGGGTACATCACGTGCCGTCACTCCCCGCACGGGGAGTGTGGATTGAAATCATTCAGCATTACACCACGCTTTTTTTGTCATTGGTCACTCCCCGCACGGGGAGTGTGGATTGAAATAGAACAATGATAAGAAAATTTTATTATCTGCTTGGTCACTCCCCGCACGGGGAGTGTGGATTGAAATACATGTCAATACCTTTATTTGAGGGCTCTAAGCAAGTCACTCCCCGCACGGGGAGTGTGGATTGAAATATGCCACGAGGATTTAGCTTTTGAAATTGAACCAGTCACTCCCCGCACGGGGAGTGTGGATTGAAATGTATAAAGCAATTGTTTAGTCTATAGTGTGAGCGTCACTCCCCGCACGGGGAGTGTGGATTGAAATCCTACCGAAAAAGAATTAGAAGATTTGGCTAACGGTCACTCCCCGCACGGGGAGTGTGGATTGAAATAATAGCCTTGACGTATAAGCCGCATAACAGCGGCGTCACTCCCCGCACGGGGAGTGTGGATTGAAATATCTCCAACCTTGCACGGAAACGGAGGAATAAACCGTCACTCCCCGCACGGGGAGTGTGGATTGAAATATGGGGTTGATAGCCTTATAGAAAAAAAGAAAGGGTCACTCCCCGCACGGGGAGTGTGGATTGAAATAAAATATACTAGCTGATAAGCCCCATCACATGAGTCACTCCCCGCACGGGGAGTGTGGATTGAAATAAAAGTTGTTTATTTGTCAGAAAAGTTTAAATGCTGTCACTCCCCGCACGGGGAGTGTGGATTGAAATGTTTATGAACAGGCAAGAAAGCATTTAGACGGTGCGTCACTCCCCGCACGGGGAGTGTGGATTGAAATGCCGTTTTTAATGTGGTGTTTAAATTTCGAGGTTGTCACTCCCCGCACGGGGAGTGTGGATTGAAATTGCTATCTTGGTATAAAGGGAAAAGAAGATTACGTCACTCCCCGCACGGGGAGTGTGGATTGAAATCTCCTTAGAAATTTCAGGAACA
>CAZJGG010000013.1:0-54980 GCA_964545475.1 uncultured Eubacteriales bacterium | reverse complement strand
CACTGGGTCGCCGCATCCTTGCCACAAACAAAATTGACTCGCAATTTAGTGCTATTTTTACTCATTAAGCAGTATAGCGATTTTTCGCCATTTGCACCGCAACAAAAAATGTCGGAATAATCCCTTTTAAAGACGGATAGCGGCTTATTGAACACAGATTCTTAAGCCCTGCTATTTTTCATATCCATGCCAAGCTTTATGAGCCGCATTGTTCTTTCTGCGGCGGCTTCAAGCATTACATCTGCGTTTTCCATTGCCTCTTCAAAGCTTATTGGCCGGCAAACAGCAGAAGTTATTGCGCTTACACCACATTTATAAACTTCTTGTTCCCCTTCTGAAATTGATCCGCCTATTGCTAAAACAGGTATGCTGTATTTTTCGGCAGCTTTAGAAACGCCGGAAATTGCCTTTCCAAAAGATGACTGCCTGTCAATGCATCCTTCCCCGGTTATAATCAAATCGCAACCTTTAGCAGCGTCATCAAATTTTAAAATTTTAAGGACCTCATCAATGCCTCGTACAAGCACCGCTTTTAAAAAAGCGGTAAGCGCAAAACCAAGCCCTCCGGCCGCTCCGGCGCCTTTAATGTTGCTGTAATCCTTGCCTAAATAGCTGTTAACCACTTTTGAGAAATTAATCATTCCGTTTTCAAGCCTTAAAAGAATATCTCCGGTTGCTCCTTTTTGCGGGCCGTAAACATATGTTGCCCCGTTTTCTCCAGTAAGTGTGTTATCAACATCGCAAAATACTTTTATATCTATATCTTTTATTAAGTTTTTAAGTTCATTAGAGTTAATGGAGCGTATTTTTTCTAGGCTTATTCCCGTATAATCTTTAATTTTATTTTTATTTTCGTCAAAAAATTTAACACCCAATGCCATTAGTGCGCCAATACCACCATCGTTCGTAGCGCTTCCGCCTATTGTTATATATATTTTTTTAAAGTCCCTTTGAATACAATCTAAAATTAATTGACCTGTACCAAATGACGTTGTATACAGAGGGTTTTTATTCCTTTTAAGTAAAGTTATGCCACTTGCCTGAGACATTTCGATAATTGCGGTGTCGCCGTAAATAACACCGTAATAGGCGGTAATTTCATCTCCCTCAGGCCCGATAACTTGTTTTTCAATTTTGTATTCGTTACAAGATTTAAGCAAAACGTCTACTGTTCCTTCGCCTCCATCTGCAATAGGGATTTTTATTACTTCGCATTCTGTAAAAAATTTCTTTACGGCTTTTTCAAGCCTGTCGGCTACTTGTGTAGAGGTTAACGCTCCTTTGAAAGAATCGGGGGCTAACAATATTTTCATAAGTCTCACAATCTTTCTTAAATTAATAAATTGATAGTTTACGTTTTATATAAAGAGCCAATAACTGTGCTGATAGCACAATTATTGGCTCTGACTTCTAACTTGTTTTAAATAACTACAAAATGAAAATAAAAATTGCCTATGGCTTTCGCAACTAATAGGGTTTATAGAAAAGCTTTGCTTAATTTTATTTAGCTGGTTTAAAAGGGTGTTTCTGTGCATATGAAGTGCTTGAGATGACTTTGTTAAATTCATGTTATTTTCTTCAAGGCAACTAACTAATTCAATAAAATAATCAACGTCCTTTTGAATAATTTGCCCAGAGTATGAATTAAAAATATCATCGTAAACTTTTAACGGCACTTGCTCCAATAAAAATACGTTTATATAATCTTTAAAAAAGCTGACTCGTGATTCGTGGATTTTGTTAGAAAGCCATATTGCATGTTCTGCGGAGCGGCGGTATCTGTGTAGATTATTTTGAGGTATTCCGCAAAACAACATAACTTTATTATCAAACTTTTCCGAGAAGCCGTTTATTTCTTCTTCGAGCTTCATTATAGCCTTTTGTATGTCGTTACCAAGGCTTTTAAAAACTATAAGGCTGTCGGAGAAAAAATCCGCAACAATATCCTGTTGGGAGAAATTAATCTTTGATTCTTTTTCCATTTTATGTTTTTCATCAATTCCAGGGAATTTTATAACTATTGGAACTCTTGTTAAAGTAGCGCTGTAGCCAAGCTCTTTTGCAAGCTCGAAAAGCACGTTGGGTTCCGTTTCATTTTCGTAAAGGAGCATATAAATAAACTGCATTTTCATGTCCCGGATTTTAAGTATGTGCTCTTTAAAATTCTCAAACTCCAGCATATTTTCTATTAAGGTTTTTATTATAAATGCAAAACCCATAACTTCCCCAGGCTCACCCGTGACACCAATAACTCCAATATCTTTGCCGTTTGAATTAATTTTTAAATTAATCCCCGGTTTAACGCCCAAAAGGTTGCTGTCGGACTCTCTTAATACATCAATTTCTTTGTTGCCCTTAATAAGATTGTAGGCAGATTCATGGAATGTGTTAATTCTGCTCTTATCTCTTGACGCTATTATTATTCCTTTTTCATTCATAATATTAATATTAAACTGAATTTCCATAGGAATTTTATCAAGAAGTTTTTGCGCTAAATTTGGATAGAACATTTTTAACCCGCCTAACTTTGTAATACAATTATTATGCCTCTATTATACTACAAATTGTTAAAATTTTCAACTTATTATCATTATAATAAAGACGGCTTTTACACATTTACTTTTTTGTGGACTTAAGAGTATGTTCAAAGTATGACCAGTTTTGCCACTGATTTTCATTAGTATTAATTCGCCGTATATCGTCATAAGATTGGGTTTTTAATGTCGCAATTGCTTTTTCTTTTTTTGTTAATAAGTACTCCTGGCAAATATAATTTTCATTTTCAAACATTGGCTTTAACAGAGACAATCCATCTTTCCCTATTGGGCGCACATCAATAGAGTCAATCTTACCGGAGAGAAACATATTAATATTAAGCTTTGTTGCTAAATAATCGCTGCCTGAATAATTAACTGCTAAATAAAATACAAAACAGGTTATAACAAACCATTTTATAAAAGGTATTTTGTTATTTAATAATTTCAGTACAGTTATACATATTAACACAACTTCCATAAAAAGAAAAGTTAAAACACTTAATCTTAGTATTGTGTGCCCGAATACATCAATATATAGATACATTCTATAAAAAGAAGAAGCAATTAGAACTCCTGTAAAGCCGCAAAGCATAAGCATTAAAAAGGTAAGAAGCTTGCTTTCCGCCGTGCCTTTTAAAACACACATAAATACAATTATTACAGAAAAGTTTATAACTGTAACAAAAAGAAGCTGGAAAAAACCTTCCCTTGCATATTGGGAATAAACCATGCCTTCCGGCAAAGTCATAAGCCCTCCGGTGAAGAGATAAGCCACCTGTACTAAAGTAAAGAGCAAAAATATTGTGTTTACAATTATCAAAAAAGTTGCACAGATAACTTTGTCTCCATTAATATTTGGGAATTCGATAGAGCTTACGCCTTGAGCTATTTTTTTGCTTTGATAAACATACCCGGCAGCGTAAATCCAAGCAATTGCAACAGATAGTAAAAAAGGTATGTTAATTCTGTCTATAATAAGTAAATTAGAAATAAAATTAGTCGCAAGCTTATCAAAAACCATATCTGCGGACATAAGCAGTGGAATGATTAAAAAAAGCACAGGAACGGCAAGCGAAACACCTATTAAAATTTTTCGGCCTGTCTTAGAGCCACTGTCATTATGTTTTTTAGATGATAGCATATGAAAAGCACTAAATATAACTATCCAGTTTCCTGCCATTGTGCGTAATAATATGATAAGACCGTTTAAGCTAAATAAATCCTGGTTTTGTTTATTAATTGCCGTATATACAAAAACAGCAAACAGCACATGCATAACAAGAACGTTGCTGTAAGAAAACAAATTTAAGTTAAAAATACTGTTAAATACTGAAACAATTAAAACAGGAACAATGAGAAGTAGCGCTTTTTTATTGTTTAATAAGCCTATATATTTTAAAACCGCCGTTAATATTAAAAACGCAATAGGGCAAAAAACAGAGAAAGAAAGCTGGGGAACAACATCAATACCGCTAAAACATATGGAATAAAAAAATGATAGAACTGCCCCGCAAACTAAAAATATTATTGCTTCCTTTCTGCTTAAATTACTGCTTATACTATCTTTCTTTTCAATTGAATTTTTGTCTATGTCGTTAGTCAGTATCTGTTCCATAATCAGTATCCTCCTTTTTAATTTCCAAATCCCATTCCAAAATATCACCGGGCTGGCAGTTTAAAACTCTGCAAATCTGCTCTAGGGTTGAAAAACGTATGGCTTTTGCTTTGCCGGTTTTTAAAATTGATAAGTTAGTGGTTGAAATACCTGTTTTTTCGGATAACTCATTTAAGCTCATTTTTCGCTTGGCCATCATTACATCGAGATTTACAACAATCATATGTTATGCCCCCTTATATCGTCAGGTCGTTTTCGTTTTTGTATTCCACAGCCTTTTTAAAAAGCCCGGACAACACAATAAACAAAAACCCTGCGATTAAGAAGATATAACCAATGGCAAAAGTAAGCATTGTGGCTTGAACAAATACTAAAACAAAAAACATTACCGATATTACAAATGAACTTATGGCTATACGGCTTAGGTATTTGACGTTTTTTAATACAAATGGATTTTTTTGATGTATTGTTTTTAAAAGCCCTGCAAGTTGCCACAATATGTTTAGCGAACACAGACCACATGGGGTTAAAAGTATTAAACAAGCCCAGTAGTACCTTTCGTTATGCCAAAAATACCATCCGAAATATCGCTTTAAAATAACTCCAAGAAAAGCCGTTACAAACAGCCCTACTATAAAAGTTATTTGCAAACAAATTTTTAACACTTTTGATAAACTTTCTAATTTAAACATAATATTTACGCCTCCTAACAGATTAACTTAATTAATCAGTGCTTACTTTTATCCATTATATGTGAGTAACATTTGAATGTCAATATATTTTTTATGAATATCATAAAATAAATAATGATAAAATTAGCAAGGCGCAAAAAAAGCTGGGTAAAATTGTGCTTAAACAATTTTTACCCAGCTTTATAACACTTTATTATTGATGAGATTAGATTTGGGACAATATATTTTTTAAAAATGCAACGCCTTTTCCAATGTCTTCCACAGGGTTACCTTTTGCTTCTCTTTCTATTGTTAAATACCCATTATAGCCTATATCTTTAAGCTTTTTAATATATTTAGGGAAATCAACTTTCCCATCTCCTAAAGCAGTTTCGGTAAAATACTCCCCGGAGGAAACCATTTCTGAAATATCTTCATGGCTCATGCCTTTAAATCCGGGATAACCGTAAACCAACTTAGGGTCTATAGCTTTGTTAAAAATGCCGTCTTTTGCGTGGGTGTGAACAATTCTGCCATTAACGTTGTCAAGCCCTGCAACCGGGTCTTCCCCGTGAACCATTAAAAGGTTTGCCGGGTCGTAATTAACGGCAACATGTTTGCAGTTTAATTCTTGTAAAAATTCGCTAAGGTTTTTTGATGTTTCACTGCCTGTTTCAATGGCGAAATAACCCCCAAGCTCTTTTCCGGCTTGTTCAAGCCTTAATGTTGCGTTGTAAATGGCTTTATAAATAGGGTCATTTTTATCATGAGGAATGATGCCAAAATGGGTTGTTACTATATTGCTTCCAAAATCAAGAGCAAGATCAAGTATTTTTTTAGAAGCTTCAATTTTTTGCGGGTTGTCCGCTTCAATTTGAAAACCATGTCCGCCGAAGTCTCCGCATAGAGCGCTTACTTCAAGACCGCAATCTTTAATATACTTTGAAAAGTCTGTTCTTTTTTCGCCTTTTAAATTATCCGGGGTTACAAAACCGTCAACGGCATAAATTTGAATGCCCTCCGCCCCGATTTCTTTTGTTTTTTTAATGCCTTCCATAAGAGGAAGCTTTAAACAATCTACAATTACTCCTATTTTCATGTATTCATCTCCAAATTAATTAATGTTTAAGCTCTACAATTGTTACCCCGGCTTCTCCCTCGCCAAAAGTTCCAAGGCGAAAGCTTTTAACATGAGGGTGGTTTTTCATATGTTGTTGAATTGCCGCACGCAAAGCCCCTGTGCCTTTTCCGTGAATAATTGTTACTTGGGAAAGGGCAGAAAGAGAAACGTCATCTAAATATTTATCTGTTTTTTCAATAGCTTCTGAAATCATTTCTCCCCTTAAATCTATTGAGGGTGAAATAATCATACTTTTAGAATCTGCAAGTTTTTTAGAAAAAGCCGGAGCGTTTATTTTAACGGTTTTTTCGCTGTCGTCAAGGGATAAATCAGTTAATTTAACTTTAACTTTCATAATGCCAGCAGAAACTTGCACCTCGCCGTTTTGATCCGGCGGCGTTGTTACAATACCCGATTGGCTAAGAGTATGGATAAAAACTCTGTCACCCTTTTTAAGGTTTTTTGGGGCAGGCTTAAAGCTTGATTTATGGGTAATTTTAATATCAGCATCGTCGTATAGCTTGGAAAGCTTGTCCCTCATTTGCTGCATTGTGGCTTCCGCTTCTTTTTGGGAATTTTCCCTCATTTGTTTAGCCACTTGCTTTTTGAGTAAATCCGCTTCGTCTTTAACGCTTTGCATTAAATCTCTAGCTTCTTCTTTAGCCTTTTGTAAAATTTTGTCCCGTTGAGCGTTAAGCTTTTCTTTTTGGGTTTCCATCTCATTTTTCATTTTTTCCGCTTCAAGGCGATATTGTTCCGCACGTTGCTGTTCAATAAGCACTGATTTTCGGCTTATCTCCAAATCCGTTATAACGTCTTCAAAACGTGCGTCTTCGTGGCTTAAAACGTCTTTTGCGGCGGAAATTATATCTTTTGAAAGCCCCAGCTTTTCTGATATGGCAAAAGCATTGGATTTTCCCGGAATTCCGATTAGCAATTTATAAGTTGGGCGCAAAGTTGCTACGTCAAATTCACAGCTTGCGTTTTCCACGCCGTCTGTAGAAAGAGCATATACTTTAAGCTCCGAATAATGGGTTGTAACGGCTGTAATAATGCCTTTTTTGTGAAGATGCTGCAAAATTGCAATAGCAAGAGCCGCACCCTCTGTAGGGTCTGTTCCGGCGCCAAGCTCGTCTAAAAGTACAAGAGATTTTTCCGTCGCTTTTTCCAATATACTGACAATATTTGTCATATGGGCTGAAAAAGTTGAAAGGCTTTGCTCTATAGACTGTTCGTCACCAATATCTGCAAAAATATCATTAAATATTGAAAGCGAGGAATTGTCAAAGGCCGGAATATGCAGCCCGGACTGCCCCATAAGCTGAAAAAGCCCAAGAGTTTTAAGAGCTACTGTTTTTCCGCCGGTGTTTGGCCCTGTTATTAAAAGAGTTGTATAATCCTTGCCAATGTAAATGTCTGTAGGGACAACTTTTTTAGGGTCTAAAAGCGGATGCCTGCCTTTTTTTATATTGATTTCGCCTTTTACGTTAAAAATAGGCTTAGTTGCATTTATTGATATAGAAAGCTCGCCTTTTGCAAAAACAAAGTCAAGATAAGTTAATATTTCGCTGTTTATTAAAAGTTGTTCGCCATTTTCAGACACAAGCCCGGAAAGTTTTTGCAAAATTTTGTTAATTTCAACTTTTTCCTGTGCCATAAGCTCTTTTATTTTATTGTTTAAAGTTACAACGCTCATTGGCTCTATAAAAAGGGTTGCCCCGGTTTGGGACTGGTCGTGAACCATGCCGGGAAATGAGTTTCTGTATTCTGATTTAACGGAAACGCAGTATCTGTCGTTTCGCATTGTGATAACAAAGTCTTGAAGCATAGTTTTATAACTTGCTGAATGAATTACGGAATTTAAGTGCTCCTTTATACGGGAGTTTGATACTTTTACTGAACGCCTAATTTCTGCCAAAGCAGGGCTTGCATCGTCGGAAACTTCTGTGCTTGATATAACGCACCTAGAGATTTCTTTTTCAAGAGATGCCATAAGCTCAACCCCTGAAAACATAGGCGAAAGAATAGGGAAACTATCCATTAAGTTTTCCTGCTCTTTATTTGTGTTGCTTTCGTTAATTGAATAATTTTTAACTTTTCTGCAAACATAAAAAAAATCCGTAATGTTAACAAATTCCTCAAGGTTTAAAACGCCACCCATTTGGGCGTGTTTAACGGCAGATTCAATATTTTTAATGCCCCCTAAAGGTAAAGAACCTTTTTTATAAATCATGCTTTGGGCTTCAGATGTTTCGGACTGCCAATTATTTATTTCTTCAAGCAAAAGAGAGGGCACAAGTTCCTGGCATTTTTGCTTGCCCATTTCGGAAATTGCGTGACCCTCAAGTATTTTTTTTATTTTATTAAATTCTAAAGTTGCAAAAGTTTTTTCGTTCAAAAAATTACCTCTCAATCACTTTTGTTGCGACAGGCATGTATTTATGTTTATTTATGCGCTTTTCTAAATATTTTATAAGTAAATAAGATATATACAAAAAAACGGCGGCAAAGCCAACGCTCATAAACTCTTTTATGTCGCCGTAACCTGCCAAAACGGCTATGTTATACCCAGAGAATACACCCACCAGTAAAAATATAAGAGGGATGCCGTATAATATTAAAACGGCGTTTATAGCGGAGTTTTCGTTTATTTCAACACTTACTGTGTCGCCTTCTTGGGCGTTGCATTCATTTTTTGCGCTTAAAATCATTTCCTTGCCTAAAAGCCCGTTAATACAAGCCCGGCATTTGGCGCAAGCTTCTGTGCGCTCCATTTTTATTTTTAAATTGCTTCCTTTTTTTTCTAATACCAATCCTGTTTCAGCCATTAATTCACCTCTATACGTACAAAAAGAGACACTGCCGAGGCGTGGATTAACAAATTTTAAAACCGAAAAGGTAACGTGGTTGTAGCCCTTTGAGTATCCCGCTCTGCAATAAATTGCAGCATGCAACTCTAAACAAAGAGGTCTATTATCCCCTTTAAAATCTGTTGGCTCTAAACATAATATTAAAGCGCTCTCGGAAGAAGTCTCTTTACAATATTATATACGAAAGAGTTAAAAATGCAAGGCAAAATTTACGTGTTTTTTGTGCATTATGTTTGTGCAGAATACGTATTGACTTTTAGGTATAAATATGATAAGCTCTAAGGAATTAAATATTTAACACTAGGACAAGGAGTAGTAAGTTGTGGGATAACCACAGAGAGCTGTTGGGCGGTGGAAAACAGCGTTTGAAAACAACCGAACTCACCTTTGAGTGGCTTGCTGAACATATTTTTTGATTATATTTATCCAGAGAAATATAAGTAGGTTAAGACGGGTGTCAGCCGATATAATGACGGGGTTTTGGTTTTCCAGAACTTTTTGAGTGTGTTCTTTTTGAACAAAATAGAGTGGTACCGCGGAAGTTTCAGCCTTTCGTCTCTAATGTTTATTTTAAACTTAGGTTTAAAGTAAACATTAGAGACGAAAGGCTTTTTTATTTTTATACAATAAAACTTTTCAGGAGGAATTATCATGCAGCACACAAAATATTGCCCTTATCCAGCCTTTTTCTACGAAAAACGCACATGGCCCGGAAAAATAATTACAAAATCACCAATATGGTGCAGCGTAGATTTGCGTGACGGCAATCAAGCGTTAGAAACGCCTATGACACTTGAACAAAAAGTTGAGTTTTTTGGATTTCTTGTTAAAATGGGTTTTAAAGAAATCGAAATAGGTTTTCCTGCGGCTTCAGACACGGAATATCAATTTGCACGTTTGTTAATAGAGCAAGACTTAATTCCCGACGACGTTACAATACAGGTTTTAACCCAGTCCAGAGAACATATTATAAGAAGAACTTTTGAGGCTCTTAAAGGGGCTAAAAAAAGTATAGTACATTTATATAACTCAACTTCAACGCTTCAAAGACAAGTTGTTTTTGGAATGGAAAAAGAAGAAATCAAAAAAATAGCCGTAGACGGCGCAAAACTTTTAGTCGAGTTAGCGAAAGAATACGGAGAAGAAAACTTTTTGTTTGAATATTCCCCGGAAAGCTTTACTGGCACAGAAATGGATTTTGCAGTGGATATTTGCAACGCTGTTTTAGAAGAAATGAAGCCAACACCGGAGCGAAAAGTAATAATAAACCTTCCATCGACTGTTGAAATGCATACGCCAAATGTTTACGCAGACCAAATTGAATTTATGTGCAACAGTTTAATTTGCCGGGAAAATGTTATTGTTTCCGTTCATACTCATAACGACAGGGGAACAGGGGTTGCTTCTTCGGAGCTTGCGGTTTTAGCAGGGGCAGACAGAGTTGAAGGCACGCTTTTTGGCAACGGCGAAAGAACAGGAAACGCCGACTTACTTACAATCGCCCTTAACATTTACAGCCACGGTATTGACCCGGGGATTGATTTTTCAAAGATTCAAGAAGTAGTGGATATTTATGAAAAATCTACAGGGCAATATGTTCACCCACGGCATCCATACGCCGGAGAACTTGTGTTCACTGCCTTTTCAGGCTCTCATCAGGACGCTATTAAAAAGGGCTTTAATAAACTTGGAGGCAAGTATTGGCAAGTCCCTTATTTACCTATTGACCCTGTGGACATCGGCAGAACATACGACCCGGTTATCCGAATTAACAGCCAGTCCGGCAAAAGCGGTGTTGCGTTTATTATTGAGAAAAATTACGGGCTTAAAGTGCCTAAGCCAATGGTTATCAATTTTGGCAAAGCAGTTACAGACGTTTCCGATAAACTTAGTAAAGAGCTTTCAGCCGCAGAAATTTACCAATTGTTTGCCGACACTTATATTAACAAAGAAAGCCGCATTGCCCTTGTTAACTTTAAAGAATATTCTAACGGGGATATTTCCGTTACAGGTGAAATATCTGTTAATGGAGAGCAAAAGCAAATTGAGGGAACTGGAAACGGTTTGTTAAGCGCCTTTTCACAAGCCTTAACAAAAGAGCTTGGTATTACCTTTGAAATAGTGGACTATTCCGAACACTCTCTTGAATACGGCACAAGCTCCCGAGCTATGACTTATATTGAAATAACGGATAAAGACGGCAAACATTATTTTGGCGCAGGTATGAGCCGAAGCATAACAAAATCTTCCATAAAGGCATTGATAAGTGCTGTAAATAATTGTATAATTTGATAGTATAACTTTATACAATTTTTCTTTTAAGGGGTGTGTTTTATGGTTAGAAAGATTACTCTTCTGGCGGCTGTTTTAACTTTTTGCTTACTCTTTTCAACAAACGCCTATGCAGAAATTACTTCAATAACATGGACTGGTGAGTGGAGCACAAATTGGGGTAAAATGACTTTAGAGCAAAGCAGCACCAGTGTTACGGGGGATTATCAAAAAAATTCCGGGCGTATTTCCGGGCTTGTAAATGACAACGTATTAAATGGGTTTTGGGAGGAAAAACCGTCTTATAAACCTCCTAAAGACGGCGGCACATTAATAATTAAAATGTCTGATGATGGAAAGTCTTTTGAAGGTACTTATACTGTTCTTAATGAGGACGGAGAGGAAAGTGGTTCTTTTCCTCTAAACGGAAGCAGAAGCCAAGCCGTTACAACAACTATGCCTATTGCTGAGGGGGACTCAAAAATCCCCACTCCTGATGAATCTAAAACAAATGTTAACAGCGCAACAATGAGAATAATCGTTATTCAGCTCGACAATCCGGTTATGCTTGTAAACGGGCAGAAAAAAGAGATTGACCCAGGCGGAGGAGCAAAGCCGGTTATTGTTGACGAACGTATGTTAATACCCATGAGGGCTGTTATTGAAAGCCTTGGAGGTTCTGTAAGCTGGCAAGGAGATGCCCAGAAAATTACTATAACAACAAGCGAAACAAGCATTGAAATGTGGCTTAATAAAAACACCATTTTTGTTAACGGTGCTAAAAAAACAATCGAAACCCCACCAACGTCTATAAACAATAGAACAATGGTACCTATAAGGTTTGTAATTGACAATATTCCTAACTGCACAGTAGATTGGGATGCGAAAACCGGAAGCGCCACTATAAAGTATTAATACTGTTCTCAAGTTAAAGGTATATACAATAAAAAAGAGGCAGACTTAGATTTACCCTAGGCTGCTTCTTTTTTATTATATACTCCTTAACCACATAAAATAGCACTGCCTTGCGGCGAATTTTACTTGTGGACTACGTCATCAACTTCTTGTGTGCCGCTAGCACACGGCGTCGTCTCTTCCTTGCCACAAGCAAAATTTGCTCGCAACTCAGTACCATTTTATATGATTAAGGAGTATATTTAAACTTAATTGTAAAAATTACTAAAGCAACAATTTGTATAGCGGCGCAGGTTAAGAGCATTAATTTTACGCTGTAATTATCAATTAAAACTCCTGCAAGCAAATTGCAAATCATTGCACCCATACTGTTATATGTAGCGTCGCAAACTCCTTGCGCCGTGGTTTTTAAGTCTTGTGGGGCGAAGCTGAAAATAAGTTCTCTTAATGACGGCATAAATACTCCAAAGCCTACACCGTTTAAAAATGAAAACGCAATAACCATTTGGGGATTTTTAGAAAAAGCCAGCCCTACAATTGAAATAATATAAAATAAACACGAAAAGGAAATTCTAACTTTTGACGAAAAAACCTTTAATTTACCAGAAAGCATCATAAACGGAACTTGGGTAAAAGCACTTGCAAAAAGTGCATAACCTACATATTTTACTGTTCCGCCAACGCTGTCCATAACTACTGCCAAAAGGTGAACAAAAGGGGCAGAAGCTATGCCAGCGCCTAAAAGCATAATAATCATAACGAAAAACTGCTTATCGTGAAAAAGAGCAGTCCAGTTTTTAGGGTTTTTATCTTTCGCTTCTACTTCCACATCTTTTGTAAAGGCGGCTGCAATAATTGATGACGTTATAAATATTCCGGAAAATACAAGCATTAATCCATAGCCATGATTTTCCAAAAGACCGCCGTAAAAAAGCATAAAAACCGCAAACGCCAATGAAGCACAGGAGCGAAGGGGGCCGTAAATTTGCGGCGTGTCTTTAAAAGTTTTTAAGAGCCATGTTTCCATATTTGCGGCAAGGGGCTGCTGGACAAAACCCATAAGACCGAAAACTAAAATAATTAAAACAGGGCTCTTTACAGTAAATATTAATAGCTGAATTACATAAACAACAGCATTTGCAACGATAAATATTTTTTTGTGGGTTTTAAGCTTATCGCAAAGCATTCCAAAAAAGAACTGCCCCAAAAAGCCGCAAAACGTGTTAACCATCAACATTATGCCTATGTATGTTGCACTTAAACCTTTGCTTTGTATAAACGCAACCATAAGGGAAGCAAACGCCCCGATAGAACACCAGTAAGATACCTCAAGTATTGAAAATTTAATTTTATTATTCATAAGCCTTCCTCTGCAGATAATGAGCATATTTTTTTATATGTACTCTAACTAAAGCATTATAACAAATTACATTTATATAATCAACTTGAAATAATAAAACAATAATTTGTCATTATTTGATAGAATTGGTAAAAACCCTGTAAATATTTTGACAAATAGTAACACGCATTATATAATACGTATTATATAGAGTAAAGGAATGACCTATAAAAGTTCTACAACAGTTTCGGCTACTATTACAGCAACACTTAGTGGCGTTCCAATTGGGACGGCGTTCTATACACTAAAACATATTATGCTTATATAGGTGAACCCGTTATTTTTCATTACTCCGAGGACTATAGATAAAGTCTTAAACTTGTAAAAAGGTTGTGCTTACATTTGGATGAAAATAAAATTTTACTTTGTTTGTTGTTAGTCTTTTCTTTATTATTTTTTCTAGGTATTATATTCATTCTTAAAAGTAGTGTATGGATTTTGGTCAGTTCTTTTAGTTTGAATTTGGCTGGTTCTATTATTTCAGTTTTATCAGGAGTAGCTATATTAAGATATTTAGATATGTTTTTAAACTCTAAAAAATAGTATCATTTAATGCAATGCAAACTATCGCACACTAACATGTTAACAAAGCTGATATGACGATTAATTTACAATAATAATTAACTTGAAATAACCGCATACCTCGACAGGTGGCGGTTATTTTTTTATTTCAGAATATTTGGCAATTCAACTCCTCTAGATCTTAGACTTTTCTAAAATCGCTCTCAAAGGCGGGTAGCAGCTTATTAAATGCAGGCTCTTACATTTACTCCTGCCCTCATTAGCAAAATAATGCATACGCATATACCCCCATGAATAGTATTAGATAGGGGAGGGTTTGCCCATGAAACCAGGCGAAAATAAAACAAAACGCATAAAAGACAGGCTAAGCGACTTATTGGAGCTTCCTAAGGAAATTGTAAAAAATTTACCTCTTATTTCCATTATTGGCAACGAAGAAATTACAATAGAAAACTACAAAGGCGTTATAGAATATACTACATCCAGAATAAGAATAAATACAAGCGTGGGAATTTTTAAAATAGAAGGAAAAAATCTTTTATTAAAACAAATAACCCAGGAATCTGTTACAGTTTCGGGGCTTGTTTCTCATTTTGAATATATGCTTTAAAGATTGAGATTGGTGATAGATTATGCTTATAACACTTTGGAACAGCTTTAGAGGTTACGTTATTGTAAAAGTAACAGGTTTTTCCGTGGAACGGTTTATGAACATGGCAGTACATAAAGGAATTTACATTTGGGATGTAAAATATTATGAAGACTGCGTAACAATGAAAGTTTCTATAAAAGCCTTTAAAATGCTTAAAACATGCGCAAAAAAAACAAAATGCCGCATGAAAATAGTTGAAAAAAAAGGCTGCCCTTTTCTTCTCTTCCGTTATAGAAACAGAAAATTTTTAGTTGCAGGGTTTTTCTTTTTTATTGCATCTCTATACGCTCTATCCATGTTTATTTGGCTTGTAGACATTAAAGGGGCGGAAAGAATCAACCCTCAAGACGTTATGGTTTTTTGTATGCAGCAAGATGTAAGGACAGGCGTTTTTAAGCATAAAGTTAATACAAAAGCCATTGAAACAATGCTTATGAAAAAATTCCCGGATATTGCTTGGGTAAACGTATATATTAAAGGAACAAGGGCGACTATATCAATAAAGGAAACTATACCAAAACAAGTTATTGTAGACAGAAAAACCCCTTGCGACATTGTTGCCAAAAAAGATGCTTTAATTGTTTCAATTGCTACAAGCACCGGCACACCTTATGTTAAAGAGGGAGACGTTGTACATAAAGATGATATACTGGTTAAAGGAGAAATTGTTGTAAAAAAAGATGAAGTTGTTATAATAAAAGATGAGGTACATGCCGATTCTGTTATTGTGGGCAAACTTTATTACGACATAAACTTTCACGTACCTTATGAATATTTTGAAAAACAATATACAAAAGAAACGAAAAAGCTCTATACCTTGCAGCTTTTTGGCAAAAACTATTCAATACCCCACACAAAAATGAAGTTTGAAAGCTTTGATAAGTCCGTTTCAAGGAAACAGCTTTCTTTTGGGGAAGATTACCCGCTTCCAATAATTCTAATTACCGATACTTATAAAGAGTACGTTCCTGTTAAAAAATATTACACAAAAGAAGCTTGCGAAGAGCTTGCAAACAAAATGATAACAGGAAGAATTATTAGAGAATTCGATTTTGAAGCGGATATTGTAGAAAAAAATGTAGAATTTGTTGAAAATGATACTGGTTTAGTGGTAAAATCAATAATAACTACTTATGAAAATATCGGGGAGGAAAAGCTAATTGACAGAACAAATGAAGATGGAGATACCCAATGATTTAATAGGCAATGTATTCGGCAAGCTTGACGAGAACGTCCGCAAAATTGAAAGAGCCTTTGCGGTTTCTGTTATAAACAGAGGTGATTCCGTCGTAATCCTTGGCGACCAGGTTGATAAAGCCGGCGCTGTTTTAAC
The DNA here is from genome assembly GCA_964545475.1 of uncultured Eubacteriales bacterium. Lineage (GTDB taxonomy): Bacteria > Bacillota > Clostridia > Lachnospirales > JAISER01 > CAZJGG01. The sequence goes on along the minus strand of CAZJGG010000013.1, from coordinate 39,075 downwards.
AAAGCTTTTGGACATTGCTAAAACAAAATCAGAAATAACAGAGCAAAACGTGAATTATTTAATTGCTTCCCTTGAAGACGAAGGCTTTAAGGATATTGACAAACTATCATCGGAACATATATGCTATACTATAAACGGCAGGGCCATAAAGCCAAAAACTTTAGGACAAAAAAAATATGTAGACCAAATTAAGAAAAACACTATTGTTTTTGGCGTTGGCCCAGCCGGAACAGGCAAAACCTATTTGGCTATGGCTATGGCTATTACAGCTTTTAAAAACAACGAGGTTTCAAGGATAATTTTAACAAGACCAGCAATTGAAGCCGGAGAAAAACTCGGTTTTTTGCCAGGAGATTTGCAACAAAAAGTTGACCCTTATCTTCGCCCGCTTTACGATGCCCTTTATGAAATTATGGGGGCGGAATCTTTTGTTAAAAATATGGAAAAAGGTGCTATCGAAGTTGCACCCCTTGCATATATGAGGGGCAGAACCCTTGACGGCTCTTTTATCGTGCTTGACGAAGCTCAAAATACTACGGCGGAGCAAATGAAAATGTTTTTAACCCGTATAGGATTCGGCTCAAAAGCTGTTATAACAGGTGACGTTACCCAGATAGACTTGCCTGACGGCAAAAAATCCGGTTTAATAGACGCTGTAAGAATATTAAAAAACATCGAAGGCATCGGCTTATCCAATTTAACAAATAAAGACGTTGTAAGACATCCTCTTGTTGCTCAAATAATTGCGGCATATGAAAAGAATGTGCGCACATAACAAATACCGTACAAATGAGAAATAGAAAGAAGCGATGTAAATGGAAAAAAAGATTTCCAGATTTAAAGTGTTAATGTTTTTTCTTGCTTTTGGTATAACAATTCTATTGGTTGTAACGGGGGCTTATGTTCAGGAAGGTTATGTAATTGAAGTCGGCGAGGTTTCTCCTCAAAGGTTTGTTGCGCCTAGAAAAATTGAAAACACTGTAGCAACAGAAAAAAACAGGCTTGCCGCCGTGGAAGCAGCTGAAAAAATAGAACCTCTTTTAGAACGGGACACAACTGTCACCGATAAGGTTTATGACGATTTGTCTAACTTTTTTGACAAAGCTACAATTAGACGAAAAGAATTTACCCTTAACGATATGCATTCCACGTTAATTCAAGAAACCGCTGTACCCAGTTCCCCTGTTATTAACGAAAACCCTGTTCCAAAATCCGCTATTACTAATACCGATAACCTTATCCCGGAAGACAGCATAACGCAGCTTCCTATCCATTTAAGCGAAAGTTTAACAAACACTCTTATGGAAATGGACGAGCCTACTTACAAAAACTTTATGGAGGAAGTTTTTGCAGTTACAGACCAAATTTTTGAAGATGGTTTGCAGGCTAAAGATGCTAAGGGGCTTCTAAACGTCCGAGACCACATTGAAGAGCTAGATCTTAAAGCTGATTATAAAAATTTGTGTTATGAAATTGTTGCTGCCTATATTAAGCCAAACATTATAATTAATGTAGAGGCTACTAACAAAGCAAAAAAAGAGCGTTCTGAAAAATTTGAAACCGTTCATTACAAACAGGATCAAATAATTGTAGACAAAAGCGATATTATTTCGACGGAAGCATACGCCGCCCTTGAACAGCTTAGTCTTATTAAAAAAGACAGCGCAAACAATATTTACCTAATCATCGGCTCTTTTGCCCTTGTGGGCAGCGTTTTTGTTATGTTTTTTCTTTATGCTAGGCTGTTTTTGAAAAAAGTTATAAGCACAGTTAAAGATACACTTTTGTTTTTTACTCTTTACTTAAGCACAATACTTATATGCTATTTAACAATAAACGTTCCTTACCAGCTATCAACAAACCTTATTTTCATCATGCTTATTGCAATGCTTTTTGATTCAAGAATGTCTATTGTTACAAATATGCTTATAACCATTGTTTGTATGCTTATTTCCAACGGTAACCTTGAATTTGTTTTGTATTACCTCTTTACAGGCACGTTTATTGCCTTTGTTTCCCAATTTACAGTCGAGCGCAATAAAATAGTAATCGCCGGCTCTCTTACTTGTGTTGTTTGTTTGCTTTCATACCTTGGAGTTTCTCTTTTCTTTGAAAAAACTTATTCTCCGGATATTTTAAGCGGAGCTGTTTTTGCCGGAGGTATGGGCTTAATTTCTGTTATTGTATCTATTGGCAGTGCGCCCTTTTGGGAAGCAGTTTTCGGTATTATTACGCCTTACAGACTTGTCGACCTTGCAAACCCTAACAGCCCGATTTTACGCCGGCTTACTATTGAAGCCCCGGGCACATACCACCATAGCCTCATTGTTGCAAATTTAGCAGAAAACGCCTCATACGAAATCGGCGCAAACCCGGCTTTAGCAAGAACCGGCGGGTATTATCACGATATTGGAAAGCTCAAATTTCCTCAATATTTCGGAGAAAACCAGGCAGGGGTAAACCCCCACGAAACAATGGAGCCTCTTTCCAGCGTTGCCGTTATAGTAGAACATGTTACGTTTGGCATGGAGCTTGCAGAAAAATACCGTATTCCTAAAGTTATACAGGATTTCATTTTCCAGCACCACGGCACAACTTTAGTAAAATATTTTTATATAAAAGCTAAAAATGAGCTTGAACTTCAGCTTAAAGAAGGAGAAAGCTTACCGGAAGGCGCAATGAACGAACATGATTTCAGGTACCACAATATAATTCCTCAGTCTAAAGAAACAGCCGTTGTTATGCTTGCAGACACTGTGGAGGCCGCTGTGCGCTCTGTTGTTCCCTCCGGCAAATCTATGGACGAAGTTGAAAAGCTTATGAGAAAGCTTGTTAAAGAAAAAGTGGATGACGGACAACTTCTCGATAGCGGAATGACCCTTAAAGACATTGAAAAAACAATAAACGCCTTTTTAATAGTTTTTAAAGGCATGTATCACGGAAGAATCCCCTACCCCGAAGATAAATCCAAGGGAGCTAAAGAGGATGCCAAATCCAAACCTCCCCTTGAAAAAAGCCAATCCGGCGAAGGGGAAAAGGAAACTAAAGGCGAGAAAGAGATAAAATAATGGATATATATATTAATAATAATACAGAAAAAAGCATTAACGGCTTTGAAGAAATAATACAAAATATTATCCAAAATGTTACAAAAGAAGAAAATTTGCAACAAAGTGTTGAAATTTGCGTGACAATAGTAGATAATAATGAAATAAGAGAAATAAACAAAAAGTTCAGAGGAATTGATAAAGCTACAGATGTTTTATCTTTTCCTTTGCCAATCGGGGATATTATTATTGCCTATGACAAAATTTATGAGCAGGCCGCTGAGTATGGTCATTCCCCAGAGAGAGAACTTGCATTTTTAACAGCCCATGGAATTCTCCATGTTTTAGGTTACGACCATTTAAACAATGAGGATGAAAAAATTATGTTTTCCAAACAGGAAAGCACACTTTTAAGGCTTGGATATACAAGATAAATTTATAAAACGAACGTAAAAACACTATAAAGGAGCTTGACATGAAAAAATTAATAAAGCTGGGCATTATTATAATGTGTGTTTCTTTATTTGCGTCTTGCGGTAAAAAAGAAGATGCCGTTGTGGATACAATCTCCGAAACTGAAGACGTTACCCAAGAACAGGAAGAGGCAGAGGAAACTGAAGAACCCACCCCCGAACCTACTGAAGATTTGTCCGGCAAAGCCAAAAACGAGCTTACCGGTCTTTATATTGATGAAGTTGCCGCTGCAAGGCGTCCTGTTGCCATTGTTATTAATAATTTAAAAAAAGCTCTACCCCAAAGCGGAATTTCTCAGGCAGACATAATATATGAAGTTCTTGCCGAGGGAGATATTACAAGGCTTGTTGCAGTTTTTAAAGATTTCGATTCCAAAAAAATAGGCCCAGTTAGAAGCGCCAGAGACTACTTTATTGACTTTGCATATGACCATGATGCTTTGTTTGTACACCACGGCGGCAGCCCACAAGCATATTCGGACATAAAAAAATATAAAACTCAAGATTTAGACGGCATGAAAGATGCTTCAACTTTCTGGAGAGACCCGGAGCGTTATAAAATTGCCAGCATGATTGAACATAGCTCTTACACAAATGCCGAGAACATATTAAGAGATTGGGCAGGGAAAAATTACAGGTTGGACATGCCTGAGGAATTTGAAACTCCCTTTGATTTTTACGAAGAGCCCACCCCTCCAAGTAACAGTATAGCTTCCACAAAAGCTACAGTTCCTTATTCATCATCTTATACAAGAGTTTTTGCATATGATGATGAAACAAAAACATATAAAGTTTTCCAGGGTAATAATAAGCACATAGATGAAGAAGCAAACTGTCAGCTGGAAATTACAAATGTAATAGTGCAAAATGCATCAGTCAAACTTGTATCTGGAGATTCCGCCGGAAGAAGAACTGTTAAAATCGTCGATAAAGGAAACGGCATTTTATTTACAAACGGCGCATATGTGCCGATAACTTGGGAAAAATCTTCAAGAGAATCAAGAACAAAATGGTTTGATTCTGAAGGAAACAGACTAACTTTAAATAAAGGCAAAACATGGATAAACGTATTCGATGGCAAAGTTTCTATTGACTTGCTGGAAGATGCGGAAGCGGAGGAAAATAATTGAAATCAGGCTTTGTAACTATAATCGGCCGGCCTAATGTTGGCAAATCTACTTTAACAAACTGTATGCTTGGGGAAAAAATTGCAATTGTAACAAATAAGCCCCAAACTACACGAAATAAAATTACTTGTGTTTTAACTGGTGATGATTACCAAGTCGTTTTTATAGACACACCAGGGCTGCACACCCCAAAGTCAAAACTTGGGGAATACATGGTAAATTCAGTTAAAACAGCTATTGCAGATGCTGACATTGTAATTTATTTGATTGAGCCCTTTGATAGAATTAATTCAGAAGACCGAGGTATTATTGAAAAGATTAAAAACGTAAATTCAAAGGTTTTTCTTGCAATAAATAAAATTGATACTGTGGAAAAAGGTCAAATACTTAAAGTAATGGAAGCCTACACAAATGAGTTTAAGTTTGACGAAATTATCCCTATTGCCGCCCAGCGAGGGGAAAATGTAGATGTTTTAGTAGAAAACATTGTAAAATATTTGCCGGAAGGTCCAAAATATTTTCCTGACGATTTTATTACCGACCAGCCTGAAAGACAAATAGCGGCAGAAATTATTAGAGAAAAGATTTTGTACCTATTGCAAGAAGAAATACCTCACGGAACTTTTGTGGAAATACTTTCTGTTAAAAAGCGTGAAAACAAAGATTTAATAGACGTTGATGCAACAATTTACTGCGAAAAGGATAGCCACAAAGGCATGATTATCGGCAAAGGCGGAAAAATGCTAAAAGAAATTGGAGTTCGTGCAAGACGTGATATTTCAAGGTTTATGGGCTCGCCCATAAATTTACAAATATGGGTTAAAGTCAAAAAAGACTGGCGTGACAACGATTTTCTTCTTAAAAGTTTCGGTTATGAAAAATAGGTAATGAATAAAAAATATTCCTCTGGTAAATATAATTATATAATGTTTTAAGGGGGAATATTATGCCTTATGATGATGTATTTTGGAGTTTATTTGAAAAGACAGGAAGTATAGATGCATATTGCAATTATATAGACTTTTCTAAGGCGGCGGTTAAACTAAGAAATGAGCACTTTTAAAAGCTTTGGAATTATAATTAATGAACATTCAATTGGCGAATCGGATAAGCTGGTTACAATTTTATTAAAAGGGCATGGCAAAATAAGCGTTTCCGCCAGAGGCGCAAAAAAAGCTAAAAGTAAGCTTTTAGCCCCAACCCAGCTGTTTACATATTCCGAATTCGTAATTTATAACAGCAAAACATTTTTCTCAATAGCCCAGGCGGAGGTTATTGAGAATTTTTATAATTTGCGAAATGATTACGAAAAATTTATTATAAGCTCTTATATGGCTGAAATTTGTAATAAAACTGTTATGCCGGAAACTCCTTGCGACGAAGTTTTTCTACTTTTTCTTAAAGCCCTTTCCGTTTTACAGAAAGGAAAAGTTCAAAACAAACTTATACTATCGGTGTTTATTTTTAAACTAATGCAGTATTACGGCTTTTCGCCGGAGCTAAACGAATGTTCAGCCTGCGGTATGAAAACAGGAGATATAAAGCGGTTTTCCCACGAGGGTGTTATATGCGGTAAATGCATTTATAAAGCAAAAAGCGTTGAAATGTGTGATGCTTCTATATATGCAATTAATTATACAGTAAACAGCGACTTAACAACCCTTTTTAATTTTATGCTTGAAGAAAAACCTCTAAATCAGTTTTATAACGTAGCTGATTTGTTTTTAAACACACATATGAACATAAATTTTAAAACAAAGAAATTTATTAACAACATCACAAACCAATGAAAATTTTAACTCCTATGGCAATAAGCACAGCTCCTCCTATTCTTTCGGCAATTTTTGGTTTAATAAAGCTTAATACACTGCCAAATTGCGCCCCCAGCGCTGATAAAATAAAAGCAACTAAACCTATTATAGCTGCGGCTAAATATGTATTTTCATTTGAAAGACCAAACGTAACACCAACTGCAAAGGCATCTATGCTTGTTGCTATAGCTAAAACAATAATTGCACTTGTTTTAGCGTTTTTTATAAAATTTTCATTATCTTTACTATCAACTACTTTTAATGATTCGTATATCATTTTTCCGCCTATTATGGATAAAAGAATTAATGATATTAAATTGCTTATTTTAATAAAATAAGTTAAAAAAGTATTGGCGGTCAGCGCTCCCAAAATCGGCATTACAAACTGGAACCCACCAAAAAATATACCAAACTTAATAGAAACCCAAACAGGCACTTTTTTAACATGCATACAGCTTGATACAGAAACACTAAAAGCATCCATTGCAAGGCTTACTGCAATTAAAAACATTTGAAATATATGCATATGGTTTCTCCCTTACATTAATTATAAACTTTATTAATAATTATACGTAGCTTGTATTGACACTATGCCGAAGTATATGTAGCAAGTTTAGGAGGATAATTATGAGCAATGAAAAAATGAAAATATTAAAAATGCTTGAAGAAGGCAAAATTAACGCGCAGGAAGCATCAAGACTATTAGAATCCGGAAAATTTGAAAGTTATAAAGAAGAAAACAGAAGTAACGACCAAGGCGGCGCAAGAAGTGCTTCAAGACCTACAGGCAAAACATTTGATGATTATGCAGACGACTTTAACCGAAAGTTCAGTTCTCTTGCAGGGGAGCTTGAACCAAAAATTAATAAATTTGCTGAAAAAGTAGTTGAGAAAACTGTCGCTGTTGCCGATAAAATATCTGAAACCATTGCAAGCTCAGATTTTTCAATATCAAAGCCCTCTGGCAGGGCTGCAGCCACAGAACCTAGACAATTTGAATTAAAAGTTTCCCAAGGGGAGAACCAGTTAGATTTAAGAGGTTTAAATGGTGATGTACTTGTAAAAGGTTATAACGGAGACAAAATTTCAATAAAGGTTTATGCTTCCGCTACACCATATAACGCCCCAATATCTTTATCTCAATACGGTAACACTTACAAACTGGTTTACAACGAAAATGAATTTCAAAAAGTATCTATAGATGCATTTGTTCCGTCTAATATGTTTAATCATATAAAAATATCAACTGAAAACGGCAAAGTAACTTTGTCAGATGTTGTAAGCAAAACAGGAGTTATCGACAACTTTAACGGACAAATTTTGATTAATAATGCCGAAATAGAAAATTTAGTTACAAATTCTTCAAATGCTCCAATTTTATTTGATATTAAAAAACTAAATGTGTTTTCAGATTATAATTGGAAAGCAGAAACAAATAATGCAAAAATTGAGCTTATTTTACCAACATCCAACCAATACGGGTATGATGTTGAAGCACACACATCTTTAGGCAATATAAGATTAGGGCTTACGAACATGCAGTTTTTTGCGAACAACGGTTACAACATTGAAGCTAGAACCATAGAATATAATAAAGCAATGCAAAAAATTAATTTAAAATTACAAACTTCAGGCGCACAGATTACTATTAATTAACAATATTAAACTCTTGTTACAACGCTGTTTTTCGTTGATTTTTTTGTTTTCTGCGTATATAATGTAATTATATAAATTTATTAATTGCGTTTATTTTTAGGGGTGGTTTTATGCAACACAATTATAGGAGAAAACGAAGAGCAGGAAACAAAAGAACTTTTGGAATCATTCTTAAAGTTAGTATTGTTGTGTTGTTTTTAAGTATAACCGCAGTTACGGTTCAAGGAGTCAATAGTTTTAACCAGAAGCAAAAGCAGTATGAAAACTTAAAAAAAGAACCTATATCATCTGCTAAACCTGAAATTGCAAAAGACGAAGAAAACACTTTAGTTAAAGACGACGGAAAAATTCTAAACAACATTTTTATAAATGATATAGAAGTCGGAGGACTTACAGTTTCCGAAGCAGAGGAAAAGCTGAAAGAAACTTACATTACTTCTCTTGGCAAAAAAACTATTACCATGAAAAGCGGCGAATTGTCAAGCGTATTAACTTATGGTGAATGCGGCCTTACCGCAAGCTTTAAGGAAGCGTTAGACGAAGCATACAATTACGGCAGAAATGTTTCTAAAAAAGAGCAGAACAAAATAAAAGACGATCTTATTCTAGTTCCAAAAATTATTAATTTCACACCGGAATATACCGTAGATTTAAGCGCTGCGGAAGAAGGATTAAAATCACTAGCAGATGAAATATACATAGCGCCAGTGGATGCGAAGTATTCCCGTAATAACGGTAAATTCGACTATTCCAAAGAAAAATCCGGTAGAAAACTTGATGTTGATGCAACGTTTGAAAAACTTTCAACCGCTTTATCTCAAAACGGCAAATACACTGTTAACGATATTACCGTAGACGCTGTCATAATTGATGTACCTGCAAATGTTACAGTTGCTATGTTAGAATCCTCTACACAGCTTATTGGTTCATATAAAACAACGTTTAAAGGCTCCCTTTCGGATGCTAGAAACGTAAATTTGTTAACCGCAACAAGCAAAATTAACGATACTGTTTTAGCTCCTGGAGAAGTTTTTTCTACAAATAAATCTTTTGGTGATAGAACAGCCCAAAACGGCTATCAGATTGCGCCGGTAATTGTTTCCGGCACTCTTGTTGACGGGCTTGGCGGCGGAGTTTGCCAAGTTTCAAGCACGCTATACGTAGCAGTTTTAAATTCTGAGCTTGAAATTGTTGAAAGGCAAAACCATTCTCTTAAAGTATCCTATATGGATTATGGTTTTGATGCTACGCTGTCTGGAAACGTAATTGACTTTAAATTTAAAAACAATACTGAATATCCTGTTTATGTTGAAAGCTACTTAAATGACAATAAAGTTATTGTAAATATTTACGGTAAAGAAATTCACGACCCTTCAAGAAAGCTTGAATTTAGCAACGCCCTTATTTCAACCCACCCGCCGGAAGCGGAAAAGGTTACAGAAGACCCTACTCTTCCCCTTGGGCAAAAAGTTGTAGACTTAGCTTCAAAAACAGGCTACAAATACGCTGTTTACAAATCTATTTATGAAAACGGCAAGCTTCTTGATAAAGTCAAAATAAATGATAGTTATTATAAACCAGTTAGGGCAACAGTGCGTATTGGCACTGGCAAAAACGTGCCGGAAGTTCCGCAAACTCCCGATAGTTCCAACGTTCAGGCTTCTCAAAACAAACCGCAAGGTAATGAAGCCAGTGAATCCGGCGGCAACAGTTCAGCACAGGCTCAGCCAGAGCCAAACGAACCTAAACAACCTGATCCTCCTGCTGAAGAACAGCCAAAAGCAGAGCAGCCAGCAGCTCCGGAAGAAGAAATGCCTCCAATTTTAGATATTCCTTTATTTTAAAAATAGCCGCCATTTTAATGGCGGCTATAGTTTTTTAACGGGAATCAAGTACCATAGAACCATGTTTTCCCGTTTTCGGCGGAACAACGTTAATTTTATCGTACACTCTGTTTTTTATTTCTTCCACGTGAGATATTATCCCCACAGATAAGTTGTCATATTTCAGTTTTTCCAATGCATTCATAACATTATCCAGCAAATTATTATCAAGCGTACCAAAACCTTCATCCAAAAAGAAAAAATTAAGGGGAGCATGGCTTTTTAACTGAATTTTAGACGAAAGAGCTAAAGCAAGACATAAAGAAACAATAAAAGTTTCTCCACCAGATAGTGATTTCGGTGGGCGGTGAACACCACCGTTATAGTCATCCCTTATAAAAAATTCAGTGTCCACAAGCTTTAGAGCATATCTGCCGCTAGTCATACCTTTTAAACGGTTAGTAGCGTCTGCCGCAATATAAGAAAGCTGACGCTTAGCCAAATATTTAACGAACCTTTTTCCCTCAAAAAGCTTTGCAAGTTCTTCACACTGTGCTTGCTTTTTTTGAAAAACAACTTTTCGCTTATTATATTCAACAGCTTTTTTAATGTTTTCTTCTGTTTTTTCTATGGTAACTTCTAAAACCGCAATTGTTTTATTATTTTTGTCAATTAAATCTTGGGCATTTTCTATGTTGTTTTTAAGTTCAGTGCACTTGTCAAAAATATGTTGGGTGTCAACGCCGGTAAGCTTTTCTGCAAGCTGGACAACCACGCCAGAAAGCCTTTTATTTTCATCTTCATAGTTTAAAATATGGTTTTCAAGCTTTTGATATGCTTCATCGTCAATCCACCAGCTAATAACAAAAGAAACGTCAGAAATGTTATTTTCATTAAGCTTTAGCTGTAACTTTTCCTTTTCCTCACCTTGCCGTTCCTTTAACATTTCAATCTCTGTTTTATTTTGTATAAATGTTTCTTTTTGCTTTTCTATCTCTTTTGTAAGCTCATCAAAAACACTTTTTGCATTTTTGCTTTTATTAAGCAATTCCCCAACATTTTTTTCTGTCTCTTTATAAAAATCTTCTGGCGACTCATTTTTAATAAGCTCAGAAACTTGCTTTAACAACTTATCAATTACATTTCTTTTTTCCTGCCCTATTGCTTTTATTTTTTCCGTTTCCCAATTAGCATCGGAAATATTGTTATTAACTTTATTTAATTCTACTTTTAAGCTGTCCTCTTTTTTTCTAAACGAATCCTCTTTATTATTAATGCTTTCAATTTCGGCATCACTTTTTTTTATTTTCTCATATGCAGCTTTAAAATCATTTGTTTTAAGGGTTATCTCATATGCCGCAAGAGTTTCGCCCCACTCTTTTAAGTTTTGAGAGTTTTTACTAATTTCTCTCTCAAATTCCTCCCATAACCTCTTGCCGGAAGCAATTCTTTCCTCAAATTGAGCTGTTATAATGTTTAACTTTTGAATTTCTTCGTTATTTTTATTAACAATAGGGTGAGTAATTGCGCCGCATGTTGGGCAAGGCTTTCCATCCCCTAACCCTTTGATTTCACTTTTAAACCTATCAATTTCATTTTTATATTCACTAAGTTTATTCCTATCACTTTCTAAAATGACCTTATGCTTTTCTAATTGCACCTCGGATTTGCGGTTTTGCTCTGTAAGTTCCTTATATTTATCACATAAACCAATTGCGTTAATTGCGGCTTCTCTTTCTTCCGAGGAAACATATAATTGTTTTTTCCGTTCTGCCCCATTAGTTAATTCTGTTTTAATTTTTTCTAATTCTCTTTCAAGGTTGTCCTTATTTTCAACATTAACTTTTATTTTTTCCGTTAATGCTTTATATCCACTGCGTAAAGTTTTAATTTCTTTATTTAATAACTTAATATCAGCGCACACTGTTAAAACAGGCAACTGTTCGCTAAGCTTTTTTATACCATCAATTTCAGCATTTAACTTTTCAAGCACATTCTCCGAGCTTTTAAAATTTTTTTCAGCTATAACCAAACGTTTTTCCGTTTTATCCAAAGCATCGCAAAAAGGTTTTAATACTATTGCCTTCTGCCCGTTTGCAAGCTTTAACCTCATTTCGTCTACTATCTGTTTTTGTTCAAGTAACCGTTTTAGTTTTTCTTTTGCTTCAAGCAAATCATTATAAATTTTAGCGTTTGCATTAGCAACAGTTTCTTCCTGTCTTAGATCTGAAAGTTTTCTTTTAAGCAATTTATTTTCTTCAATTTTACTGACTAATTCTTCTTTTTTGCTCTTTAAAGTTTCTTGGGATACATCACCGATTTCATTAAGAACTGTCTGTATTGTATAAATTTCGTTTTTCGCTTCATAAATTGCGCCTTTAATCTTTTGGGTTAATATATCTCCGTAAATCCCAAGGTTAAATATCCGTTCAAGCATTGCCCCTCTTTCCGGTCCATCTAAAAGTAAAAACTCGCTAAATTTTCCTTGTGGGAGAACAACAGATCGGGTAAAGTCTGAATATGTAAGACCGATTATTTCTTCAATTTTTTTATCAATTTCTTTCGGCTTGTCGCAAAGAACATTTGTCTCACCATTATCAATTGATACAAGCCGGGCAATTGTATTTTTTATATTTTCCTTATCTCTTTTATATCCTCTGACAGATTCATATACGCAGCCGTTAACCTCGAAAATAAGTTCAACTTGCATAGTGTCGCTTTCAGCGTTTATGGCATCTTTCAAGGTGCTTCTTGTTTGGGAGTATCGGGAGATTCTGCCGTAAAGCGCAAGGGTTACGGCATCAATTATTGTAGACTTTCCACTTCCTGTAGGTCCAAAAATACCGAATATACCTTTTTCCGTTAAATTTTCAAATTTAATTTCCTGTTCCTCACAAAAGCTGTTAAGCCCTTTTATTTTAAGCTTAATCGGTTTCATAACCCTCCCCCTCTCCGCTTAAGAGTTTTAAAAACAAGTCAACTATTTCTTCAGAGGGTGATACTTGACGCTGCTCTGAATAGAATTGTACAAATTCCTCTTTTATAGATTTATTTTCACCATGAAAATATTCTTCCCTTTCAGTTTCTCCCCTAAAGATTGGCATTATTTCAACTATATCTTTTTTAGCCTCATGCAAAGCATGTATCTCATTGTTTAAAAGCACTCTGTCGGTTTCTATTTCCAAAAACAGCCAGCATTCATTATTTATTAGTTTTACCTCTTCTAAAGCGTTTTCTATTGAATTAACCTTTAAAACCTTTATTGGCTTTATTTGCGGCAATTCAATTTTAATAACTTCTGCTTCTAACCCGGCTTTTATGTCCCCAATATATACGCATTTGGTATAATTTATTTCGCTTTTTGAGTATTGCAAAATTGATCCGCTGTAATATGTATGAGGGCATTCCGATTTTATTTTTTGGGGTCTGTGCAAATGCCCCATGGCTATGTACTGAGCTTTTGGGAGCATGTCCCGGGAAACAGCGAAAGCTCCGCCTAAAGTAATTTCCCTTTCGGAGCTTGAAGTTTCCCCTCCGTCAATATAGAAATGCCCTGTTAAAATATTAATTGTGTCTTCTCTATAATTTTGTGAAAGGGTGTTAATTATTTCACCAATTTTATCTGAATATGTTTTTTGCATTTCTTTTTCAGTGCTTTCACTGAAAATAACTTCGTTAAGCCTTTTTTCACTAGGGTAAGGAATTGTAATAATAACAGCATTTTCCCCGTTAATTGATATTTCAAAAAAGCCTTTGCCGGAATTTGCAACGCAAAAATGGGCATATTCCCCAACAGGCACAATGCTGTCGGGTTTGCCCAACAAAAAAACTCCGAACTGTGCGGCTAACGGGTGTGATGCCGTTAGCCTATTTTCGCTGTCATGGTTCCCGGCGATAACAATAACTGGTCTTTTACCCCCGTTTGAAAGCCTTGTTACAGCTTTGTAAAAAAGCTGCTCCGCTTCTGCCGGAGGGTTAAAATTGTCGTATATATCGCCGGAAATTATAATCAAATCCACATTTTCTCGTTCGGTAATATCAATAATAGTGTTTAAAACCTCAATCTGCTCAGGAATTCGGGAATATGTGTCAAGGTATTTACCCAAATGCCAGTCAGATGTATGCAATATACGCATAATTAATCTCTTTCTATTTTAAAGTTCTGCCGAAGCTTCTTTATCCAAAATAACAGTAACATCACTGTGCATTTGTAATACAGAAGCCGGGACTTTAGGTGTAATTGACCCTTTTAAAAATTCTTTTGCAATTTTAGCTTTTGAACTTCCGCTTATAAGTATTAATATTTTTCTTACCAGCATAATTGTTTTAATTCCCATTGTAATTGCTTGCTTGGGCACTTGCTCTTCGCTTTCAAAATATCTTTTGTTAGCCTCAATTGTGCTTTGGGTTAAAGAAATAAGCTGGGTTGATGATGAAAAGCAGTCGGAAGGCTCATTAAAGCCGATATGACCATTTGTTCCAATTCCCAAAAGCTGCATATCTATGCCGCCGGCTTCAACAATTTTCTTTTCGTATTCAACACATTCTAAAGCTGGGTCTTTCGCCTCCCCGTTTGGCAGGTTTATGCGGCTAAGATCTACGTTTACATGGTTAAATAAATTTTCTTTCATAAAGTAGTCGTAACTGTTTTCATTGGATTTTAATATGGGATAATACTCATCAAGATTAAAAGTGGTTATTTTAGAAAAATCCACTTTTCCCTCTTTGTATAAATCCACTAACGCTTTATAAGTGCCTACTGGCGTTCCACCTGTTGCAAAACCGTAAACGCCGTTTGGAACAGCGTTTATGCTAGAAGCAATATATTCCGCCGCTTTTTTACTTAACTCTTCATAATCTTTAGCAATAACTACATTTAAATTCGACATACAATTCCTCTTTTCTTTAAAAAATGTGAGTTCGACGAAAATTATAAAAAACATAATTTTCATCGAACTTTGATTATATTCGCACAATTTGCGGCAAAAACCGCCGTAAATTGTCGCTCATAACATGAGAATTGCTCCGCAATTAAGCCGCTAAAGCGGCTTTTCGACTTCGTCGAACTCACATTAAAAAAGCTTTACTTATATATATTATAATATTATAATCAGATATAAACAAAAGTGCAAATTATTTTTTTGGAGGTATTGATTATGAGATACGTTGGTACGAACGCCAGAGGTGTAAGACTTCCAATTATAAGCGCCGGAGATGCGCTGCCGGAACTTGTCGTAAACTCGGTGTTAGAAATGGCTAAAACTGAAAATATTATTTTTAATAGTTCTGATGTTATTGGGATTACAGAATCTATTGTAGCAAAAGCCCAGGGCAATTATGCTTCGCTCTCCCATGTTGCTGAGGATATTAAAAGAAAATTCCCTAGCGGAGAAGTTGGTCTTGTTTTCCCAATTTTAAGCAGAAACCGCTTTTTAAATATTTTAAAGGGCATATCTTTAGGAGCAGATAAAGTTTATATATTATTAAACTATCCCTCGGATGAAGTTGGAAACCCTATTTTAGATATTCTAAAAATAGATGAGGTTGAAGACTGCTTACAAGGAAAAATGGTTAGCGCAAGTGAATTTAGAAAAATAACCGGGGATTTTGTTCACCCCTTTACTAATATTGATTACATATCCCTTTATGAAAGTGTTTCTGATAAAATTGAAATTTATTTTTCTAAAGACCCAAGAGACATATTAAAACTTACAAAAAACGTCCTTGCTTGCGAAATCCATAACCGTTTTGTTACAAAACAAAGATTGTTAAAAGCAGGTGTGGAAAATGTTTATACCCTTTCAGATATTTTGTCTGAATCTGTTGATGGCAGCGGATTTAATGAAGATTACGGCATATTAGGTTCTAACCTTTCTACAGGGGATAAACTAAAACTTTTCCCTAGAGACTGTGATAACTTTGTTTCTGCTGTTCGTAATTTATTTTTAGAAAAAACAGGCGTTTCACCGGAGGTTTTAATTTATGGAGATGGTGCTTTTAAAGACCCTGCCTGCGGTATATGGGAGCTTGCAGACCCAGTTGTTTCCCCGGGGCATACTGAAAGACTCGGTGGCCAGCCTAATGAAATAAAGCTTAAATACATAGCGGATAATGAATTTGGTCACTTACAAGGCTCTGAGAAAAAAGAAGCGGTTTCTAATTTAATTAAACAAAAACAGGGTAACACAAACCCTTATAATGATGGTACAACCCCTAGAAAATATGCAGACCTTTTGGGAAGCCTTTGCGATCTTATGAGCGGAAGCGGCGATAAAGGCACACCTGTTATTTATATTAAAGGTTATTTTGATGATTATACAGTTGAATAAGGTCTATTACTTTATACGAAGTTATTTTACATTTTTAGGAAAAAAAATGACAAAACCGTGTTAAAAATGCAACAAATTACAAAAATCCCTTGACAAAAGCCGCTTTAAATCCTATAATAATTACGTAACAATTACGTAACAACTTATACAAGGAAGAAGCGGAGGAGTTACATGAATATCGAAAAGCATTTTTTGCGTTTCGGCTGTTTAAGCGCTCTAATGATAATGTTATCCAGCGTTAATATATATGCTGCTGTAAACGGTACTGTTAAAGGCGATAATGTAAATGTAAGAAGTCAGAATTCCCTTACCTCAGATGTTGTAACAAAGCTTAAAAGCGGTGAAAAAGTTACTATTCTTGAAGACCTTGGGGAATTTTACAAAGTAAACGTAAAAAACAATAACAACGTTTATATTGCAAAGCAATTTATTAGCTTATCAGGCTCTACTGGTTTTGTAAAAGACAAAAACGTTAACGTTAGAAAAGGTGCTTCAAAATCTGCCCAAGTTCTTGGCAAAGTTAACTCGGGAGATATTTTCGCTGTAACAGGCGTTGACGGCGAATGGTATACCGTTTCTTATAACGGACAGACAGCCTACATAAACAAGGATTTCATAAAGTGCGATAATCCACCGAAGGCTCAGCCTAAGCAAGTTGCAGCTGCAACTCCTGCTCCTGTGCCTACCCCTGCCCCGGTAGCAACTCCAGCACCGGTTCAGACCCCTGCTCCAGCTCCAGTAACTGTTGCGGCACTTCCTCCAGATGTTCCTACTCCGGAAGTTAAGCCTGCTAGCTTACAACCTGTTGATGTTCCGGCAGAAACTGTAAAGCTAACGTCTAATGTGGTTGAAAATTCACAGCCGCCTGTTAAAACGGAAACTGATGCTAATTTAATCACTGATGCTTTTATGGAATTTCCTCAAAACGAAGAGGAAATTTTAGCCGATATTGAGGGCGAAGCACCTGAGGGAGTTATTGACGACGAATCCTATGTTAACAATACTCCTGTTAGCATGTATACAGTGGTTATTGCAAGATCCGGTCTTAATTTCCGTACAGGTCCGTCTTTAGATGCAACTGTAAATGAAATTATACCTTACGGAACAGTAATTGATGTTACAGAAACAGGTTCAGAATGGGTTAAAATTAATTACGGTGGTAAAGAAGGTTATGTTAATTCGGAATTTATATTAGTTTATTCCGGCGACAAACCAATTAACGCAGATATTCCGCAAATTGCTTCATCTAATAATGAAAAAGCTTCTCAAATCGTTGATTATGCAATGAAATTTATAGGAACTCCTTATAAATTTGGTAGTGCTAACTTATCAAAAGGCGTAGACTGCTCCGGGTTTGTTACAGCAGTAATGTTGAAATTTGGAGTTAAGCTCCCAAGAAGCTCTGTTGAAATGTCCAAAGTCGGTGTTCCTGTAAAAAAATCCGAATTACAAGTTGGAGACTTAGTATTTTTTGCTCCAAGAGGTACAGTTAACCACGTTGTTATTTATATTGGAAACGGTAAGTTCATTCACTCAACCGATTCTAAAGGAAAAGGCGTTTGCTTAGGCAATATGAACGATGATTACCGTGTGCGTAACTATCATTCCGCACGAAGAGTTATTCAATAATAAATTCAAAAGCCCTTCCGGTTCTGCCGGACGGGCTTTATTTTTTGAATTGCTATTGACTCTAACATTATGGTATGCTTTATAATCATATTATGGTGCACCAATAAATCTACCAATAAATCTTATCGCGAGGGATTTAAATGCTTAAAATTGGAGACTTTTCAAAACTATCAAGAATTAGCATACGAATGTTAAGGCATTATGATGACATCGGTCTTTTATCTCCTGTAAAAACTGATAAGTTCACAAATTACAGGTATTACAGCGAGGTCCAGTTTCCTATAGCAAGCAAAATAACCTCACTTAAAGACATGGGGTTTAGCCTCACTGTTATCACTGAAATTTTAAAGAATTACACAGACACCGACATGTTAATGAAACTTCTTGTACTTAAGCACCTTGAAATTAAAGAGCAGGCAGAAAAGACTAACAAACAGCTATTACTTATTGAAACCACAATTAATCGTTTAGAAAAGGATGATGACTTAATGAGTTATAATGTAATTTTAAAATCATTACCAGAAAGATATGTTGCAAGCGTTAGAAAAACCATACCTTCATATAACCATGAATACACTCTTTGGAATATTTTAATGAATGAGGGTTCTTCCCTTAATCTACAACCTGATGACCCTTGTTATACACTTGCCTTGTTCCATGACAGAGAGCATAAAGAGAGCGACGTAGATGTGGAAATTCAAAAAACTGTAAAAGGGGAATATAAAAACACCGAAAATATAATGTTTAAAACAGTTCCCTCGGTTGAATTTGCTTCTGCTACATATAAGGGCAGCTATGAGCAAATATCAAAGGTTAATGAAGCTGTTGCAAATTGGGTTATAGATAACGGATATGAGTTCGACAGCCCGATGTTCTGCATTTATCACATTAGCCCAAATGATACACAGAGCCCAGACAGTTATGTAACGGAAGTTTGCTACCCTGTTAAAAAATCGAATAAATAGCGCCTTTACTTTTCTCCAAAAAAAGTGGAAGATTAATATCGAGTTGATATTAATCTTCCGCTTTTTTATTATTCTAAGCGTTTTTAGCAAACGCTTTTTTTGCACCTACTGTAAGCACATATAATAATGACCCAGAAATAAAGACTGATGAAAATGTTCCCCAAACAACGCCTACCATTATTGGAAGAGCAAAGTCTCTAATTGATGGGACACCTAAAATATATAAACACGCTGAAACTATAAGAACAGTGCAAGATGTAAAAATACAACGCTTTAAAGTTTGTGTTATACTTGTATTAATAAGCTGTTCTAAAGGCACTCTTTGCATCATCTTTCTGTTTTCACGTATTCTATCGAAAATAACGATTGTTGCGTTTATTGAATAACCCAAAATTGTTAATATAACAGCAATAAATGAGTAATTAAGAGGTATTCTAAACACTGAATAAGCAAGGATTACTAAAATAGAGTCGTGAACGAGGGCAATTATTGCGCTGCCACCTGTACGAATATCTCTAAAACGCAAAGTAACGTAAAGCAAAATACCAATACATGCTGAAATTACCGCTAATATAGCTGTTGTTTGCATTTCCTGGCTTATAGATGCGCTTATATCGTTAACCTCAAAAACGTCCGCTCCGATTTCGTATTTTTGTTGGATAGCTTCCATAACTTTTGTACGTGATTCGGAATCTAAGGATTTCATTTTAATAGCTACAGAAGTAGTACCGATAATTTTCTGTATTTGTGGGGACTGTTCACCAACGTTATCTACAATGGCTTGTCTTATATCGTCGTTATTAAAATCTTTGCCAATGTCTACAACCATTTCTGTACCGCCTGTAAACTCAACATCGTAATTAAAAGCTCCGTTGCCGGATGCAACGTTATATATTAAAAATGCAAATCCAATTATTATTGCAACAATTGAAATTGTAAAATAAAGTTTTCTTTTACCGACTATATCCACTAAAATCGCCTCCTTTAGTTATTTATTATTTTCTTAAAGCTACTATAAAACTTAGGGTTTACAGTAGTTATATTAATAATTGTTTTAATAATAAACTTAGTTATGAAAATTGCTGTAAACATTGAAATTAAAACACCGATTGTAAGTGTTTGTGCAAAGCCTTTAATTGGACCTGTACCAAGCCAGAACAATATTAAAGCAGCAATTACTGTTGTAATATTAGAGTCAATAATGGCAGGAAGCGCACGCTTAAACCCTATATCAACACTGTTTTTAAGGGTTTTTCCGTTATTAAGCTCATCATTTATTCTTTCAAAAATAATGATATTTGCGTCAACGGCCATGCCCACAGAAAGGACGATACCTGCAATACCCGGAAGCGTAAGGGTGATGTTAAAAAGACTAAGTATAATAAGCTCAAGCCCTAAGAAGATAAAAAGAGCAATATCCGCTGCAAGACCTGAAAGCCTGTATAAAATAACCATAAGAACTAAAATTATACCAAAGCCAATAATACCAGCGTAGATACTTGTCTGTAAAGAGTCTGCACCAAGCCTTGCACCAACTTTAGTAATACTTAATACGTTTAAGTTAAACGGAAGAGACCCTGCTCTAATAAGGCTTGAAAGCTCGTCCGCAGTTTCAGCAGTAAAGCCGCCTTCAATTACAGCTCTGCCGCCAGAAATTTTTTGGTTAACTGTTGGGGCACTTAAAATGCTTTCATCTAATAATATATAAATAGGTTTTCCTATGTTATCGCCCGTTGCTTGTTCAAACAATACAGAACCTTCATCTGTAAATTCAAGCGCAACTACAACCTGATTTACACCAACATTATTTTGCTGAGTTGATTTTGTTGCATTTTTAACCATTGTACCGTCTAAAAGAACGTTACCTTCTTCATCCGCAAATAAAAGCTGTGCTGTTTTGCCGATTGTACTGCTTGCTTCTTCAGCGTCTTCATATCCGGGAATGTCTACCCTAATTCTGTTTGTTCCTTGTTTGGAAACTTCAGATTCCGTTTCGCCTTTTCTGTCCAAACGGCCTTGAAGCAATGATATTGCTGTACTCATTTCCTCATTAGTTGGTGCAGCTTTGTCCGCCTCGTAAACTATGTTTACACCGCCTTGTAAGTCCAAACCTAGCTTAATGTTTTGCACTCCTAAATAATGCTTGTCAGTTATGCCGTAGCCCGAAACATATGCCAAGCCAGCAACAATGGCTAAAATGAGAATGCCGTATAAAATACTTTTTGCTCTCATACTTAAGATTTTCCTCCTAATAATTTCATAATGCAGTTTATTATATCGACTAATAAGACATTAGTCAACATGTTTAGATAAATAAAAAAACAAAATTCTTGAATAATCGACTTCGTTTATTAAAACAGAAACGTTCATATTCAAAACAATATCAGAGTCTTTTAATTTAAATTTCATAGCGCAATTAATGGATGTTTCTACAATATTTTCAATTTCTTCTTTAAACCTGTTACTGTCCTCAAAGTATTCATAAAAAAGATGCCCAGCGAAAAGTTCTTCCCCCACAAGCTCAATTGCCATTTTATTAACGGTTTGAATATACATTTCCTCATCTGTAAAAACCATTGCCGAATTACTTGTTTCTATTAAACTTTGAGAAAACTCCTTCTCAAACCAAAGTTGACTTTCCAGATTTTTAAGTGCCGTAATATCTTTTGTAATGTTTGTTATACTTTTTACTTCTCCCTGGCTGTCGTATCTTGTAAAAAGTACAGTTTCTGCATAATAACTGGAACCGTCTTTTCTAAAACGCCATCCCGTTTCCGTAAGCCTTCCCTCTTTTTGTACCGTTTCAAGCCTTTTTTTAAGATAACCAGCTTTAACTTCATCCGAAGGATAAATATTTTCAACATTTTTGCCCATTGTATCCTGTAATGTGTATCCGAACAGCATTTCCGCTCCTTTGTTCCAAAGGATAATGTTAAAATCCTTATCCATTGCAAAAATTGCGTAATCTTTTATACTATCTATTATTTCATCTAAAAACTGAGTTCTGTCCTGTACCTTTTTTTCCAAATCGTCATTTAAATTTTGAATAAGCCTGTTTTGGAATTTAAGCTCGTTTGTAAGCCTTTTTGTTTTTTCATATGTCATGCCGTTTCCAACTGCTGCGCCTACATAATACTTTATAAGCTCCACCATTTCAAGCTGGCTTTGGGAATATTCAAATATGCTTGCAAAAGCAAAAACGCCCACAAGCTGCTCCTGGTTAACAATTGGTACAACCATCATGCTTTTGGGCTTAACTTTGCCTAAAAAGGTCCTTATAATATAAATTGTGTCGTCCGGCATATCTATAACAATTTTAATTTCCTTATGAAGCGCAGGCGCACCAATAAAGCCTTCCCCCAAGGATATATCAAATTCTTGATATACGTTTTTAGAAAAGCCTATAGATTTCTTTATTTCAAGTTTGTTTGTTGAAAGATTAGCCAAATAAAAAGCTCCGCAATTGCTTTTTGTAACTTCAATAAGCTTTGGCAACAAATCTTCCAATAAGCTTTCAATTTCAATATTTACCGCTACGGAATTAACTATGGAAAGAATTTTTTGTCGGTTTTCTTCCGTTTCTTTTGTAATTTTGTGTATTTCCGCAAACCTGTCGTAAACCGGCTGCAAAACCACACTTCCAGCTGCTTTAACGCTGTCATAGTTGTCTCTATTAATTAACTCAATACAATTTAATATTTCTTCTGTATAATTTTTAGTCTTTTTCATAAAACGGTATTGCAAATATGAATAAGACAAAATTCCGCTGGAAATAAAACAACAAATTACCAATAATAAAGGGTTATCGGAATAATTGATTATTAAATATTCATTAACTAAAGCCAAAACTATAAATTCAAAAAATATTAATATTCTCATTTTAAATTCGGAATTGTCATTATTATTCATAAAACACCCGCTATATATTATATAGAAGCTTTATTATATTTTCTCCTGCCGGGGCGAAAAAATAATGAGCTCCTCTTTTTTCACACGCTTCTATTATATTATTTTGAAAATTTTTGAATGTCTTAACATATGCGTTTAAAATATCATTTGATATAAATATTTCAACGTTTTCACCGGTTTCAGAATCTATAAGCTTAAGTGCTTCTGAAAGCTTTGGATCATATTCATGGGAATCAAGCACATGTATTAAATATACCTTTTGTCTTTTGCTTTGTAAAACCTTTATAATTTCTTCAAAACCGTCTTCCGAAAAAAAATCAGAAATAACAAAGCTTATGCCCGCTCCTAAATTTAAGTTCAAAACCTCTTTAATACAACCGTTAAGTTTCGTCTTCTCAGAAGGGTTGATTTCATCTAAAAATTTTACTAAATCTGCAAACATATTTTTTGTAGACATATTTAATTTTCTTGCAGTAATATTTTTATCGCAAATAAATATATTAGCTTTGTCGGAATTTTTCATAGCGATATAAGCAATTGATGCAGCCAGAAGTTTTGCATATAAAAACTTATTTGTCTCACCAAAGTCCATTGATTTGCTTTTGTCTATAAATATGTTAAAAGCCGACTGTTTCTCTTCATTAAATAATTTAATAAAAAGCTTGTCAAGCCTGCCGTAACTGTTCCAGTCTATCCGCCTTATGTCATCGCCGGGGGTATAATCCCTAAAATCTGAAAATTCCAAAGAGTTACCTTTGCTTTTGGATTTTCTCGACCCTTGACCTAGATTTATTGTCTTAATATTTTGCCCAAGTTTAAATGCAAAAGCATCAAGGCTTTTCATATATTCCTTTGTAAGTAAATCTTGTAAGCCCATAATTACTCCTTAATGAGTTCCCCAATAATATCATCGGGGGTAATTCCTTCGGCAGTTGCCTCGAAATTAAGGAAAAGTCTGTGGCGCAATGTTGGAAAAGCGGCCTTTTTAATGTCGTCAAAAGCAACGTTAAAGCGTTCGTCTAAAAGCGCATAAATTCTGGATACAGTTATTAACGCCTGAGCACCCCTCGGACTTGATCCGTATCTTACATATTTTTTTGTAATTTCAGGTGCATTTTCGTAATCGCTGTGACCTTTCATAATAATTTCGAGAGCATAATCTGAAACAGCCTTTGCAATAGGCACTTGCCTGCAGGCATTACCAAGAGCTATAAGCGTTTCGCAGTCGCAAGCCTTATTAGGCTCTGAAATTTCTGTTCCTGTTGTTAATTTAACAATATCAGATAATTCATCTTTTTTTGGAAATTCTACGTTAAGTTTCATTAAAAATCGGTCAAGTTGGGCTTCCGGTAAAGGATATGTTCCTTCTAGTTCAAGGGGATTTTGAGTAGCTAATACAAAAAATGGATTCGCTAATGGGTATGTGGCGTTACCAACGGTTACAGTTTTTTCCTGCATTGCTTCTAAAAGAGCACTTTGTGTTTTTGGTGTAGCCCGGTTTATTTCATCCGCAAGTAATAGATTTGTAAAAATAGGTCCTTTTTGAAATTGAAAGCTTCCATCGTTATTTGATTTAATGTAAATATCTGTTCCCGTTATATCCGCAGGCATTAAATCCGGCGTAAACTGTATACGGGAAAATTCTAAATCAAGGGCTTTTGAAAACGCTTTTACCATTTGGGTCTTTCCAAGCCCCGGGAGACCCTCCAAAAGCACGTTACCACCTGCTACAACAGATGTTAGAACATCCCTTACAACGCCTTTTTGCCCTATTATTGCTTTTGATATTTCGTTTTCAATATGACCGAAAATATTCTTAAATTCCTTTATATCAAGCATTTTATTCTCCTATACAACCGATACAATTTTCAATTCTTTTTCATAAGCTAAATCTAAAATTCTACCGTCGTCAACTTTAACAATAGGCTTTGATAAATTATTTTGATTAATAAAGACAACTTCCCCAATGCTGCCGTCAGACAGTATAACCCAAGTTCCTAAATAAGTGTAGGCTATGTTTCTTAAAAACATCCACAAAAATTCAGTGTCAAGCTCTCCGTAAACCTTGGTTTCAAAAGTTCTTATAACTTCAAAAGGGCATATTTTACCTCTATAAACCCTGTTTGCAGTCATCGCATCATATATATCCACTATGCTGACCATTTTAGATAGCTTGTCAATTTTTTCAGCCTTAATTCCTAAAGGATAACCTGACCCGTCTATCCTTTCGTGGTGCATAAGAGCCGTTAATTTTATTTCATTGGGTATATCTTGCGGCTGTAAAATTCTATATCCGTCCACTGTATGCATTTTCATTATTTTAAACTCTTCGTCGGAAAGCCTGCCTCTTTTGTTTAAAATTCCCGGTGGGGTTTTTGTCTTTCCAATGTCATGCAATATACCCGCTGCAGTTAAATTTATCATATTTGTTTCATCAAGATCCAGCCAGTGCCCGAAAAGATTTGAAAGCAATGCAACATTGCTACTGTGTGTAAAAGTATGTTCGCTATAATCTTTAATAAACCCAATAAACGTAAATATATCGCTTTTACATTTAAGCTTTTTCATAACATCGTCTGTAAGAGAATAAAGCTGCTCCAAATCTACCGATTGACCGTCGGAAATTGCATGAATAGCCTTTTTTACTTTCTCTTTTTTATCCTCATAAACGGTTATGAATTCCCTGAATTCCTCACGGCTTTCAACAGGAATGCTTTGACGCTCTATAGTATTTATTTCTTCATCAAAGTTTTCAAGCTTACTATCAGTAGACTTTATTTTGACAAATATCTCTCTAATCCCAAACGCTTTAAGTTTTGTAAAATTAATATTGTTTATCATTGTGTCTTTTCCAAGGAGAACTTTTCCATCCTCAGTCACAACATCTCTAGATAAAACCATATTCGGTTTAATGTCTTTAAATGAAACATTGATTTCATTTTGGCTTAATTCTTGAGAGTTAGAGTAGTCGCTCATTAAATATCACATCTCGTTTGTAATTTTATTTTGTATTATAACACAGATATTAAATAAAATAAACATTTATATAAAAAATGTTTATCTGTTTTTTACCAAATAAATTACAATCAAAACTACAGAACATATGAGCAATATGATAGCTATAGGGTCAGGTATTTTCACAATAAATCGGCTTGTTATAAATCCTCCTGCCGACAAAACAAAAGATGTTATTAGCATCCAAAAGTATTTTTTCCTCATAAGCTACCTCCTAATTTTATAATACATACCAAACTTTAATTTGCACACCAAAATTATTTCACTAAGCATTATAACATATTTACTAAGTAAAATAAATAATTTGACAAATAAAAATACAATTATATAAAAACGGGTAAGACATCCTTAATTCGGACGTTTACCCGTTTTTTTAAGTTTGATAAAAGCTCTAGTTTTGCTCCTTACTCACTAACAGGCTTTTAGGCTTTTCGACTTCGTCGAACTCATGTTATATTATAAAAAGCTTGCTTCGGTTAAAATTTGAGTTGCTTTTTCAAGCTTTTCTTCGGAAACCAAAACTATAGGTCCTGTACAGCCCATGCCGCTTTTTGCATAAATTCCGGCTTTCCATAAAACGTGAACTGCATTTTCAAGGTCCATAATTTCTATGCCGGAAATTTGCCCTGTTGCAACTTCTTCCGGCGGAGCTTTTACAACTTCTTCTGTAGCTACGTTAGTTTTTTCTGCCTTAAGTTGTTCAAGCAAAGTTTTAAGCCCTGCTTTATCTGCTTTTTCAAATTCTTGTTTGCAGATTTTGGTATAACCGCCGTTTACAATGTCTGCGGCGTATTTTATTGCCCCGGAAACTACAGCCGAACCGGAGGCACGGGAAACAATAAATATAAGTTTATCATAATTTCTGCCAACGCCCGGGCCATAACCGTACCCAACCGCTTCATAACTTCCTCCTGATACAAACGAAGAAAGCATTTTAATTAATACATTGCCTGTAAGAGGGTCTGTTACAACAATATCTGCCGCCGCTGTTAAAACGTCGTTTCCTCTTAAAACACAGCCGCCGTCTGCCCTTTGGGATTCCGCAAAGCAAATGTCATATCCATTTTTAGCAAGCTCTTTCATAATACGCTCTGTTTGTCTTGCGCCGTCAATGTTTAAAAATCCCAATGTAGGTTTTTCAATTCCACAAGCCTTTGCGCATATTACCCCGTAAATAGAGTTAAGTACCATGCCCTCTATTCTGTCTGTAGACGAAGTGCCTGTAGTAGTTGAAACAAATATTTCCTTGCCGTTAGCCGGAACGATAGTTCTTCCCACAGTGGAAACGCCAATTGGGAATGGATAGTGCATAGCAACTGCCGCATCTGCTTTCTTTTCCTCAAGAATTCTATCCATAGCAGCGTGACATTCTTCCTCTGTTTCAACATAAACACATTCAAGAGATTCATGGCTTTTTGTTCCAATGTAAACAACGGAAACTCCGGCTTTAGCTGCTGCTATAGCCCCTTGAAGCATGTTGTCTTCGCCGTGTTCAGAGCCAAGCCCCATAACCGCTACTTTGCTTTTTTTGCCGAAATGCCCAGTTTCCAGCCCTTCCGCAATCTCCAAAAAGGTTTCGGCAATTCTTTTATTTATGTCGCTCATATTATTCCTCCTTACTGTCAGAGGATTTAAGCAAATTTTCCGCAAAGCTTCTCATTGCCTCGGCAATATGTTTTTTAATAACATCTTCAGAAACATTACTTTCATCGGATTTTCCGCTGTTTGGTTGAATTATGAAAGACACACCGTCGAAAAGGTTTGTCATTCTTCCAAGGAACAAGCTTCCCTTGCCGATAATCATTGCTTTGTTAATTTCTTTATTAAGAATAGCTTCTCTAGCAAATCCAATATATGGTACCCCTGACGGAATATGGCCTTGTGTTGGAGCCCAGCCCGTCATACCGTGTTTGTCAATAAACGCCTGTAAATCAGTTTTAGGAATTTCTCCAAGCTTAACTGCTAAAGCCGCAATCATTTTATAATTTGCAAGAGGAACGTCCCCTGCGCCTGCTGGTTTTGTAACATCAGGGTTTTGCATTTCAACTGAATATTTATCAATTGATGTTATTTTAAGCCCTGCTTTTGTAAGAGCATCGCTTGTTAAAGAAGCGATAACCGCTTGTGGTGAAGAACCTGTGCCAACGCTGTGTTTGCCAATAATATCAAGGTTAATTTCTGGGTTAACGCCATCATTTTTGCTGACTAATACGGCAAAACCACCTACAACGTCTTCCAAAACAGGTACGCCTTTTTTAATATGGTCTTTACCGTTCATACCAAGCTTCGCTGTAGAACCTCCGGCACAAACAACAATGTTTTCAAATGTACCAGCTTTTACAAGAGAAGCCGCCTGAATAAGAGCATGAGTGGGAGCAGCGCAAAAACCTCTGCAGTCTGCGCCGGAAGCGTTAACAAGCCCTGCAATTTCCGCAACAGCTTTTGCAAAGTTACCGCCGCCACGTTGATTCATATCACCGCAAGCTTCCTCGGAGCATTCTATTACATAATCTACAGATTCTTTAGCCATGCCAGAAGCATTCATAAGATGAAGCACAGTTAAAACGCATGAAGCTTTTGAAACAAGGTTTTCAAGAAGAGTATGAGAAGAAAGGTTCACGTCAATGTTATGGGCACGTTTGCAGCAGCCTACAAGTTTTTGATCATGATAAATTGCTTCTGCGTGTTCTTCGTTAATAAAGCGTTTAATTTCTTCAACTTCCACACCGTCTTTTATTTTGCTTGTTATATCGCTTTTAATAAGTGGGTGTTTTTCTATTTTAGGTTTAGTAGCGGCAACAAAGCTTGATTCAAGCTTAATTAAGTCAAAAACGTCACAAACTTGCATTAACAAAATAAATTCATCCTGGGGCATAATTTCCCCAAATTTTGCAAAGCGGTCCGCACCCGGCATTTGTTTGTCGTAAAGAGGTGCTTCCTGCTTTGCCAATTCCTCCGGCGTCATAGCTCCAATGTAGGTTTGGTTTGGCATGTATGATAAGGCCTGCTCATATGTTCTAAGAGAGGATGTAATGTTCTTTAAATAGTCTGAATCAGGGTTAGTAAAACGTTCGGAGGTTTGGGTTGTACCGTAATGTATTACCATGTCTGGCGCATGTACTAAAGTATAACCGCATCCTTTGATAACAGCGTTATTCATTTTTTACCTCATTTCTAATTTATATAAATAAATTTAATATTTAAAAAGCGCACGCAAACGCAAAGCATTTACGTGCGCCCGTAATTAAAATTTCATAAACTGGCTGCGAATATTGTTCATTTCTTCAGAAATAGCATCAACATCTAATACCATTTCCATCATGCCTACTTGCTCGTCGTAAACCGTTGCATCACAAATTGATTTAACCGGTTCTTCACACACATGGTACACTTTGAGTCCTAACTGGACCCCTGTCAACGGACCTGCAAAAGCTGGGTCGCCACCTGTTACTGTTTCAGCAGCCAAACCTGCTGATTCAGCTTCTGCTGCCCCAAGAATAACTACTACGTTTTCTGGGCCAAATTGGTTAGCGAAATCCAAAACTCTTTTTTGGTTTTCCAAGTCCATTGCACCTGCGGCAGTTCAGACGAAGCATTCTGTAGATGAGAATACAACTTCTGCGCCTGCTGTTTTAACTGTTTCTTCAATAGCGCCGCCGGGTATACCGTCACGGTCGCCAATGATGATAACTTTGCTGTTTTCAAACAAGCTCATCACAATTCCTCCTTTTAATAATCTGTATCCAACTGTAATTAATTACAGAAATTGGTTATTTATTGTAATATAAATTACATATTTTCAAGAATCATTTTTTCAATGTTTTCTTCGTTGCACTCTTCTTTAACAAGCTCTGCAATTTTTGCGCCATCTTTATAAACGGCCATTACAGGAAGCCCCATAACTTTTTGGGAAATAGCAAGTCTTCTTGCTTTTGTTGTGTTTAAAGCAGTAAATTTCATCTTGCCTTCATATTTTTCAGCAAGAGCGTGAACAGCAGGCATAAGCGCTTTGCATGGCTCACAGCCGTCTCCGTAAAAATCAACAAAAACGGTTGACTGGCATTGTAATACCTCTGCCTCAAAATTGTCCTTATCAAGCTCTATCATAATAAGCCTCCTTTTTATTTATAATGTACAAATTTCATCTTAATGCATCATCTTTTCAGCTTCAATTGCAGCAATTGCGCCGTCCGCTGCAGCTGTAACAACTTGCCTTAAGCTTTTAACTCTACAGTCTCCGGCAGCAAAAACGCCTTTAACGTTTGTGTGCATATTTTCGTCAGTTCTAAAATATCCGTTTTCCATTTCGATTTTATCTGTAAACACTTCTGTGTTAGGTATAAATCCTACGAAAACAAAAAGCCCAAATGTTCCGTCTTCTTCGTCTGCTTTAAGCTCTGTAGTTTCACCTGTTTTAACATTTTTTATAACAATTGTGTCCAAAATGCCGTCTGTTCCCTTGCATTCTTCAACAACGCTGTCCCAAATAAAGCTCATTTTTGGGTTTGCAAACGCTTTTTCTTGCAAAGATTTAGCCGCACGAAGTTCGTCACGACGGTGGATAACAGTAACTTTTCTGCCAAAGCGAGTTAAGAAAATAGCTTCTTCAATTGCAGAATCTCCGCCGCCAACAACGTAAATTTCTAAATCCTCGAAAAATGCGCCGTCACAAGTTGCACAGTAAGAAACACCTCTGCCGATATAAT
The DNA here is from genome assembly GCA_964545475.1 of uncultured Eubacteriales bacterium. Taxonomy (GTDB): domain Bacteria; phylum Bacillota; class Clostridia; order Lachnospirales; family JAISER01; genus CAZJGG01. The sequence continues at coordinate 8,585 of CAZJGG010000013.1, read as the reverse complement.
CTGCTTCGCCTGGGCAACCAATAAGCCTTGGAAGTGCGCCAGTAGCTATAATAACTGCTTTAGCTTCATATTCGGCTTTTTTGCCTTTGAGTTTCTTAATGTCGCCGGAAAAATCAACAGAAACAATTTCATCAACAGTTTTAGCAACTTTGAACCTTTCAACTTGTTCATCCATACGTTTAATTAAAGATGGACCTGTTTCGTGTTCAATAGCGCCTGGGTAGTTTTCTACCTCGTTAGTAATAACTATTTGACCGCCAAGTTTTGTTTTTTCAATAATGAGTGTTTTTAAAAGCGCACGGCCGGCGTACAACCCGGCTGAAAGCCCGGCAGGCCCTCCGCCAATAATTATTAAATCATAAATATCGCTCATATAACCCTCCCTCAAAAATGCTTATTTTTCAAAAACTGTTTGCTCTGAAACTGGGGTTTGTAAAGCTTTTAATGCTTTTTCAACTATGTCTTTTCTTATAGTTTTTTCCTCTTCATGGCTAAGTGCTGGGTTTCCTAATGGATGAGGAATCGCAATTGCCGGAACAATACGGTTTGCACCAACTGTAAGAGATATAGGAACAACTGTACATATATGAACAACGGGAATGCCCGCTCTTTCAATTTCTTTAACCATCGTTGCACCGCAACGTGTACAGGTACCTCAAGTGGAGGTTAAAATTACGCCGTTAACTCCGGCAGCAACAAGCTCCTTAGAAAAGTCCGCAGCAAATTGTTTTGAATTTGCAACTGATGTACCGTTACCGGTTGTAGAATAGTAATATCTGTGAAGCTTACCGATTTTACCTTCTTTTTCTAAATCTCTTAAAACGTCAACAGGTAAAACTCTGTCGGAATCTTCGTTAGCGTAAATCGGGTCATAACCGCCGTGAGCTGTCTCATAAGTTTCGCTTGTTAAATCCACAACGCCTTCAATATCGTATTTACCGTATTTAGAAGCACTGGAAGATTCAATTTTGTCAGGGTTTGTTTTAGGAACAATACCACCTGATGTTACAAGGGCAATAGTAGCTTTAGACATATCAGCAATTGCCGCATTTGGCTCAACTCTGTCAAAGTCCGGCATAGGATATTCTGTTGTAAATTCTTTATTTCCAAGTTTTGCAAGAAGCATTTTAACCGCACGTTTAGAACCTCTGTCTTTTTCAAAGAAGTTCTTTCTTATGCCGTTTGGCAAATAATGATCTTCAGCAGAAGCTCCGATTGGCTCATTGTTAACTAATTTTAATGCAAGAGGCACTAATTTTGAAACTGCATCTTTCATGCCCACTGCGCTGTTTTTTGTAGCAATAACATAAACATCATTTTTAAACATTTCAGCACCAGGGTTTTCTGTATACATACCTGTAATTGCTGGAATGCCTAATTGTTCTTTAACAGCCTTTGTAATAGAACCACACGCAAAACCGTAACGACCTGCATTAAAAGCAGGACCTGCAATAAATAAGTCTGCTTTGTATTCCTTAATAAAACCCATTACTGTAGCTGTTGCTTCTTCTAAGTTTTCACTAAAATATGAGTCTCCGCAAATAACCGTCGCAACGATTTCAGCTTTGTCGCCAAAGGCTTGTGATAAAGCAAGACCTGGGCCTATTGTTCCTTCGCGAACTTCCGGCTTGTAATTAGCCATTTCTTCGCCGCCGATTTGCGCAAAAAACTGATTTATATAATGTACAACTCTTAATTTACCCACTTTAATCCTCCTTTTTACTATTATCTAGCGCTTAGTGTGTTAAAGCCAAGCTCGTTAGTAGCACCTGTAATCGCTTGAAGTTCAACAGTTATAGAGCCGTCTGATTCAAGGCTTCCGTCGAAGCCGCCAGCGATTTTGTTAACATAATTAGTAGTACCGATAACTTTTTCAAGCGCCGGAAGTTTAATAACTTCGTTAGCGTTACCGCCTGTAACTACTGCGTTTGCTCTTTCGTCTGCATCTGCAAGAGATTGGCTCTTGCCATCACGACCAGCGTACTCGTCAGTTATAATAACTGTTTTTACGCCTTTAAGTTCAATTTTTTTGCAGTTCATAATAAGATCTGTATCAGGATTTCCAAAACCCTCTTGAGAAACTATAGCGCCGTCAAGACCTAAAAATTCGCAAAGTTTTGCTGTCCAGTCGGAAGAGCGTACTTTGTCTGCTAAATAAACGTTTTCGTTAGTAATAATAACGCCTACAAAATTAAGGGTTTTTCCGTGCTGTTCATAAAGGTCTGCAACAACAGGGTTATTTAAATGGTGATATGTTGTGTTTTTATCGCAAGCAGAAACGCAGTTACCGCTAATGATAGCACCGTCCATAAGTTCAGTTGGATATAAAACAGTAGGAACGATTTTTTTAGCGTCTACGCCGTAAACATAAGTGTCATGCAAAAGCCCTTGGCTTTGAAGCATTTGAACGTAAGCAACTCTTGGAAGGTTTGGATATTTTTCTTTGCCTTCCATTAAAGTTTCAGTTTCATAAGAAATTACTTCATCAGGAGTTAAGCTTTTAGCAAGCTCGCCTAAATAAACAGCAGTTTTAAGCCCTGCCATACGAATAGAATATTCGTGCTCTGGTTGTTTTACATCGTCATTAACGTCGCACACAAGCACAAGGTTATTAAGCTTGGAAAAAGGAGTATATTTTGCGCCTTCTCCAGTCATGTCGATAATGCCTTCCTGGAAACCAACGATGTTGCCTGTTGTAACAACTGCTGAACCCTTTAATACATGAGTTCTGCCGCTTCCTACAGTATCAACTTTTGAAATGATTCCCGGCAAAAATCCGCCGCCGCCTTCAACCTTCACACGAGGCTCAATAACGTCTTTAACAGGCGTAATTCTAATAGATTCACCCGGGCGTGCAATGTGGAGTGATAAAGATTTAATGTGCTTATCTTCAAGCACTAACTGTTCCACTTCGTTTTTATTCACATAAAGTACGCCGTTTTCAACTTTTGACACATCTGAAAACTGAATGTCTTTAATGTGAACATTACCAATTTCAAGTTTCACTTAAATTCCTCCTTCAAATTTTAATTGTATTCCATTAATAGCAGCTTCCATAATAGATAAATCAATAAACATAAAGTCGTCTTTAATGCTTTGGGAAATATCCGTTTTAATATCAGGATATTTGTCACAAACTGTAATAGCCTGCTCTATTAAGTAAAGGGAATTAAAATCAAAAACGCTTTCCTTATCATTATGTGTAAGTAATAATGTTTTATACGGCGTTTCATTGGGCTTTAAATTCCCAGCAAGCGGGTGTGTTTCCAGCTTGTAATTTTTGTGAATCATATCTCGTGCTGTAATAAAAACGTCTCTGTAACTTGATTCACAATATTTAACATTATAAACGTCTCTATATTTTTGATTAAAAAGCGGATTGTTTGTAACAAAAATGCGCATATTTGATACTTCTCCAATCAAAAAACAGGCCACACAAAAACAAAAGGTATGCCTTTTGCTCTGTTTTTGACCTGTTAGTTTCTTTTCATTATATTCAATGAAAATTGCTCCTTCGGTGCCCCAAAACGGGCTTACCAGAGTTTTGTCCGGTTACGGTCCTTTTACCTGAGAGCATCACACAAATTTTGGCGAATAGGTGTTTACTCCTTCGGTGATATGCGTAAAAACGTTATATTTTTACCCCATATTCTCTCCCATAACTTTCATCCAAATTATTCAGTTGTAAATTTACATTGGCGGGAACAGGTGGGAATCGAACCCACCTAAGCAGGCAAAGCCACTCGTACTAGTTTTGAAGACTAGAGGACACACCAGCGCCCATCCGCTCCCAATTGCTTAGCAAGTATTATTATATATTATATTATTTAAAAAAACAACCCTAAAATAAAATTCTATAAAAAAATTTAATACAAAATTCTTATGTCACCTTTTTTTCTTGTTATTTTCTTAGAATCAAAATGCTCTAATAATAAAAGAGCAATTTTTCTTGAAGACTCTGTTATGTCTCTGTAAGCTGCCAAAGAAATCCCTTCGTTATCTTTCAAATATTCCTTTAAAATTTCCAGTGCCCTTTCATAAATATCTTTGTGAACAAACACAAGCCCATTAATATGCTTAATCTTGCCGGACTTTACCATAGAATCAAAAACAGCTTGTGCGCTTTTATTATTACCCACAGCTTCTAAAACCTCTGTTTTGACCGGTGGATTAAATTTCGCCTCTAAATATATTGTCTCGATTTTATTAGAAATGTCAGACTGTTCGTTACTTAAGTTTAACGAAAAGCTAGATAATTTAACAGTATCTGTTACAGTTATAACTTTTTTACTTGATAAATAGCTTAAAAGAGCTTCTATTGTGCCCTCATCAATATTAGTAAACGTTTTATTTTTAAAGGTTTCAAGGGCTATTCCTTCTTTTAAAGGGTTCTGCTCATGAAATTCTGTTAAGAACACTTTTATTCTTTCAGTACATTGCTTTAAATATTCACTGTTTAAAGGAAATTCATCATTTATTAAAGTTATACTTTTACTTTTTAATTTTTTTAATGCTTTTGCCGTTTCATCGTCAGTAAACCCGGTTAAATGCTTATAAAAATCTATTTTTTTATAGAGAGGGCTGTATATTTTAATAAACTCACCTATTGCTTGTTCTCTGTTTTCTGTAAACAGTGCTTCAAGGGTTTCTATGGCATTTTGTTTTTGAAGCTTAACAGGAGACGGTATTAAAACTTCTCCTCCTCCAAGAGTTTCCAGCGGAGAAAAAAACCTTAATATAAACCTGTCTTTATGACAAAGAGGGATTTCTTTTGAAAACGTAAGCTTCGCAAAAGCGCTTTCTCCGGCTTTAACAATAGTTTTGTTCAAAAGCGTAACAACGGCAATTGTCTGGCTTGTGCCGCTGTAAAAATGCACCCTGCTTCTGTTTTTAATAGTTCGATCCGTCTTTGGAAGCATTTTTATTTGAACATAACAAGAAGGGGTGTTTGTCATGCTTTCCGGGGATGCAATGCAGTCCCCTCTATCTATTTCCTCTTTTTTTACGCCGGAAAGGTTAATTGCAACTCTCTGCCCGGCATACGCCGTTTCTACAGGTGTTTCATGCACCTCAACGTTTCTAACTTTTGCCACAATTTGTTTTGGGTAAATGCAAATGTTTTGCCCGTTTTCAATTTTGCCCTGAGTTAGTGTGCCTGTTATAACAGTTCCTGCGCCTTTCATAGTAAAAACTCTGTCTATGGGAAGCCTTGCAAATTTATTTGCGTTTTTCTCAGCGCATTCGTCAGCAAGCGCCCATATAGCCAGGCAAAGCTTGCCAATCCCCTCCCCTGTTATTGCCGAAACAGGAATTATTTCCGCATCCTTTAAAAATGTTTCCCTTAATTCCTCTTTTATATCTTCAACAACCATAGGAAGCCAGTCAGCATCAACAGTATCAGCCTTTGTTATAACAACAACTCCCTTTTTAACCCCAAGCAAATCAAGTATTGCTGTATGTTCTCTTGTTTGGGGCATAACCCCTTCGTTTGCATCCACTATAAGCAGGGCTATATCAATGCCCCCTGCCCCAGCTAACATATGCCTAATAAATTTTTCATGTCCGGGTACGTCTACAATGCCTATTTTTTCTCCTAACTCGTTTGTCATGTAAGCAAAGCCAAGTTCAATTGTTATTCCTCTTTTTTTCTCTTCCAAAAGACGGTCGGTGTCAATGCCCGTAAGCCTTTTTATTAAAGTGGTTTTGCCGTGGTCAACATGCCCTGCCGTTCCGATAATAACATGTTTCATTTGCACCCCTCCGTAGCAATTTTTGAAAAAGAATCTACTACATAACTAAATTTATTTTCATTTATAGTACGAACATCCAATATTATGGTATTTTTATTAATCCTTACAATTATGGGTACATCAAGCCTTTTCAGTGCTTCTTCTATAGAATTTAAAGACATTACTTTAGGTGTTATTTTTATAACAAACGTTTTTAGATTAACCGCTGGAAGAGAACCTCCCCCTGCTTGGCTGTAATCCTTGCAAACTTCAAAATCGTAATATTCGTTTAAATCTGCGTTATTAAACAAACTGTATAAAATTTTAGCTTTGTGTTCAAGCAAACTAATATCCGCCCCTAGCATTGCTAGTGTTGGTATATTTTCAATACATAAACTTTCATTAAAATATTCCAAAAGGGTTGCCTCTGCGGCAATAATGCTTAGTTTGTCTATTCTTAACGCCCGCAAAAGTGGGTTTTTCTTCATTTTCTTTATATATTCACTTTTTCCTGCTATAAAGCCTGCCTGTGGGCCGCCTAAAAGCTTGTCTCCGCTGAATGTAACAATATCTGCTCCGGCTTCAAGAGCTTGTGTAACTGTAACCTCTCCGGCGGCTTTAAACAATTCATGTTCAACTAAGATTCCGCTTCCTGTGTCGGACATAAGGGGTATGTTATGTTTTTTTGCAAGAATCGCCAGTTCATTAAGGGGCACGGATTCCGTAAAGCCAACAACTCTGTAATTACTGGTGTGAACATGCAAAATAAGAGCTGTGTTTTCGTCTATGGCATTTTCATAATCATATAAGTGAGTTTTGTTTGTTGTGCCCACTTCTTTTAAAACAGCTCCGCTTTGGCTTATAACCTCCGGCACTCTGAAACCTCCGCCAATTTCAACCAGTTCCCCTCTGGAAACAATAACATTTTTCCCTTTAGCAATTGTGCTTATGGCAAGCAAAACCGCAGCGGCGTTGTTGTTTACACAAAGAGCATCTTCCGCTGTTGTAAGGTGGGTTAAAAGAGATGTAATGCCGTCGTAACGTGAACCCCTCTCCCCTTTTTCCAAATCGTATTCCAAATTACAGTACTCCCCGGAAATTTCTGAAAGCCTTTTAACGGCGGCATCTGAAATAAGCGCCCTGCCTAAATTTGTGTGCAAAACTATGCCCGTTGCATTTATAACCGGGCGTAATACTTTAAAGCTTGTTCTAAGTATTTCTTCAGATCCTTTTATTATATCAATTGTTTCAAATGAAGTTATTTCATTTCTTAATATCTTTTCCCTGAAATTTTCAACAGCTTTTCTCAAAGCCTCCACAACATAGGCGTAGGGATATTTTTGTAACATAAATTTAACATAACCATTTTGTAAAAGCACATCTATTTTCGGTATTTTCTTTAACAATTCTTTCATTAATCTTCTCCGACACTAAAGATTTTTATTAAACTTGACGATATTAATAATACACTATATCTATGGGCATTTCAATAATATTTAAGGAAAATAAAATTTCACAAGGAGGTGATTTTATGAACATGAACATTCCGTCTTTTAATTACGGCCAAGTATTAAATAACTACTCAAATCTTTACAATTATAATAACCTTGGCTCAAACTCAAAAAGCGTAAGCTCTATTTTCTCACTTTTTGGAAAAAACAATTCTGCAAGCAGCCAGCTTACCCAAAGCTATTTAACAGGCTTAAAGAAAAACGCCGGCGAGCTAAAAGCCATTACTAAAGACACGCTAAGCTCAAAAGGTGTTTTTGCGCAAAAAACCGCTGTTTCTTCCAACACTACTGCTTTAACTGTTAAAACTGACAACACTTATGAACTGGCTGCAAAATCTTACGAAGTTAACGTTAAACAGGCGGCGCAAACTCAAGTAAATGAAGGGTTTTCCTTAAAATCTGATAACAAAACAAACGTTACATCAGGTAACAACAGCTTTGCTATTGATGTGAACGGGAAAACAAATTTCTTTACAGTTAACGTTAAAAGCACCGACAGCAACAAAATAGTTCAGAAAAAAATGGCAGACGTTATTAACAAACAAAGCACAGGGGTTACCGCTAAAGTTGTTGAGGACAAAGCAACAAAAACATCCTCTCTTGTAATTGAAAGCAAAAACACCGGCCAAAAAAACAACTTTGAAATAGGGCAAACCGGAACAGGAGATATTGTTTCCTCCCTTGGAGCAGATAAGAAGACACAAGATTCCAAAGATGCTGTTTATAACATAAACGGCGGAGCTGACATAAAAAGCTCATCAAACAATATAACCATTGATAAAGGCTTAACCGCAACAATAAAACAAAGCGCAAGCAACATAAAAATTTCAATGGGGCGAAACACCGACGGCATTGTTTCATCAATTGAAAGCATGGTTAAAGGTTATAACGAGCTTCTTAACACCGCCCGGTCAAACTCTCTTGATAAAGGTGCGAAGTCGGTAATAAGGCAGCTTGACGGAGCTGCTAAAACCTACCAGTCTTCTCTATCAAAAGTAGGCATAACCATTAATAAAACCAGCGGTGAATTACAAATCGACAGCAACAAACTTAAAGAAGCCGTTTCCAGCGGTGCAGCGCAAAAAGCTTTAGGTGCAGGCAGCAACAATATAAATTACGGCTTTACTGCAAAAGTAAGCCAAATTGCAACAAATATTGACTCAAATACATCGAGTTATGTAACATCAAATAGTAGCGACGGATATTCTAGGAACTACAACGCTCAAATTGAATTTCTTAATAACAAAGCAAGCGGTTTGGGGCTTTTGTTTGATACTTTAATGTAATTTCATAAAAATCGGCGTGCTGCCATAATTAAGGGGCGTGTTGAATAATCCGTATTGGG
>CAZJGG010000012.1:0-55201 GCA_964545475.1 uncultured Eubacteriales bacterium | reverse complement strand
GCAATAACATATCCCACTTATGTGGAGATTGTATGGAGGGCTTATTACCTTTTAGAGCCTGTTTAGAATCTCCATTTCAGTGTCTTTTCGGCAAATTTTCCGAATCGCTGCGTCAGTGGCAAACGCCCATACTTCTTCTAGTATGAACGTTCACCACTTCCTTGCGATTCAAAAAATTTGCTCAAAAATCCACTAAAAGCGAGATTCCAAACAGGCTCTTAGGCAAAACTACAGTAAATACACTGCCGTTATCTACTTCGCTTTTAACATCTATTGTTCCGCTATGGGCTGCTACAATAGCTTTTGTTACAGAAAGCCCAATACCTGAGCCGCCAGTGTTTCTTGTACGGGACGTATCTGTTCTGTAAAGGTGTTCAAAAATATGAGGAAGGTCTTTTTTTGCAATTCCAACGCCGCTGTCTGCAAATATGACAGCAACATGTGATTTATTATCAACTAAAGAAACAACAATATTTCCCCCGATATCAGTGTATTTTATTGCGTTAGAGATTAGGTTAATTATTACGCTGGAAATTTTATCTTTATCCGCTGTAATTTCGCACGGTGTCATATCTAATTTTAAATTAATTTTTTTATCAAAAATTGCTGCTTCAAAAGTAGAAATGGTTTGGGTAAGTAAAGCTTTAAGATCAAAACTTTGCATATTTAAATCAATGCCATCATTTTCTAGCGCAACTAAATTATCTATTTGAGACACCATTCGAGAAAGGCGTAAAATTTCTTCCCGGATGTCTTCCAAACGCTCAATAGAGGGCTCAAATACACCATCAATAATCCCCTCCAAGTTAGACTGGATAGCCGCAAGGGGGGTTCTGAACTCATGGGCATAATCATTGGCCATACGCCGCTTTACTTGCCGCTGCCCTTCTAATGTTGCTGCAAGGTTATTTACACTGTTTATCAGCGTATCAACTTCTACTGTGTTTGTTCTTAGATTAATTTTTTCGCTATAGTTACCATTGGCAATATCTTGGGTTTTATCGGTTAATATTTTCAGCGGACCTGAAATTTTGTTTGCAAACCACTGGGAAAAAATTAATGCTACAAAAAGTGCAGCTATGGAAAACCAATTAAATAACCTCATGCCGCTTTTCATAACGGTTGGGCTTACTTTACAAATAATTCCGCATCCCATGTAAGCAATTATTAACACTACAACTAAAAACACTGCTATAATCGTATATGAGATAATCAATCTACTTTTAAGTTTCACACAAATTACCTCCAAACTTGTAACCAACGCCACGTACTGTAAGAATATACTCCGGGTTAGCTGTATCTGTTTCAATTTTGCTTCGCAAGTTTTTAATATGGCTGTCAATGGTGCGGTCATATCCGTCAAAGTCCATCCCTAAAGCAAGTTCAATTAATTCGTCTCTTGTAAATGTTTTGTTAGGGCGTTTTGCCATAGCCGAAAAAAGCTTAAATTCGCTTTGGGTTAAGTTTACTGGAAATCCTTGCTTATTAACTGTGTGGGCATCAAAATCTGCTTCCAAAGCTCCGCCGTTCCACCGCATTTTTTTATAAAACGGTGATATACCGTCAGAACATCTGCGAAACAAACTATTTACCCGTGCTACAAGCTCCCTGGGGCTGAAAGGCTTTGTTATATAATCATCTGCGCCCATATTAAGCCCATAAATTTTATTCTCCTCACTTGCTTTTGCCGTAAGCATAATTATTGGAATGCGAGATTGCCGCCTAATGGTTTTACATATTTCTTCCCCTGTAACGTAAGGCAGCATTAGGTCAAGAATCACCATGTCAGGGTTCTCCTTATCAAAAAGCAATAATGCTTGTCTACCATCTTCCGCAACTAAGGTGTTATATTCATTTTTTTTAAGATACGCCTCTATGGCCTCTGCAATTTTCCGCTCATCTTCAACAATTAGTATTGTGTATTTCTTCAAAGCTTCACCTCATTTTAAAATATTATAACATTTTTTTGTGGAGAATATATGAAGATTTTATATCAATTTTACCATATAAAATACAACTGGAACAATATTTACAAGTATAGGCGTATCATATTCATGTCATAGGCAACTCAAGCACTTTGCATCTAACGGAGTTCGGGACGTCGAGGACGCCGTCCCCTACGGGAAAAAATTTGATTTAGCCAAAATTCATTGGGTACGGGTATGTAGGGGTTGGCGTCCTCGACAACCCGTAAAACTGGCAAATGTAGGGGGCTGAGCATTTGTGCAATATCGTGAGCATAATTCATGAAACAGACGTGATTCAATAAACTTATATTGACAGCTTGACATATTTAATATAATCTTCTATTAACACGAACAACTGTTACGGAGGTTAAAGACATGCCGGAAATAAGCGAAAGAACTGTGGGATTTACAGATTCCGTTATAAGAAGAATGACGAGGATTGCGCAGCAACATGGTGCGGTTAACCTTTCACAAGGTTTTCCAGATTTTGCCCCACCAAAGGTCATTACAGACAGATTGAAAGAAATAGCAGACATAGGCCCTCACCAATACGCCGTAACATGGGGCGCAGAAAACTTTAGGTTTGCCCTTGCGGAAAAACAAACACGTTTTATGGGCAGAAAAATAGACCATAACTCGGAAGTTGTTGTTACTTGCGGAAGCACCGAAGCAATGATGGCAGCCATGATGTCTGTTACAAACCCAGGAGATAAAGTTATTGTATTTTCACCTTTTTATGAAAATTACGGTGCAGACACTATCCTTTGCGGCGCAAAGCCTATTTTTGTTCCTTTAACTCCCCCAACTTTTAATTTTGACGGTGATGTATTGGAGCAAGCTTTTAAGCAGAACCCCAAAGCGTTAATTTTATGCAATCCTTCAAACCCAAGCGGAAAAGTATTTTCATATGAAGAGCTTTCCTTTATAGCGGATCTTGCTAAAAAATATGATACTTTTGTAATAACAGATGAAGTATACGAACATATAGTTTATGAACCTAAAAAGCATACATATATCGCCACTCTTCCCGACATGTGGGAAAGGACAATTTCTTGCTCTTCTTTATCTAAAACATATTCAATAACCGGCTGGCGGCTTGGTTATGCCATTGCCCCTGCCCATATAATTGACGTTATAAAAAAAGTCCACGATTTTTTAACCGTTGGAGCTGCTGCTCCGCTGCAAGAAGCGGCGGTTATCGGGCTTAAATTTGACGACGAATACTATAAAGAACTTCTAAACCACTATACACATATGAAAAACCTGTTTATAGACGGGCTTAAAAACTTAGGGCTTAATTATACAGATCCCCAAGGGGCTTATTACGTTATGGCGGACATTTCTGAATTCCGAAAGGATAATGATTTGGCTTTTTGTGAATGGCTTGCAAAAGAGGTTGGCGTTGCGGCTGTTCCCGGTTCTAGCTTTTTTAGAGAGAATGTTAATCATCTTATTCGTTTCCACTTTGCTAAAAAAGATGAAACACTTATTGAAGCGTTAAATAGGCTTGAAAAACTTAGAGTTAAAGTCCAAACCCATAAAAACTGGTAAAACATGCTTGTCGGCAGTCTGCGGAACGCATACAATGCGTTCCCTACAAAATGGCTTCTAATGTTTAATTATTCATTTTAAAATAAAAGCGTAGGGAACGCATTGTATGCGTTCCGCATTCCAGATGGCATTGTGTAAAAGAAAAGAACGATTATAAAAAAATTTTTTCAATTATTTTTCGCTTTTAATATTCTGTAATAATCCGCTAAAGACTCATGCCTAACATCTTTCGGGACGAATTTAAACAGCTTAAATGTAATCTGAACGCAAAAACCTATAGCGATTACCGAAATAACCGTTCCTATGCCAACCATACCGCCTAAAACCCAGCCAACAACAACGGCGATAAGTTCAACTGCCGTTCTTGAAACACCAACAGGTAAATTTGTCTTGCGGTTTACAGCAACCATTAAGCTATCTCTTGGGCCTGCGCCAAAGGCACTGCCTATGTAAAAATACGAGCCTATAGCAATTATAAAAAGCCCTGCTATTAGCATAACTACACCAACAGCCATGTTTGGTGCAACCCCTATAATTTTAAGCCATAAAATAAGGTCAAGAAAAAGCCCTATTAAAATCATGTTTAAAACTGTTCCCATCCCGATTTTTTCTCCAAGCAAAAGAACAATAATAACAAGCACCATCCCAATAGCAATAGATGCCGTTCCTATGGAAATACCAATGGTTTTGGAAAGCCCCACATGGAAAACATCCCAGGGGGCATATCCTATATTTGCTTGTATTGTAACTGCAATCCCGGTTGCATAAAGAAATAAACCTAACATAAGACGGCAAAACCTTAAAATAAAAATTTTCATATAATCCCCTATCCCTTTTTAATGCTGTTAATATATTCCTCTGTAGGTGTCATATAGGCTGTTTGGTTTCGCTCGTAAATTACCATGCCGGGTTTTGCCCCGTTTGGCTTTTTAACGTTTTTCTTTATAGTATAATCAACCGGTACATGGCTTCCGTTTTTTCCCTTGCTAAAATACGCCGCAAGCATTGCGGCTTCCTCAACGGTTTTGTCCGGAAGTTTTTGCCCCACTGTTTGTACAATTACATGTGAGCCGGGAATATCTTTTGTGTGAAACCACATATCGTTATTTTGGGCAAATTTTAATGTTAATTCATCATTTTGCATATTATTTTTGCCCACGTAAATATGAAAGCCGTCCGAAGAAATAAAGTGCATGGGTTTTGATTTTTGTATTTTCTGTTTTTTCCCTTTCTTTTTCCGTAAAAAGCCTTGTTCCGTAAGCTCTTCCCTAAGCGCCTCTATATCCGCTTCTGTAACGCAAATTTCAAGTGCCTGCAAAACGCTTTCAAGATACTCCATCTCTTCATCGTTTTGCGCCATTTGTTCGTTTACCGCCGCAAACGTTCTTTTTTCTTTATTATATTTTTTAAAATATTTTTGAGCATTTTCAGAAGGCATTAAAGTTGGGTCAAGTTCTATTTTAATTTCCGGCAAATTTTCATCATAAAAGTTTTGGGTTACAAACGATGTCATTCCTTTTTCAACAGAATATATATTTGCGGTTAAAAGCTCGCCTTTAATTTTAATTATATCTCTGTCTTTAACATCATTAAGCATTTTTAAATGCATGTCCCTTTTTCGTACACACCGTTCTATTTTTTTCTGAATAAGCTTCCGCATATCTGTAGTTTTTTGCAATATTCTGTAATGAGCATCTTTATGGCTGTAAAAATACTCAAGCATTTCAGAAGAACTGTCAAATTCTTTAGTATTGTATTGATTAAAATATTCCATTTTTAAAACGGCAAAATCAATAGGTTTTTCGTTTTTAGACAAAAGCACAGGGTTAAAATCCCCGCTTTTAACTTTTTGTTTAAGCCATTCCATACCGTCACAAAAAGAAGCTTTTTCATTACTTGATAAGCTTAAAACCTGTTTGTCTCCGTCAATACCCATCATAAAACACAGCGCATCCGCCATAAAAGGGCTTATTCCGCAATAGGTTTTGTATATATATTGCTGTAAGCTTAATTCATCTCCGCAAAAACCATTGTTTCTATCAAACTCCATTGGGTTAATCTTGTTTTGATCCGGTGGCAAAACATATTTTTTCCCGGGTAAAACTTCTCTAACTGCGCTTGTTTCGTGGGAAATCCTTTTTATGGAATCTAAAATAATATCATTTTCATCAACCAAAATGACATTTGAGTGCTTTCCCATTATTTCAATAATAAGCCTTTTTTCCGTTAAATCTCCCATTTCGTTTAAAGCTTCAATACCAATTTCCGCAATTCTTTCAAAGCCCGACTGGGCAATTTTTGTTATTTTACCCCCGGTTAAATGCTTTCTTAAAACCATACAAAATAAAGGCGCACTAAGTGGGTTTTCCTTTGCCTGCGCCGTAATATGAAGCCTTGGGTGTGAGGGGCTTGCCGTCATTAAAAGCTTATGGTTGCTTCCCTGGCTTCTTATATTAATAATTACTTCCTCTTTTTCGGGCTGGTATATTTTATCAATCCTGCCTCCTGTAAGCTTGCTGCTAAGCTCGTGTATTACAGCAGCAATTGAAATGCCGTCTAATGCCATTTAAACTTCGCTTCCTTTATATTATCTCTTGACGAAATACTTAATTTTCATATATAATAACATGATTAAGAGTTAGTTTCAATATATTGGAGGAATTTCCATGATAAAAAGCATGACGGGTTACGGCAGAGGAGAATGCCTGCTTTATTGCCGCAAAATTGTTGTAGAACTAAAGTCAGTAAACCATAGGTATAACGATTTTGCTATAAAAATGCCCCGTGTAATGAACTGCCTTGAGGATAAGCTTAAGAAATTGCTTTCGGCTCATATACAACGAGGGAAAACTGATGTTTATGTAAGTATGGAAACCTTCTCAGATTCTGATGTTAAAATCAACGTAAATGAACCGCTTGCAAACGCCTATGTAGAGGCTTTAATCGATTTAAAACAAAGGTTCAATATTTCTTCGGAAATACCACTCCAACTTGTTGCAACATATTCTGATGTACTTTCAATTGAAAAAAATATATATGACGAAACAGCAATAAATGAAATGTGGGAAACCCTTGAGGCTGCGGCTAAAGAAGCTATTGACCGCTTTATTTCTATGCGCATTTCCGAGGGAGAAGCTTTAAAAGAAAATATTTTGGATAAAAAGGCGTTTATTGTCGGTTTGGTTGAAAAACTTGAGAAAAGAATGCCTTTTGTGGTTTTAGACTATGAAAAACGGTTAAAGCTTAGAATAACTGAACTTCTGGAAAACATACAACCTGACGAAAACAGGCTTTTAACAGAAATAGCCGTTTTTGCGGAACGCTCATGCGTTGATGAAGAATTAACCCGCCTTAAAAGCCATTTAAACCAACTGGACCTTATACTTAGCCAAAACGAAACTGTAGGCAGAAAATTAGACTTTTTGATGCAGGAAATGAACAGAGAGATAAACACAATCGGCTCTAAATCTAACGACCTTGAAATGAACAGACTTGTTGTAGACTTAAAATGCGAGGTTGAAAAAATAAGAGAACAAATTCAAAATATAGAATAGGGAATGATTGTTTTGAGTATTAACTTAGTTAATATCGGCTTTGGTAACATTGTTTTTGCAAACAGGATTGTTGCTATTATAAGCCCGGAATCTGCGCCTATAAAGCGTATAATTTCGGAAGCAAGGCAAAACCAAACAGCCGTTGACGCCACATGCGGAAGGAGAACGAGGGCAGTTATTATAACAGACACGGACAGTATAATTTTATCCGCACTTCAGCCTGAAACAATCGCCGGAAGAATTATAAACGAACCGCCAACAAAGCCCCACAGTTTAGAGGATGACATAATATAACTTTTGAAATTATAGATAACCGTTTATATTTTGAAAAGAGGGGCAAAAATGTACAATAGAGGAATGCTGATTATAATTTCCGGACCATCCGGCTCCGGAAAGGGTACGGTTGTAAAGGTGTTAGACCCTAAAAAAAATTACGCTTTGTCAATATCCGTAACAACCAGAGAGCCAAGAAGCGGGGAAAGAGACGGCATAGATTACTTTTTTAAAACACCGGAAGAATTTAATATTATGCGTGAAAACGAGCAGTTTTTGGAGCACGCCCTTTATTGCGGCAATTATTACGGAACTCCGCTTCCATACGTTGAAGAGCAAATTAAAAAAGGCAAAACAGTTGTTCTTGAAATTGAAGTTAACGGAGCTTTGCAGGTTAAAGACCGTTTCCCTGAAACAATTTTGATTTTCCTTGTTCCGCCTACTTTTGAGGAACTTAAAAATAGATTGATTAACAGAAACACAGAAGATAAAGAAACCATTGAAGACAGACTAAAAAGAGCTTATGAGGAAATAAAGCTTGTTGATAAATATGATTATTTAGTAATTAACGACACTATCAGCGAGGCAGTTTCTTTAATAGATACCATAGTTCAGGCAGAATCTTTAAAACCACAAAGAAACAGCGAACTAATCAAACATTTTTTAGGAGATGATATAAATGCTTAGACCGTCCTATTCCGATTTAATAGAGATTTTGAACAATCAAGATGACGTTGATATGAAAGTTACAAGCCGGTACACAATAGTTATTGCTGCGGCAAAAAGAGCAAGACAATTAATTGACGGCTCTGCCAATCTTGTTGATATGAACAGCGACAAATCCGTTTCTGTAGCCATTGAAGAAATTGCTAAAGGAAAGATAAGTATTTGCGTTTCAAAAGATTACGACGAGGCGGCGTCTTTTAGAAGAACCGACCCGGAAAGAACTGAATATTTAAGCCAGGAAGATTTAACTTTGGAAAAATAGCCTTTAGGATGATTTCATGCAATATGCAAAAATTACCGTTTCCATTTCTCATAAAGATGTAGATAGAACCTTTTCATATAAAATACCGGAGGACATAAAACCTTTAATAAAATTGGGGCAAAGCGTTACTGTTCCTTTTGGGCGTGGCAATAAGCCTTATGAGGGTTATGTCACCGGTTTTTCAGATGATTGCAGTATAGATGACGAAAAAGTTAAGGAAATTATCCGGATAAATAATTATGAACAGCTTTTTGATGATAAAATGCTAAAGCTTGCAGAATGGATGCAGCAAAAGTATTACACAAACCTTTATGAATGCTTAAAGTGTGTTATACCTAAAGGTAATTTATTAAAAAGCGATGTTTTAATTACATTTAATGAAAATATAGAAATAGTAAAACCAACTGAAAAGCAAGCGGAAATTATTGAGTACTTAAAAGCACAAGACTGTATTTGCTTAAAAACAGAACTTGAAAATAATTTTTATAAAAGCATTGACGGTACTTTAAAAACACTAGAAAAAAAAGGTATAATTTCATATAAAAGCGTAACGGAATATAAAAACCTTACGCTTAAAATGAAATTTGCTTATATAAATTATGAAAACGAAGTTTTTGAGGACGTTTCGGATATTGAAAAA
This sequence comes from uncultured Eubacteriales bacterium, assembly GCA_964545475.1. GTDB lineage: Bacteria > Bacillota > Clostridia > Lachnospirales > JAISER01 > CAZJGG01. Next base: position 46,228 of record CAZJGG010000012.1, on the reverse strand, counting down.
ACGATAACAGAGCTTACTAAAAAGTCTAAAGCCCAGGCTAAAGTTTTATCCCTTCTTTTGGAAAACGACGGCATGGCGGTCAGTGATATTAAGAAATTTTTAAATATATCCAATTCCCCTGTGGAAAGCCTTGTTAAAAGCAACTTAATAAAAACAGAGGATACGGAAATACTACGCAATACAGTTAATTATACCGATATGCATAAAAAAAGCCCCCCTGCCCTATCCCAAGAACAGCAGGCGGCGGTTGATTTCATTGAAAGCAAACAAGACAATAAGCCAGTACTTATTCACGGAATTACCGGAAGCGGCAAAACAGAAATTTATATGCGTATTATAGAAAAGGCTATAAATGACGGGAAGCAGGCTATAATGCTTGTGCCGGAAATATCGTTAACCGCTCAAACTGTTAACGTATTTTTAAGCAGATTTGGAGATTTAGTTTCTGTAACCCATTCCCGGCTTACTCTTGGGGAAAGATATGATCAATGGAAAAAAGCCAAAAGCGGTCAGGCTTCTATTATTATTGGTCCTCGTTCCGCAATATTTGCCCCTTTTGAAAACTTAGGGGCGATAATAATTGACGAAGAACACGAAAAAACATATAAATCTGAAACAACACCTAAGTATTGCGCAAAAGAAGTGGCAATTCAAAGAGGAGCGCTTTCAAATGCTCTTGTGGTTTTTGGCTCGGCAACCCCTTGTGTAGAAACCTATTTTAAAGCGACTTCCAGCATATTTGACTTAGTTGTTTTAAAAGAAAGAATTAATAAAACCTTGCCGGAAATTTATATTGCGGATATGAGAAAAGAGCTGGAACAAGGCAATATGAGCATTTTCAGTGCCGCATTATATAAGGCTATTGGCGATAATCTTAACAAAAATGAGCAAACTATTTTATTTCTTAACAGACGTGGCTTTTCTACATTCGTATCTTGTAGAAAGTGCGGTTATGTTATGACGTGTGAAAGCTGTAACGTAAATTACACGTATCACATGGCGGCACAAAAACTTATTTGCCATTATTGCGGTAAAAAAACTAAAAACCCTTTAAACTGCCCTCAATGCGGGTCAAAATATATTAAATATTTTGGCGTTGGCACACAAAGGGTTGAAGAAGATATAAACAAATATTTTCCCGATGCAAAAACACTACGTATGGATATGGACACGACAACCGGTAAACACACTCATGACCATATTTTGTCTAAATTCCGAAACGGCGATGCCAACATATTAATTGGTACTCAAATGATTGCCAAAGGACTGGATTTTCCAAATGTAACTCTTGTTGGTATTATTGCGGCTGATTTATCCCTTAATAACGGCGACTTCCGGGCAGGAGAGACAACTTATCAGCTACTTACCCAAGTTTCCGGCAGAGCCGGGCGGGCAGAGATTTCTGGCAAAGTTTTTATACAAACATATAACCCGGAGCATTACAGCATAATTTACGCTAAAGACAATAATTACGAAGAGTTTTACAGCCACGAGCTTTCAATAAGAAGACAAATGAATTATCCCCCTTTTTTTCACGTCTTTTGTGTTTTAATAGTTTCACAAGACGAGAAAAAAACTATAATGACGTTGTTTAAGTTGCTTGAAATTATGAATTTTTATAACAGAAAGGGGCTTTTTGAAATTTTAGGTCCTTCCCCCGCCGTTATTTCCAAGATAAAAAACAAATTCCGATGGAAGCTTATAATAAAAAGCATTGATGAGGAAAAGCTTAAAAGTTTTGTTTTTTACTGTGTTGACAAACTCAAAGAAAAAGAAGATTTAGGCGGGCTTCAGTTTAATCTAACGATGAACCCAACTCTAATTATATAAAGTGAGGAAAAATAATGGCGATAAGAAATTTACGGTTTGAGGGCGATGACATTTTACGCAAGCCTGCCAAGGTGGTTAAAGAAGTTTCTAAAAACATACATATGCTTTTAGACGACATGGCTGAAACAATGCATTTTAGAAACGGAGTAGGACTTGCAGCACCACAAGTTGGCGTTTTAAAGCGGATAATCGTTTTAGACGTTGGCGATGAAGAGGGTGTTATTGAACTTATTAACCCACAAATAATTGAAAGACAGGGAGAACAGGAAAGCCATGAAGGCTGCTTATCTGTACCCGGCAAAGCAGGCGGTGTTATACGCCCACAATACGTTAAAGCAACTGGTTTTAACAGAAACGGTGAAGAAATAATAATAGAAGGCGAGGATTTAAAAGCGGTTGTTTTGTGCCACGAAATTGACCACTTAGACGGCATACTATATATTGACAAAGCTGAATACATTGAAGATAGTGATCAATCTTTAGATGGAAACGGAGAAGATTAATATGAAAATCGTTTTTATGGGTACTCCCTATTATGCTGTACAAGTATTGGAAAGCTTAATTAACCATCAAGACCATGACGTTATTTTATGCATAACTCAACCGGATAAGCCTAAAGACAGAGGACAAAAACTTCAGGCAACTTTTGTTAAGGAATATTCATTAATAAATAATATTCCTGTTTTACAACCCGAAAGTTTAAAAGAGGAAAGTGTAATAGACGAAATTGCCGCACTTAAGCCGGATGTTATTGTAGTTGTTGCTTATGGCCAAATTCTTCCGGAACGACTTTTGTCTATTACCAAATACGGTTGTATAAACGTTCACCCCTCTTTGCTTCCAAAATATAGAGGTGCTGCGCCTATAAACCATGCTATTTTAAACGGTGATAAAATAAGCGGCACAACTATTATGTATATGGACAAAGGGCTTGATTCCGGCGATATAATTTTACAACAAGAGCTTGCCATTGAAGACCATGACACAGCCGGAACTTTTGGTGATAAGCTTATTAATTTAGGTGCAAATCTTGTTATTGAAACCCTTGATTTAATAAAAAAAGGGGAAGCCCCAAGACAAAAACAGGACGACAGCCTTTCAACATACGCTTGTATGCTAACAAAAGAAATGGGGCATATTGATTGGAGCAAGACTTCATATGAAATTTTTAATTTAATCCGTGGGCTTAACCCCAGCCCTGTTGCATACACATTTATAAGCGATGAAAAGCTTAGAATATGGCAGGCGCTAGTTTTTGATACCAACAAAACAGGCAAACACGGAGAAGTTATTGACGTTATAAAAAGCAAAGGAATTGTAGTTAAAACCGGGGATGGAGCAGTAATTTTAACAGAAATCCAAGCAAGCTCTTCAAGAAGAATGCTTGCTTCAGATTATTTGAGAGGACATCCTATTGAAATAGGAACTGTTTTAAAATAGGAGGTAATTTATGCCATTTTTTATGTATGATTCTACATTTATTTTTTTAATACCAGCAATGCTTTTAGCATTTTACGCACAAATGAAAGTTAGTTCAACTTTTAATAAATTTAGCCAAGTTAGAAGTTCCAGAGGTGTAACCGGGGCAGACGTTGCTAGAAAACTTTTGTCTCTTTCCGGCATTACAGACGTTGCTGTTGAACGTGTTTCCGGTCATTTGTCCGACCATTATGACCCTCGGGCAAAAAGGCTCCGTCTTTCAGACAGCGTATATAACAGCACTTCCCTTGCGGCTATCGGCGTTGCCGCTCATGAAACAGGCCACGCTGTTCAGCATAACGTTGGTTATGCCGCTTTAAGCTTGCGTAACGCAATATACCCTGTTGTTAGCATTAGCTCTAATTTGTCTATGCCTTTAATATTTATCGGGCTTTTTCTTTCCGGCGGCAGAGGGCAGCTTGGTTATATGCTTATGTCCGTTGGCATTGTTCTGTTTTTAGGGGTTATTATTTTTCAGTTAATTACTCTTCCTGTAGAATTTAACGCTTCAAAAAGAGCTTTAGCAATGCTTGAGGACTACAACTTTTTGTCTGAAACTGAGACTCAATCAGCTAAAAAGGTTTTAAGCGCAGCGGCTTTAACTTATGTCGCGGCTGTAATTGTTTCTCTTGCAAACTTATTAAGATTTTTAGCTTTGATGAATAGAAGAAGATAATAGGAGTTTAAAATGGATTCTGAACACAGACAATTAACACCGACAGAACAAAGAATGGCAACTGAGGATTTGAAGAAGCTAGTATTAATGTATTCAATCCCCACCATTATAAGCATGTTTATTAACGCTTTATATAATGTTGTAGACCGTTTTTGGGTTGGAAAAATTCCCGGCGCAGGCAAAGAAGCCTTAGCCGGGGTTGGGCTTACAATGCCAATTATGACTATAGGGCTTGGCGGCGCAATGCTTATCGGCATTGGCGCCGCCGCAAACATTTCTATAAATTTAGGAAAAAGAGAACACGAAAAGGCAGAAAGAGTTTTAGGCAACACTTTAACCCTTAGTATTATTGTAGGGGCTTTGTTTTCAATTTTTGGTCTTTTGTTTAAAAGCCAGCTTATATGGGGAATCGGCGCAAGCGATGTTACATATCCCTTTGCAAACGATTACTTAACAATAATTTTAATAGGCTGTATTTTTCAAATATTATCTTTTGCTTTAAATCACCCTATCCGAGCTGCAGGCAACCCAAAACGTTTTGCTACAACTCAACTTATAGGCGCAATTCTTAACATAATACTTGACCCAATTTTTATACTTGTTTTAGATATGGGCGTTAAAGGCGCTGCATATGCTACAATATTATCCATGATGGTTTCTACAATTTTTGTATTTCAATATTATTTTTCAGATAAAACATTATTAAAAATACATAAAAGAAATTTGTCTTTAAATAAAGAAACTGTTACTGCTATTATGGCTATTGGCTTTTCGCCGTTTTTAATGCAAGTTGCAGCTAGCGTTGTTGGGTTTGTTATTAACAGACAACTTAAGTTTTATGGAGACTTAGAGCTTGGCAACGGAGACGTTGCAATAAGCGCAATGACTGTTATTAACGGACTTTTGGCTCTTGTTATAATGCCGGTTTTTGGTATTAACCAAGGGGCCCAGCCTATTATTGGTTTTAATTACGGTGCGGGTAACTATCAAAGAGTTAAAGAGGCTTATAAATGGAGTACAATTTATTCTGTTATAATAAGCTTTATAAGCTTTGTTTTTGTAGAAATTTTTGCAAGAAGCATTGTAAAAAGCTTTAACGACAGCCCAGATTTAGTTAATTTAGGAACTTTTGGCATGAGAATAATGCTTTCAACTTGTGTGTTTATCGGTTTTCAAGCACCAAGCGTAAACTTTTTCACGGCTATTGGCAAAGCAAAGCTTTCGGCATTTTTAAGCTTGCTTAGGCAAGTTATTGTTCTTATACCCTCTTATTTAATTTTTCCGCTGTTTTTTGGTTTAAACGGTTTATGGTTTGCACAGCCGTTTTCGGACATTGTTGCTTCCGTTTTAACTGCCGTTTACATAATAAAAATATTTAGAGACCTTAAAGTTAATATGGTGCGTTGTCCTATGTGATAAAATGAAAGGGGATATTTTATTTTGATTAATTTGTCGGTAAATGAAGATGTATTATCAAAAAATGTTCAAAAAGCCAAAGAAAACAATGTTATTATCCCAACGATTAAACAAATGCAAAACCCGGATCTTATACCGGAAAAGATTAAAGACAAGCTAAAAAATACAGGCTTGTGGGACATTGACCCAGTTAATTTGTTCAGAATAAGCTGGAAAAATGAACAGAAGGAATTTGGCGGATTATATAAAACCCCAAATTTTATTGAATTACCTCAAAAGCTTACTGGAGTTAAAGCCAAAATCATTTGCATGGTTGGAAAATGGTTTCCTACTGGTTGCCACAAAGTTGGAGCTTCTTTCGGTTGCCTTGCTCCAAGGCTTGTTACAGGGCAATTTGACACAATATCTCATAAAGCTGTATGGCCGTCTACGGGAAATTACTGCCGTGGCGGAGCTTTTAATTCCAAGCTTCTTGCTTGCGATTCCGTTGCAATTTTACCGGAAGGCATGAGCCGTGAACGTTTTGAATGGCTTTCAAAAATTGCCGGGGAAGTTATAAAGACCCCAGGATGCGAAAGTAACGTTAAGGAAATATTCGATAAAACCAACGAACTTCGCACAACTAAAAACGATGTAATGATTTTCAATCAGTTTGATGAAATGGGCAACAGAATGTGGCATTACAACGTTACGGGAAGAGCTATTGAAGAAGCTTTTTATGAAATTAAAGGTGAAAAGAAAAACTTCGCCGGGGCTTGCTTTACATCCGGCTCTGCCGGAACTCTTGGCAGCGGAGATTATTTAAAAAAAGTTTTCCCAAAAAGTAAAATTGCCGTGGGAGAGGCTTTGCAATGCCCTACAATTGTAAATAATGGCTTCGGTGCACACAGAATTGAGGGCATTGGAGACAAACATATCCCTTGGATACACAACTGCAAAAATACGGATATGGCTATTGCTATTGACGACGACGACACAATGAGCCTGCTTCGCTTGTTTAACGAAGCTAAAGGCAAAGAATATCTTGTTAAAAACATTGGTATTAGCCAAGAAGATGTTGACAATTTGGCACTTATGGGTATATCCGGCATTGCAAACATGCTTTGCTGTATAAAATTTGCTAAATATTATGAGCTTACAGAAAATGATGTAGTTGCTACGGTTCTTACGGATTCTTCAGTAATGTATGGTTCTCGTGTTGAGGAATTAAGAGATATGTTTGGAGAATATACCGTAAATGATGCCGCAATAGATTTTAACACCCATCTTTACGGCATAAAAACAGATAATTTGTTAGAACTTACTTATGTAGAGCGCAAACGTGTACATAATCTTAAATATTACACTTGGGTTGAACAGCAAGGCAAAACCGTTCAGGAGTTAGACGACCAATGGTACGGATATGACGAGATATGGGAATGCGCTGAAGCTGATGCTGAAAAAATTGATGAGCTTATTGCAGAATTTAACCATAGAACCGGTTTAATGTGAGGCGAAGATAACCAATGAAAAATGTAATATCTGCGGTTTGTATCAAATGCGGAGCAGAATATGAGGCAACACCAACAACCTATACTTGCAAAAAATGTGAGGGTATATTAGACATTAAGTTTGACTACAAATATATTAAAAACAGCTTAAACAAAGAAAAGTTAAGCGCCAGAAAGGAAAACACTATTTGGCGGTATAAGGAATTTCTTCCTATAAAAGAAGACTCCCCTATTCCGCCTCTTAGAATTGGCGGTTCGCCTTTATATAAAGCGAAAAGGCTTGGCAAGGAGCTTGGCATAAACGGGCTTTACATAAAAGATGACGGACAAAATCCAACATCAAGCTTAAAAGACAGAGCCTCCGCCATTGCCGTTGTTAAAGCAATTGAAGCAGGAAAAGACACTGTTGCATGTTCTTCTACCGGAAACGCCGCTTCCTCTTTAGCCGGAAGCTGTGCTTCCCTGGGGCTTAAATCTTATATTTTTGTGCCTCAGCGTGCGCCTATGGGAAAAGTTGCCCAGCTTCTTATTTTTGGAGCAAACGTTATAAGCGTTTTAGGCAATTACGAGGATACTTTTCGCCTTTCTGCCCAAGCTATTGAAAAATGGGGCTGGTATAACAGAAACGCCGCTATTAATCCTTATCTTGTTGAGGGCAAAAAAACCGTTTCTTTGGAAATTGCAGAACAAATGGGCTTTAAAACGCCTGATTACATCTTTGTTTCCGTTGGGGACGGCTGTACAATTGCAGGGGTTTGGAAAGGCTTTGTGGATTTATACGAAACCGGATTTATTGATAAACTTCCTAAAATTATAAGTGTTCAGTCCAGCGGATGTTACCCTATTAACAAGGCTTTTACGGAAAATAACCCACTTGAACCTATGGAAGAGAACACTATTGCAGACAGTATTGCTGTCGGCGTACCCAGAAACCCGGATAAAGCAATTAAAGCTATTAAAGATTCAGGCGGTTTCTGTATAAACGTTTCTGATGAAGAAATTTTAGATGCTATGAAGCTTTTGGGGCAAACCACTGGGGTTTTCGGCGAGCCTGCCGGAGTTACGGCAACCGCCGGGCTTAAAGCCGCTTCTGAAAAAGGCTTAATTGACAAAAATGCTATTATTGTTTCAATCGTTACAGGAAATGGGCTAAAGGACGTTCAAAACGCTATTAGCGCCGCAGGAGTGCCTATTAAAATCCCCCCTGAAATGAGTGAATTAATATCTGCTTTAAACATCAAGGAGGTTAACATATGAGAAAACAAGTAAAGCTTGCTTTTATTGGTTTTGGAAACTCCGCTTTAAGCTTTTGCAATATTATAATTAATAAAAAAGCTGAAATTAAAGAAGCTTACGGCATAGATATTTTGATTACAGCAATAGCCACAAAAAGCAAAGGCGCTTTGCTTGACTCAAAAGGAATTGATTTTGAAAGACAAATTGAACACTTAAAAACAAGCAACAGGTTTGAAAACGCTGTTGATTTGTCAAGTTTTGATGTTATTGAAAAATGTGACGCTGATGTTTTAATTGAATTAAGCCCCTTGTCAATAACAGACGGACAGCCTGCAATTGACCATATTAAATGCGCCTTAAACAGAGGGCTTAACGTTATTACTGCAAATAAAGGCCCAATAGCGTGGGCTTTTAACGAAATTGATGCTCTTGCAAAGAAACAAGGTAAAATGTTTTTATATGAAACAACAGTTATGGACGGTGCACCTGTTTTTAACCTTGTAAAATATGCCTTACCCGGTTGCAGGGTTTTATCCTTTGAAGGCATTTTAAACACCACCACGAACTTTATTTTAGATGAAATGCAAAACGGAAGCACACTTGAAGAAGCGGTAACCGAAGCAAAACGCCGTGGCTTTGCCGAAACAGACCCTACAATGGACATAAATGGTTCTGATGCGGCGGCAAAAACCTGCGCTTTAATTAACGTTCTTTTAAACGGAAATATGACACCGGATATGATTGAAAAACAAGGCATTGAAAACATAAACGGTGATACTATCCATACTGCTTTATTAAAATGTACTGTAATAAAGCTAATTTGTAAAGGTTATATTGAAAATGGTGTTTGCAAAGGAGAAGTTATTCCCAAGGAAATACCTTTAAGCCATCCTTTTGCTTCTGTTTCAGGAACGTCTTCTGTTCTACAAATTGAAACAGATTTAATGGGCAAAATTACAGTTATTGAGCATGAGCCGGAAATTGAACAAACCTCTTACGGCATTTACAGCGACTTATTGCAATTAATAAAAGGATTATAAAATGTTTACTATTATTTACGACTTAAAACGTTTTTTTATGAATTATAAGCAAATAATTTTTATAATTGCCTTTTCCCTTGGGTTGTCTTTGTTTGCCGGAACGGCTGGTGCAAAGCTTATGTATTCTGATATGCTTATTGAGCCATTTTCTGTGGGAATTGTAGACAACGACAATTCTTATGAAACAAATTTGCTTTATACAAATTTGCAGGATATGCCTAGCTTAAAAGATTATGTTAAATTTATTAAATTAGACGAGGGAAAAGCCAAGCAAATGCTTATTAACGGAGAAATCGCTGCTTATGCTGTTATGCCGGAAAGCTTTGCTATGGATATTAAACAAGGCGTTAACAGCCCATTAACCGTTGTTTCGGGTAATGGGCTAAAGGCGTCTTTTATTAAGCTTTTTATTAATTGTAACGTTGAAATATTATCCGCAACACAAGGCAGTGTCTATGTTGTTTTAGACAATGCAGCACTCCAAAACGGTAACTCTCTTTATGATAAGGCTTTTTGGGACATTAATTTGCAGTTCCTTTCCCTATATTCCGCCAGAGCTAGAATGTTATCCAACACAGTTGTTTCTGCTACCGACAAAATGCCTCCCCTTTTATATTTTACTGCCAATATCTTTATTTTTTTCTGTATGCTTAACATCGCTTTTGTTTCTAACTGTTTTATCGTTAATAATGAAAAGGTTTTAAGCAAATTATCAATTACCGGGATTCCGAAAATTATGCCGATTATTTCAAGCACTATTTCCGGCTTTATAATGCATATATTTCTTTGCCTTACTGTTATTATTCCAATAATTTTAATTAATGAAGTTAAAATATATAATTACATAAACATTTTGTCTTTTATACTGTTCACATTTTGTCTTTCGGCTTTTTCTGTCCTTCTTTCACTCATAACCTTTGAAAACCGAATTAAAGGATTAATAGTTTTTGTTTTTTCATTTATATCTTTGTTTGTATCCGGCGGGATTGTGCCCCTTTCATTTTTGCCGGGTATTTTTGCTGTTTTAAAAAAATTTACATTAAACGGCTATGCAATAGCCATGGTACAAAATTTTGTTGTAAAGTTCGGCTATGTAAATTTTTTGCCGCCACTTGTTTTAATTTTTGCTGTTGTAATGTTATTAAGCTTTTGCTTACATTTAAGGCGGTGATCTTTTGTCTTTTTTTATAACATCTCTATATCTAAATATAAAACGCATTGTTATTTCTAAATATTATTTAGTTTTTTTTGCGCTTCTGTTTATTTCTTTAGGTTGCATAATGCTTTATTTTAATAAAAACAGTAAAAACATGGCTGTTAACGCCGGAATAATATTTGACAGCGAAAATGAAATCCAAAATGATATTTATTTAAATTTTGCTTCTAAAAGCAATATAAACGTTACTATATACGATAATCTTACTGAAATGAAAAATGATATTTCCGGCGCAAAAATTGAATGCGGATATATGGTTGAAGACTTGGAGCAATTAATAGATAAGGGTAAAGCAGATAAAGTTGGGGAGGTTTATGTTTCTCCGGCTTCTACTGCTACAGGCTTTATTAATGAATTGTTTTATGCTTCGGTTTTAAAAGCCGTTTCACCATATATTGCTGCTGACTACCTTCAAAGCGTTGGAATTGATATAACCGTTTCACAGGTTTATGAGGAAGTTAAAGCATATTACGACAAAGATATTTTTATGAAAGTAAATTATGTAAACACTTATGGAGAGCAGGAGGAAACATTTTTATCACCTACCCTTATTGATGAATCCCATGTTGTTCACGGTGTAATTGCTTTTTATTGCTTTCTTTTTATTTATTTTATTACGGCTGGGCTTCTGGATGACAATAAAACCGGAATTTACTTAAAGCTTAGTAAACAAAACATAATAATAAATAATAACGCAACAAGCCTTGGTGTTTTTATATCCGCCCTTTTCCCTGCCTTATGCGGGCTTACATTTATATTCTTTTTTAAGCCTTATTTGCTTGGTGGCTTTTTAAGCGAAGTTATTTATATTAAAGCTTATGTTTTTTGCCTTACTATTTTAAGTTATATAGTTATATTATTTATAAAAAACAGTGAATGGCTTTATTCCAATTTTGCAATTATAGCTATTGCGGTTTTGGCATTTGGAAGTGTATTTATTAACCTTATTGAATTAAACAGCTTTTTAGGCAACATATCCCTTTGCTTTTTCAGCACACATTATATTTTAGGGATTTTAAACGGAGATAACACAATATTTTTAATCACAGCACTACTTATGATTTTTTCCGCTGTAATTACCTACCTTAAATTAAGCTCTTTCTTTCTAAAAAGAGGAAAATAAATACTTTACTGCAACAGCCAATTAATATATACTTATTTAAAAGATTACAAGGGAGGATATTTATGAATAATTTTTCAAAAGTAACTACAAAAACTATTGTTGCAACAGGGCTAGGGGCTGCAATATTCACGCTTTTGTTTATGTATGTTAAAGTGCCCTCACCTATTCCAGAAACTTCTTTCCAAACCGCTTACGGGCTTTGCGCATTTTTTGCGGCTCTTTTTGGTCCATTGGCAGGGGGGCTTATTGCTTTTATAGGACATGCTTTAAACGATACTTTGCAATACGGCACTCCTTGGTGGAGCTGGGTTATTGCCAGTGGTTTCAGCGGCATTCTTTACGGCGTTGCAAACAATAAGCTTAAAATTGAAGAAGGAGAGTTTGGCGTTAAAGAAATTATCCTTTTCAATATTATTCAGTTTATTGGCAATGTATTATCTTGGTTAGTAATTGCGCCTGTTTTAGACATTGTAATTTATCAAGAGCCTATGAACCTTGTTTTTGCCCAAGGGCTTGTCGCGGCAATTATGAACTCAATAAGCGCCGGAGTCATTGGAACTATTCTTTTAATTGCGTATTCTAAAACAAGAGTAAAAAAAGGAAGTTTAAATTAGTTTTATGGAAAAACAACCTATTATTGAATTTACTGACTATTCTTTTAAATACTTTACTCAAGCAAAACCAACCCTTAAAAATATTAACTTAAATATTTATAAGGGTGAAAAAGTGCTTATTATAGGACCTTCCGGAAGCGGCAAAAGCACATTAGGGCATACTCTTAATGGGCTTATTCCGTTTTCCTATAAAGGTGAAATAACAGGAAGCTTAAAAATAAAATCAGCGGAAGCAAAAGAGCAAAATATTTTTGAGCTTTCTAAAACTATAGGGACTGTTTTGCAGGATTCCGACGGACAGTTTGTGGGGCTGACTGTTGGGGAAGACATTGCCTTTTCTCTTGAAAATGATAATGTAGTCCAGCATGAAATGAAACAGAGGGTTTTGGAAGCTTCAAAAATGGTGGATATGGAAAATTGGCTTACAAGCTCTCCTTTTGAGCTTTCCGGGGGGCAAAAACAACGTGTCGCTCTTGCCGGAGTTTTAATAGATAACGTTGAAATTTTACTTTTCGACGAGCCTTTAGCAAATTTAGATCCAGCTACAGGAAAAACCGCTATTGAAATAATTGACGAAATCCATAACAGCGGCGAAAAAACCATTATTATAATTGAACACAGGCTTGAAGACGTTTTGCATAGGGGCGTTGACAGAATTATTGTTGTTAACAACGGAGAAATTGTGGCGGATTTGCCCCCTCACAGCCTTATGTGTTCAGAGGTTCTTTCGGAAAACGGTATTAGAGAGCCATTATATATTACAGCTTTAAAGCTTGCCGGAGTAAAATTAAAGCCGGAAATGCTTCCGGGGTTTTTATCAACTCTTAAAGCCGAAGATATTAAAAAGCCTTTGCAAAGCTGGTTTGCAAAAGAAGTTAAGGATAGCGTTAATGAAAATACCGAACCATTGCTTTCACTTGAAAACCTGTCATTTTCATATGACAGTAAAAACCATGTTTTAAAAAATATTAATTTTAATGTTTATAAAGGTGAAATGCTTTCAGTTATTGGCAAAAACGGTGCCGGGAAATCTACCCTTACAAAGCTTTTGTGCGGTTTTTTCCCATTAAGCGGCGGTTCTATAAAATATCAGGGTAACGATATAAAAGAAAAAACAATTAGAGAAAGAGCCGAAATTATTGGGCTTGTTATGCAAAACCCAAACCAAATGATTTCTAAGCCAATGATTTATGATGAAGTTGCCCTAGGGTTAAGGCTTAGAAATGTTTCCGAAAAAGAAACGGAAAAAAGAGTTATGGAAGCTCTTAAAATATGCGGCTTAGAAAAGTTTAAAAGCTGGCCTATCAGCGCTTTAAGTTATGGGCAGAAAAAACGTGTTACAATTGCATCCATACTTGTGCTAAAGCCGGAAATTCTTATTTTAGACGAGCCAACCGCCGGACAGGATTACAGACATTATTCCGAGATGATGAACTTTCTTTTAAAACTTAATAAATCCGGAATAACAGTTATTTTAATAACCCATGACATGCATTTAATGCTTGAATATACGCCAAGAGCCGTTGTTTTATCTGAAGGCAGGCTGATAGCCGACACTGCTTCGTCTATAGTTCTTACAAATTCGGAAATTATTAACGAAGCTAATTTGAAGCAAACTTCTTTATACCAGCTGGCAAACAAAGCCGGGATTCAAGACGGCACTGGGTTTGTTCAGCACTTTATTGATTTTGAAAGGGCAGAAAGAAATGAAGCTTTTTTCATATAACTCACTGGATACTCCTATACACAGGCTTTCCGGTCTTACAAAACTTATTTGTTTTTTAATTATTACATGCTCGGTTATGTATACTTATGACATAAGGGTGATTCTTATTGTTTTGCTTTTTTCGGCTTTTGTGTTTAAAATTTCCGGCATAACCTTTAAGCAGGTAAAGCTAATGTTTATATATGTTTTGGTATTTTTATTAACAAATGCTTGTCTTTCTTTTATTTTTTCGCCGGAATACGGCTGTTCCATTTACGGAACACGCCACGAAATTTTAAAGCTTCCGTTTTTTGCAATTACACAGGAGCAGTTGTTTTATCAAATTACTAAATTTTTTAAATACGCTTCTGTAGTACCCTTTGGCATTATATTTATTTTAACTACAAATCCCAGCGAATTCGCATCGTCTATAAACGGCGCAGGAGTAAATTATAAAGCGGCTTATGCTTTGTCTTTAACTCTTAGATATTTTCCGGACACACAGCAAAAATATCAAGACATATGCTTAGCCCAGCAGGCAAGAGGGCTGGACTTATCAAAAAAAGCTAAGCTTTCCCAGCGTTTTAAAAATGCTTTGCTTATAATTTTTCCTCTAATTTTTTCAACACTTGACAGAATTGAGGTTGTAAGCAACGCCATGGATTTACGAGGGTTTTCTAAGCACAAAACAAGAACATGGTACAGCGCAAAAAGGCTTCAAGCCGCTGATTATACCGCTATTTTCATTTCTTCTCTTGTGCTTGTATTAACTGCTTTTGCATCAATAATTATAAACCACGGAAGATTTTTCAACCCATTTATTTAGGAGATATTATGAAACCAATACTTGTATTTCAAACAGATTTTACTTACAAAGAGGGTGCAGTTGCGGCTATGTACGGCGTTGTAAAAACCGTTGACAGAAACCTGGAAATCTTTGACGCTACCCATGAAATACCTCAATACGACATTTGGAGCGCATCTTACAGACTTTCCCAATATATAAATTTTTGGCCGGAGGGAACTGTTTTTGTTTCCGTTGTAGACCCGGGGGTTGGAACGAGCAGAAAAGCTTGCGTTGCTAAAACTAAAAACGGATATTACGTTGTTTCGCCGGATAACGGTACACTTTCCCACATTTATAATGAAATAGTTGAAGTTAGGGAAATTGACGAAACAATAAACAGGCTAAAAGGCACGGAAAAAGTCAGCGTTTTCCACGGCAGAGATTTATTCGGATATACTGCCGCTAGGCTTGCTTCCGGCATAATTACTTATGAACAGGTTGGGCAAGAATACTCTGTTAAAGATATAACAAGGCTTGATACTGCCGATGCCAAGCTGGAAAACGGCGTTGTTAACGGTATATTTGAAATAAGTGACCCTAATTTTGGTAATTTATGGTCCAATATTCCCCTTTCTATGTTTCAAGAGGCTGGTTTTAGTTACGGCGATTTTTTACATTTAACCATTAAGCATGACGGCAAAGAATGTTTTTCTCAAAAAGTTTTATTTCATAAATCTTTCGGTTTTGCTAAAAAAGGCGATGTAATAATTTATACTAATGAGCTTGAAAAAATTGGGGTTGCTGTTTCTCAAGGGAATTTTTGCTTGGAATACGGCATAAATTACGGTTTTGACTGGGAAGTTACAATAAATGCCAATTAATTATTAACCTTTGACTTATTAGGAGGATACAATGAAACCGCTGATTTTAATAACTAACGACGATGGCGTCCTTTCTCCAGGGCTTTTGGCTTCTGCCGAAGCTGCTTCCGCTTTTGGAGACGTTTTAGTTGTTGCCCCAAGAGTTCAACAAACCGGCATGGGGCGTTCATTTCCAAGGTTTGATGACTTAGGTAAAATTGATATAGTCCCTGCAATAATAGGAGGAAAAGAAGTTGAAACGTATGCTGTTTACGGCTCTCCGGCAACTGCCTGCGCATACGGAATAATGGAAATTGCACCTAGAAAACCTGATTT
Organism: uncultured Eubacteriales bacterium; assembly: GCA_964545475.1. Lineage (GTDB taxonomy): Bacteria > Bacillota > Clostridia > Lachnospirales > JAISER01 > CAZJGG01. The sequence goes on along the minus strand of CAZJGG010000012.1, from coordinate 30,420 downwards.
GTGCATTAGTGGCATAAATTACGGCGAAAATGTTGGGCTTAACATTAGCTGCAGCGGAACTTTAGGGGCGGCGTTTGAAGCCGATTCCCATAACATTCCTGCAATTGCTTTTTCTAGGGAAGTTCCCCATGATATGCAGCATATGCACGAACTTCCGGTTTTAAATTGGGAAAATGAAATAGAAATTGAAAGAAAAATTCTTAAAACAATATTTGAAAATGGTATGGGTGAAAATGTCTGCGTTTGGAACATAAACATACCGGAAAATGCAACTGTTGAAACCGAAATACGCATTACAAGGCAAGCTCGCCAATCTTGTTTTATATTTGATAGACCTCCAAAAAGAGATTGGAATTCTGGGTATCGCCTTCCATCACGCTTTGAGCTTTTGGGGGAAATGAAGCCTGATGAAGATGTTTACGCTATTTATAAGGATAAAGTGATTTCAGCAACTCCTCTTACATGGGACATGACTGTTTCAATGCAGGGGCATCATTTTTATAAATAGGGGCTGATTATACCACTTTTAAATAAACTTAAGAGACGGGGTATTTTTATGGATATTACAATAAAAGCAATTACTGAAAGGCAGGTTGAACAGATCCATGAATTAACGCTTAATTTGCTTTCCAGCCAAGGCATTACAATAAAATGTGAAACTGCAAGGGAAACTTTTGAAAAACATGGGGCAAAAGTTTCCGGGGAGCAAGTTTTTATTCCTAACAAAATGGTTGAGGAAGCTTTAAACAGCGCCCCCTCCTCCTTTATGCTTTATTCACGCAACCCAGAAAAAACTATAACAATTGGGCATGGGCTTCCAACGAAAGTTGCGCCTTGCGCCGGAGTTCCATTCATTCAAGAAAACGGACAACAGCGGTTAGTTACTTTTGATGATTTTAAGAATATTTTGAAGTTGACCCATACAAGCCCGGTTTTAGACATGGCAATTACTTCTCCTGTTTGTGCAACACATTCAAACGCCCATGAGGCTTATTACATTCAAATTTATTACGCCTTAACCATGACAGATTTACCTCTTATTGGGCAGGGCGAAGGAGCTAAGCTTGCCTCAGATATGATTAGATTTTCTAATTTTGTTAACGGGCAAAGTGATAAAACAAATGTAATATGCATATGTAATAGTCTTTCCCCTCTTGCATGGGACGCTAAAATGCTTGAAGGAATAAGAGTTTATGCTGAAAACGGTCAGGCGATTAATATTTCGTGCTGTTCTATGGCAGGCTCAACTGCGCCGATTTATCTTGCAGGGGGTATAGTTCAGGCTAACGCTGAGGTTTTAACCGGCATTATTTATGCACAACTTGTTAACCCAGGAACACCTGTTGTTTACGGCACTACCTCTTCTGTTATGGATATGTCGGAAATTTCCCTTGTTTTGGGTACGCCTGAATATTCTCTTATTTCTACAGGCTGCGCTCAAATGGCGGCGTATTATAAGCTTCCCTTTAGGAGCGGTGGTGGGCTTACTGATTCTAAAACTTTAGATGCTCAAGCCGGTATGGAATCCGCAATGAATTTATTTGTAAGCATGAATAACGGTGTTAATTTTATGCTTCAAAGTTTGGGAATATTAGAAGCATATATGTCAATGTCTTTAGAAAAATGGGTAATGGATGAGGAAATTATTTCTCGCATAAGACGTATGCAAAAAGGAATTGGAGAAATACCCGATAATTTAACAGATATTTTTAAAGAGGGTATAGAAGACGGCTTTTTAGGGCATGAATCAACATATGAAAGCTTTAGAAGCGAATTTTATTGGCCAAAGCTTGGAGACAGAAAAAACTTTGAAGCTTGGAAAAAAAGTAACGCAGACTATATAAAAACAGCGGGACAATATGTTAAAGAACGGCTTAATTCTTATGTTTGCCCGGATTTACCCATATACACCACAAGAGAGCTTAAAAATATGATAGAAAAGGCTTCCGGAGGTTATATCACTGTTTAATACGTATTTTACACGGATTTTACATATTTTATATATAAAATTTACTTGAAAATCATAAAATATAAAAAAGTGTTTTTTTATGTCGAATGATGAGTGTTGGAGGCTTTTTATTATGGATTTATTTGCGGTATTTAAGCTTTTAGGAGGTTTAGGACTATTTTTGTATGGTATGTCCGTCATGGGAGGTTCGCTAGAACGCTTTGCAGGAGGAAAGCTCGAAAGCATTCTTGAAAAATTTACTAACAATCCATTAAAAGGCGTTCTTTTAGGCGCAATAGTAACTGCTATTATTCAGTCGTCTTCTGCGACTACAGTTATGACTGTTGGTTTTGTTAATTCTGGAATAATGAGGCTTTCCCAAGCTATTGGAATAATTATGGGCTCTAACGTAGGAACTACTATTACTTCATGGATTTTGTCACTTGCCGGTGTTGAGAGCTCTAATTTTTTTGTTATGATTTTGCAGCCTAAAAACTTTTGTTTAATACTAGCGGCTATTGGCTCAATATTTGCTGTTTTTATAAAATCAGAGCGCAAAAAAATAATAGGACATATCCTTTTAGGCTTTACAATACTTATTTATGGTATGGACTTTATGTCATCTGCAGTTTCTCCCCTTAGAAGTAATCCTGATTTTCAAAACTTACTTATAATGTTTAAAAATCCTATTGCTGGTGTTTTGCTTGGGGCAATTGTAACGGCTATAGTTCAGTCCTCTTCCGCTTCAGTCGGCATTTTACAAGCTTTGTCTGTAACTGGCGCAATAACGTATTCCTCTGCTATACCAATAATTTTGGGGCAAAATATTGGAACATGTGTTACAGCAATGATTTCTTCAATTAGCGCAAAAAGGGAAGCAAAGCGAGCTGCATTTGTCCATTTGTATTTTAATGTTATTGGAACTGTTATATTTCTTATTCTTGTTTATTCAGTTCAAACTGTAATAAAATTTACGTTTTGGAATAATTCTGTAAATGCCTTTGATATCGCTTTAATCCACACAATCTTTAACGTTTTCTGTACTGTTATATTCTTGCCTTTTACGTCATTTTTAGCAAAACTTGCAATAATGACAGTAAAAGACCAAGATGATTCCACAGACATTATTACCGGTGTTTCCTTAGATTCACGCTTCCTTAACTCCTCTGGGTTTGCTATTGAACAGTGCAAAAATACTATTAGAACTCTTTGTAACATGACAAGTGAAAACTGTTTGCTTGCAATAGATAGCATAAACGATTTTTCACAGGAAAAGCTTAATCAAGTTGCTGAAAATGAAACGAACATTGATATTGCAGGAGACAAAGCCAACGAATATATTATAGAAATTACTAAGCTTCAACTTACTGCAAAAGAAAGCCGATATATTACCAAGCTTTTACATTCCATTAATGGCATTGCACGCATTGCAGACACTGCAAAAAACATTGTAAATTCTTCTAGCCGTATTTCTGCCAGCCAGGTGGTTTTTTCTGATGATGCACAAAAGGAACTTGATGCGCTTATGGCTGCAACAAAAGAGCTTTTGCAAAGCACTATGAATGCCTGTGCAGAAGACGATGTTGACAAAGCATTAAATATTTATCCATTAAGTGAAGTTGTTTATCTTATGTGTAGCATGTTTAGAATTGAACATATAGAGCGCATTAAAACAGGTGCTTGTACCACACAGTCTGGAATATACTTCGACGAACTTATTTTACACAGCGAACATATTGCTGACCAATGCGCTAATATTGCTGTTCAAGTTATTGGTCTTGAAAATGAAAATTACCGAAAGCAAGAATTTTTAGAGAATTTACGCAAGCAAGGCGACAATGATTTTAATAAAAAGTATCAATCTTTTAAACAGGAATATTTATTAAAAGCTTCTTTAACCGGGGCATATTAAGACTCGATAAAGCACATTAAAATATCTTATAATAAATTTTTAAAAAACGCTTGCATATTACCAAAATTAGTGCTATAATGACTATCGTTGCAAACAAGCATAACTGAATAAAGATATGTACGTGTAGCTCAGCTGGATAGAGCGCCTGGCTACGGACCAGGAGGTCGTGGGTTCGAATCCTGTCACGTACATAAAATGCTTTTGCACTGGAGAAGTACTCAAGTGGCTGAAGAGACGCCCCTGCTAAGGGCGTAGGTCGAGTTAATCGGCGCGGGGGTTCAAATCCCCCCTTCTCCGTATTTTGTTGCCCGAGTGGCGGAATGGCAGACGCGGCGGACTCAAAATCCGCTCCAAGCGATTGGGTGGGGGTTCGAGTCCCTTCTCGGGCATTAATATTTTATAGAAAGCTGTCGAATGTAAATTTGGCAGCTTTTGTCGTATATAGGGTTATTAATGCTAGTTTACAGCTTTTAAATAATTTTATAAATATAGCTTTTTGGGCTTAATAGAAAGGCAGTTATGATTACTTTTAATAAACTAGTTCGTGATAAAAAACTTAACGAAGAAATACAAGAATATCAAGAAAGCAAAGAGATTGAAGAACTTGCTGATGTCTTGGAAGTAATATATGCCATATGCAAAGCAAGAGGGCATTCAATAGATGAATTACATAAAACCCGTGAGCAGAAATGTGCCTTACGAGGAGCTTTTGATAAAAGATATTTTCTTATTTCAAAGGAGTAGAATTTAAGGTTAACCTGTTCCTTATTAGCTGTCGATTATTCGACAGTTTTGTTATTTTTGCTGTTCCCATTATGTATACGATTTATGCTTTGGAGGTTTTCATGGAGGGTGTTTTTATTATCGGAATGTTAGTATCTTACTGCATTCTGTACTTTATAATAAGATGGGCTGTAAGAGACGGAATTATTGATGCACGTAACAGAAACAGCGTAAATAAGTTGTCACAAAGTGATGCACCTCAAATTATCTGCCCAAATTGCAATTTGCAGCATGATTTTGATTATCCCAAATGCCCTAATTGCGGACATGAATATTATTGATTAATAAATTTCCTTGCGAAAAATACGAAGGTATTAATTTATTTGATTCTTTTATTACTCACCACAACCAGTTAAAGTATTTATTAGAAAATTGCAATGATGGACGCCGTAAGAGCTTTTTTTGCGTTGCTGTTAATCTTTTAGACTTTTTAGATGTAAAATCTATTTTTGAACAAATAATTACAAAAGTAAAGGGTTTGACCGATGAAATACATATTTAATAAAGAAACAAAGGCAGCTTTTTCCGCCGCTTTCCCACATACAATCCCCGTTTTAACAGGATACACTTTTTTAGGAACTGCGTTTGGCGTACTTATGCAAACAAAGGGTTATGGAGTATTTTGGTCCGTGCTTATGAGCACATTATGTTTTTGCGGAAGTATGCAGTTTGTAGCAATTACACTTCTGACTCAGGCTTTTAACCCGTTTCAGGCATTTTTCTTAAGTGTCTTAGTCAATGCAAGGCACTTATTTTACGGTATATCTTTGCTAACAAAATATAAGGGGCTTGGAAAAGCTCGTGGTTTTTTAATATTTATGCTTAGTGATGAAACATTTTCTATTGTTTCAAGCGTTGAACCACCTGAAAATATTAATAAAAAATATTTTTATTTATTTATTTCAATACTTGATCACCTTTATTGGATTTTTGGGTCTTTTTTGGGCGGAATGTTAGGAGGTTTTATAACTTTTGACACAAAGGGCTTAGATTTTGTATTAACTGCACTTTTCGTTGTACTTTTCTTAGAGCAGATTAAAAATGTGAAAAACAGAATGTCGGGAGTTACCGGGCTTATTTGCACTGCCGTAGGGCTTATAGTTTTTGGTTCGTCTAACCTAATAATACCATCCATGATATTGATTGCTACCGCCTTGCTGGTTGGAAGGAGATTAAAATGTTTTTAACACCGCTTCAAACAATAATAATTACTATATGCATAGCTTTAGGAACAATGGTTACAAGATTTACGCCTTTTCTGCTTTTTCCGGAAAACAAAAAGCAGCCTGAAATTGTTTTAAGCCTTGGCAGTATGCTACCTCCTGCTATGATTGGTTTACTTGTGGTTTATTGTTTAAAGTCGGTATCGTTTTTGAGCCCACCTTATGGTATACCCGAACTAATTTCAATTGCTGTAATATGCGGTTTGCATTTATGGAAACAGAATGCACTTTTAAGCATTGGTGTTGGTACTGCTCTTTATATGTTTTTTGTACAAGTAATTTTTATATAATTTTTTATTAAAATATAAAAATACAAATAAAAATGTTGACATTGTATATAATATATGATACAATCCCATATGTTAAAACATTCCTTGATAGCTCAGCGGTAGAGCATCCGGCTGTTAACCGGAGGGTCGTAGGTTCGAATCCTACTCGAGGAGTAAAAAACCCCTGTAAATAAACGTTTACAGGGGTTTTTTTGTCGGCTGAACTTCCGAAAGGTGGTAAAGCCTATGAGTTTGTAAAGTTGAAAACTTACTCTTTAAGTACAGTTTAAAGCGAAATGTTTAAATTGTATGTATAAGGTTTAGCTGCAAAATATTTGCGCAGTGGTCGTAAACTATTGAGCGGATTTTTTCGTTTTGTTCATCAATTTGGTATAAAAACGAATCATAATCCAACTGGGTAATTTTCCCTGCTTGAAGCTGGGCTTTTTTAACTTCCTGCTGTTTATTAAGCTGGTCAAGCTGAAGTTTTGCTGAATTATACTGGACCTCCTGATTTATTATACTGTTATATAAATCGTAAACTTTCTTTTCTTTTTGGCTCTTCGCGTCTGCTACCGCTTTTTCTGCCTGAGAATAATTTTTTTTAAGCTAATCCTCGCTTTCAGTACTGTCAAAATAATTTTTCAATTTAAACTCAGCAGATTCTAAATTTGATATGAGAGTCTTTATATTTGGGTCTTTTTCAACTGCTTCCGCATATTTACCCATTAATGACATACCCGTCATAGGTTTGTATTCACAACTTAATGAAAGCTTATAACGCATGGACAAACTGCTTCCCATAATGCTGTTAAGAGCGTTGTGGGCGTTATCAATAGATACTTGCTTTGACTCACGCTTTAGTTTCTGACTATAGCTATTTTTTTCTTTTAAACAATCTGCTTCGCTAATGTATCCTAAGCTTTTTTTAACGTTGTTTATTGCTATTTGCCGCTTTTGTAAATCAATTGATTTATCATACAAAGCAAGGTCTTTTTCCGCTTTTATAACAGCAACAAAAAACTTTGTTATGGATACTGTAAACGTGTCTTTTTGAGCTTGAACAGAAGGATAATTTATTACTTGCTGCGCTTTAAGCTGTAAAAGAGAAACTTCCATATCAAGCTTTTTATTCGCATCAAGCTCTAAAAAAATACTGTCTTCAATAGAATCTATTTTATCTTCGTTTAGCTCGTAAGAGTCGTTAAGCTTTTGAATTGCACTGCTGTTGTTTATTGCATTGCCTACGGCATCTGAGACTGTAAGCGTTGGCCTTTTGACCTCTTCACCATAGACATTTATACAGCTTAACATCAAAAACGCCGCTAATACTGCTGAAATAATCTTTTTCATCACACACCTCTTATTCATAACGCAAAGCTTCTATTGGGTTAAGCTTTGCCGCTTTATTTGCAGGATAAACTCCGAAAATTATGCCGATTGACGTTGAAATTATTACGGCAAGAGCAATTGACGACATTGAGAAAACTGCTTTAACGTCTACAATACTGCCTACAAGATTTCCGCCGGCGTAACCGAATAATACGCCAAAAAAACCTCCAAGACCGGTTAATATTATGGCTTCAATGAGAAACTGAAACATTATATGCCGTTTTTTAGCGCCTATGGATTTTCTTATACCAATTTCTCTTGTTCTTTCTGTTACGGTAACAAGCATAATGTTCATAACCCCTATTCCGCCAACAAGCAAAGATATACCAGCTACAAAGCTTATAAACGTTGTTACCATGCCCATAACGGAGCTTAATTGCTCCATCATTTGCATTGTGTTTTGAACATAATAAGCATCAGTTACGCCGTGGAAAGTCTCCAGCCTGTTTGTAATGTCTGTTGCAATGTCGTTTATTGCATCTACATCGTTTACAACTACTGTAAGCTGGGAAACTTGCTTTGTTTTTGCCATAGCCTGAGCAGTTGTAAGCGGCACTACAATGCTTTCCGGGTATTGGCTGCTGTAGCTGTTTTCAATTGAAGCATTAGAGTTTTCTGTTATGCCAACAACAGTAAATTTTTGTGTTACATTTCTTGTTTTAACCATAATTTTCTTGCCAATAACATTTTGGTTAGACATATTAAAGACTTTTTGCGCCGTTGTATCGTTTATAACGGCAACTTTTGTCTTCATATCATTATCATTTTCGGTAATATACCTGCCGTAAAGCAAGGTTGGGTTCATAATTTCTTTATAGTCCCCGTTTACCCCCGTTACTTCGGCATTTTTTGTTTCTTTGGGGTTGTAAAGCTTAATTGTTGAACCGTTTAAACTATAAACGCCGCTTATAAACTTAATGTCTTCACTTTTTTTAAGCATATCGTAGTCTTTTAACGTTAACATCTCGCTTGACCGAGATGACCTGCTCATTTGACGTACAATAAGCCTGCCTACTCCCATTTTTGAAAACTGCTCTGTCATAGAAACCTGATTGCCTTTGCCTATAGAGGTTATTATAATTACAGAGCCAATGCCTATTATTATACCGAGCATTGTTAAAAAAGCTCTGCTTTTATTTGATAACACGCTTTTTAAAGCCGATTTTAAGCTTTCAATTAAATTCACTAAACAATCACCTCCGCAACAGGTGCGTCGCTTGTTATGCGCCCGTCTCTAAAATGAACAATTCTTTTAGTTTTATCTGCAATTTCCTGTTCATGGGTTATTAATACTATTGTAACTCCTTCATTATTAAGGCTTGTGAATATTTCCATAATTTCATCACCGGATCTAGAGTCCAAGTTGCCTGTAGGTTCGTCGGCAAGCAAAATTGTTGGGTTGTTCACAAGGGAGCGAGCTATTGCGACACGCTGTTTTTGCCCGCCGGATAGTTCGTTTGGTTTATGCTTTATTCTTTCTCCAAGCCCTACCCTGTTAAGGGCGTCCATCGCCCTTTTTTTCCGCACCGATGCTGATTCTCCGGCGTAAATCATTGGAAGTTCAACGTTTTCATAGGCGTTAAGCCTTGGAAGCAAGTTAAAAGATTGAAATACGAACCCAATTTTTTTATTTCTTATGTCGGAAAGGTTAGAATCTTTAATTTTTGACACATCTTCATTTTCAAGCATATATATTCCGCTTGTGGGTTTATCTAAACAGCCCAAAATGTTCATTAATGTTGATTTGCCCGAACCTGATGCACCCATTATCGCCACAAATTCATTTCTCATAACCTTTAAATTAACACTTGTTAATGCTGTTACCTCAAGCTTTCCCTGTTTATATATTTTTGTTAAATCTTTAATTTCAATAACCGTATCCAAATGCTTACCTCCTTCCTGTCTTATTATGGCGAAGGCGGAGCACCTTCAACTCTTATCCTTACATTTCCGTCTGAAGGAGGGCCGCCTTGAGGACCTCCGGAAGTAATTGTTGTTTGCCCAGACTGCCTTTGCATCTGTCTTTGATTTCCTCCGCCAAAAATGCTGAATATGTTTCTGTTGCTACTTCCGTTTTGATTGTTTTGACCTAATGTTGACTGGATAATTTCTTCCATTGTCATGCCGTCTCGCATATTGCTAGTAGGGCTGGTAACAATCATATCACCCTCGTTAAGACCCTCTAATATTTCAATTTCCATATCGCTGGTGATTCCAAGCTTAACATCTGTTTTTTTCAAAGTACCTTTTTCCATTACAAATACATAATGCTTTTGAGTGTCTGAGTCTTTTTGTATGGCTCCAATAGGAGCATTTAATATATCTTTCTTTTCGGCAACTATAATTTCTATATCAAGGTTAAATCCGGGCTTAAGCTTATTATCTAAATTATCAATAGAAATTTCTATTGGTACAACCGTGTCTGATGAAGAAGTTACAGCTGATTCCCCGATTTTTGATATTTTGCCCTCGTATGTAACGTCTTGTATACCGTCGGATGTCATGGTAACTCGTTGCCCAACTTCTAAATCGGGCACGTCTATTTCAGAAATGTTGGATTTTACAATAAGGTTTGTAAAATCTGCAATTTTTAAAAGCTCTGCATCTGTGTCTAACTGCTTACCTCGAGAAACCATAATTTGTGTAATAGTTCCGTTCATTGGGCTGTTTGTGGCTTCTATAAGGCTTGAAAGCTGATCTTTATAGTCTGCAAGGGTAAGTTCTTTTTGCTTTATTTGGTTTTGTTGCTGTTTGTATTTAATTATATCCGCTTCATCATTTAATACGTAGCCGGATTCCATTAAGTTATCTTTAGCATATTCCAAGGATTTTTTGGCTGTTTCAATACCCTTTAGATTTGTTTCTTTTTGCGCTTCTAAATCTTTTAAAGAATTTTGCGCTGTTAGAAGAGCATTTTTCGCCGTATCCAGTTTAGTAACAAAATTATCGTATTCCGACGGTGAAATTCCCCCGGCATCCAATAATATTTTGTTTTTGTTAAGCTCTGATTCTGCAGCGGCAACATCGTTTTCCGCTCTTGTGATTGCTTCTATTTGATTCTCTATTTTAGTTTCTGTGTTTGATAAATTTGTATTAGCATCATAAATAGATTTTTCTGCGTTATCAACACTGTTTTGAAGTTGCCTTGTAGTTGTCTGGCTTGCTGGAAGCGCCATGCTTTGCAATGAAAGCTGTTGATTTGAAAGGTCTAGCTCTGCCTGCGCAATTTGCTTTTTCAAATTTTTTGAAGCAGTGTCAATGTCGTATTTAACTAAAACATCCCCTTCACTTACAACGTCACTTACAGAAACCGGAACTTCTGAAACTTTTGATTGAGAATCTGAGTAAACCGTAACTTCCTCTTTTAGACTTACAACACCTGTTGCCGCAATTGTTTTAGTTAAGTCCGACTTTGCAACTCTTCCAATCATTCGCATTTCCATTCTTGTGCCCTGCCCGGCGGCTTGTGTATTACTCATAACCATTACGCCTTTTTTTCTGTTGCTAACAGAGAAAAAGACTAATACTGCTACGGCAATAATAATTACAGCCAATATAACCACAACAATTTTAAAACTGAATTTTTTTTGCAATTCTATCATCTCCGTTTCGGCTAAAATTCAATGGATTGATTATAGTAGACAAATGTGTTGATTGTGTGAATATAGAATGAAACTTGGATGAATAAGAGCCTGTCTAAAATCTCGCTTTTGGTGTGTTTTCGAGCAAATTTTCCGAAGTGCAAGGAAGCGGTGAACGTTCATACTTTAAGAGGTATGGGCGTTTGCCGCTGACGCAGCAATTCGAAAAATTCGCCGAAAAGACACCAAAATGGAGATTTTAGACAGGCTCTAATACTTACAGTAAAATTTTACTCATATTTTAATTGGAAATTGCCAAAACTTGTGTTATAATATTAAAAAATTGCGGGAGGTTTTTTATGAATTCTGTTTACAGTATGTCTGAGGAGGATTTAAGGCAAAACATTGAAGATAATGTTAAAACCTTATTTCGTAAAAATATTGAAAACGCTACAGTGTCTCAGGTATATCAAGCCCTTGCCCTTACTATTCGTGATATTGTTACTGACAAGTGGATTGCGACACATGACCATTATTTAAAAAAAGACGTTAAAGTTGTTTACTATTTGTCAATGGAATTTTTAATAGGAAGATTTTTAGGAAATACTATTATTAATCTTGATATGCACGATTCTGTATGCAACGTATTAAAAGGTTTAGGAATTGAGTACCCTGTTCTTGAGGATTCTGAAAAAGATCCAGGGCTTGGAAACGGCGGTCTTGGCCGTTTGGCAGCATGTTTTTTAGATTCTTTATCTACCATGGGTTATCCGGCTTATGGTTGCGGTATCCGTTACCATTACGGCATTTTTTATCAAAAAATTGAAAATGGTTATCAAGTTGAACTGCCGGATGATTGGCTTTCTAACGGTGATATTTGGGGCGTAAAGCGTGAAGAATATTCTGTTGAAGTACAGTTTGGCGGAAGAGTAATTACTGTTAAACAACCTAAAGGCAATTATAAATTTGAGCTTGAAGGGCATCAGTCTGTTATTGCAGTGCCTTATGACTATCCTGTTGTCGGGTATAATTGCAATTCTGTGAACACATTAAGGCTTTGGGATGCTGAAGCTAAAAATGCTTTTGACCTTGAATCCTTTAACAGAGGAGATTATAACAAATCTGTTGAGGAACAAAACCTTGCAAGAACACTGTCTGAAGTTTTATACCCGGCGGACGAATTTATGTCTGGCAAAGAATTGCGCTTGAAACAACAATATTTCTTTATTTCTGCAACTCTTCAACGTGTTTTGCAAAGATTTACTAAAATGAACAATGATTTTAATTTGCTCCCAGACAAAGTTCAGTTTCAGTTAAATGATACACATCCAACTGTTGCAGTTGCTGAACTTATGCGCCTTTTAGTTGATGTTTATGACTTACCATGGGACGATGCATGGGAAATTACTAAAAAATCTTGCGCATACACAAACCACACTATTATGTCGGAAGCTCTTGAAAAATGGCCTATAGAGCTTTTTAGCCGTATTCTTCCTAGAATTTATATGATTGTTGAAGAAATTAACAGGCGTTTTTGCGCTCTTTTAATTACCCGTTTCGGAGACGACCCACTTAGAATAAGAAACATGGCTGTTATTGCTGATGGGCAAGTTCGCATGGCTTATTTAGCAATTGCGGGAAGCCACAGTGTTAACGGCGTTGCTGAAATTCATACTAATATATTAAAAACTCAGGAACTTAAAGACTTTTTTGAAATTTACCCTGAAAAATTTAATAACAAAACAAACGGGATAACACAAAGAAGATGGTTAAAACACTGTAACCCAAAACTCTCACAGCTTATAACTAACACTATTTCTGACGGTTGGATTACAGAGCTTTCCGAGCTTGAAAAACTTGTTCCCTATGCTAAAGATTCATCTTTTAAAGAAAACTTTATGAATGTTAAACGTGAGAACAAAATTTTCTTATCTAATTATATCGCTAATACAACAGGAATAAGCGTTGATCCTAATTCTATTTTTGACGTTCAAACAAAAAGACTTCACGAGTATAAACGCCAGCTTCTTAACATTTTACACGTACTGGATTTATATAACACAATTAAATCTAACCCAGCAATCGACTTAGTTCCAAGGACATTTATTTTCTCTGCAAAATCTGCCGCAAGCTATAGACGGGCAAAACTTATTATTAAGCTTATAACGTCTGTTGGGGATTTAGTTAACAACGATAAGTCTATCGACGGCAGATTAAAGGTTGTATTTTTAGAAAATTATTCTGTTTCTCTTGCAGAAAAAATTATTCCTGCTGCGGATTTAAGCGAGCAAATTTCAACCGCCGGCAAAGAAGCTTCCGGTACTGGTAACATGAAGTTTATGTTAAACGGTGCACTTACAATCGGCACCCTTGATGGTGCTAACGTTGAAATTCTTGAAGAAGTTGGGCAGGAAAATATATTTATTTTCGGTTTAACCGCTGACGAGGTTCACGAAATTTACAGCGAAAATTCTTATGCTCCTTGGGATATTTACAATATTAACCAAAGCGTAAGAGTTGTTTTAACCCAGCTTATTAACGGCACGCTTGCGCCTTCTCAACCGGATTTGTTCCGAGAGCTTTACGATGCTTTGCTTAACGGATACGGCGGCGCACGTGCTGATGAATATCTTATTTTAAAAGATTTTGATGCTTATCAGCAAGCTCAAAAGAAGGTTAACGACTATTATTTAAACAAAGATAAATGGGCGGAATCTGCAATAATTAACGTTGCAAAAAGCGGAAAATTCTCCAGCGACAGAACAATTAAGCAATATGCAAATGAAATTTGGGATGTTAAACCTGTTAAAATTATAACTTAGGGGCGTGTTGAATAATCCTCATTTTTACATCGTGCTGAAATTTTTTATCAATATTCAACACACCCCTTAGTGGTTACCTAGTCAGGAGGTTAAATTAGTATGGAAGAATATTTAAGCTTTTTTAAGCAAAACCCAAATGTTACATTAGCCACAAAAAACGGCGACGGAATTTCTACTAGAATTTTTCAATATTTGTGGCACGAAGGGACTCACGTATATTTTTGTACAGCAAACAACAAGCCTGTTTTTGAACAATTAAAAAAAGACCCAAACGTTTCTTTTTGCGTATGGAATCAGCAATCTTTTGAAAGCGTAAGTGTCAACGGAAAAGCAGTATTTGTGGACGATATGGCGAAAAAAGAGCGAGTGCTTACTGAAAACCCTATGATTAAACAAATTTATAAAGAGGCTGCAAATCCTGTTTTTAAAATTTTTTATGTAGATGTTGAAAGTGTTGATATGTTTAGCTTTGCTAAAGGTAAAAAACATATTGACAAATAGATTAGAAAAATATATAAGACTAAAAAATAAGGCCATAACAATTTTATTATTGTTGTGGTCTTATTTTTTTAAGCATTTCGCTAATTTTCTTTTCAACTCCGTTTTCTGACGGATTATAGTATATTTTTCCTACAAGCTCATCAGGCAAATATTGCTGTTTTACGTAATTACCCGGGTAGTCGTGGGCGTATTTATAACCTATTCCGTTTCCTAGCTCTTTTGCTCCGCTGTAGTGGGCATCTTTTAAATGAGGTGGTACACCTGAAACTTGTATATTTTGAACGTCCTGCCAAGCTGACACAATGCCCATCACTGCTGCATTACTTTTTGGGGCGCAGGCTACGTAAGTAACTGCTTGGGCTAAATTTATACGGCCTTCCGGCAAGCCTATCATATTAACCGCTTCTGCGGCGGCAATCGCTACTAAAAGCGCATGAGGGTCGGCGTTGCCGACATCCTCCGAGGCACAAATGATTATTCTTCTTGCAATAAATTTTGGGTCTTCCCCGGCGTATAACATCCTTGCAAGGTAATAAAGGGCTGCATCCGGGTCTGAACCTCTCATAGACTTTATGAATGCAGAAATAACATCATAATGATTATCTCCGTTTTTTTCGTAATTTAATGCCCTTTTTTGAATGCACTGCTGGGCAACGGTTAAGTCTATATATATTTTTCCGCTGTCATCGGCTTCCGTTGTAAGTGCGGCAAGTTCAATTGCGTTTAATGCAACTCTTGCGTCTCCGTTTGAAACATCGGCTAGAAAATCCAGTGCTTTTAAATCATAATATATGTTTAAAGCACCTAGACCGTTTTCTTTATCTGCAATTACCCTTTTTAACAACGTTAAAATATCATCTTTTGAAAGATGTTTAAATTGAAAAATAACAGAGCGAGAGACAAGAGCTTTGTTAACCTCGAAGTAAGGATTTTCCGTTGTTGCGCCGATTAATATAACCGTACCGTCTTCTACATAAGGAAGAAGCGCATCCTGTTGACTTTTATTGAAACGATGGATTTCGTCAATAAAAAGTATAGTGCGCCTTCCTGTTAAGCCGTAATTATATTTTGCATCGTCTATTGTTGCCTTTATGTCTTTTACTCCTGATGTTGTGGCATTTAGCTGTGTAAATATACTTTTTGTTGTGTTGGCAATAATTTTTGCAAGAGTCGTTTTTCCTGTTCCCGGCGGTCCGTATAAAATAATGCTGGATAGCTTATCAGCCTTAATAGCTCTGTACAGAAGAGTATTTTTACCCACAACATGCTCTTGACCTAAGAAATCCTCTAGGCTTTTGGGGCGCATACGCATGGCAAGAGGAGTATCTTTCTTTTGGGCGTTTTCTCTGGCTAAGTCAAATAAATCCATTAAATTCTCCTAGGCTGAATATGCATCTTCGCTTTTGATGAGACAGCACTTTGCGGTTCTGCTTCTTTTTTTTGCTTATTAAAAAGCTCATTTACAGTTTGATTAATTTCAATAATGCAGGCATCACAATATCGACCCGTATTAATTGGCTTTCCGCATTTATCGCATTTGACTTCGTCTCTCATGCCTTTTGAAATTTCAAGCCTGCCCTCTTTAATATAACGTAAAATTCTTTTTGGAGGAACTCCCGTACCTTCTGCAAGCTCTGAAATGCGGCACATTGGGTTTTCTTCAATAAAGACTTTTATTCGTTGAAAACCATCTTCTTCAGCCTTCATGCATTCTGGGCAAATACTGCTTGAGATAACCGTAAAAACTTTTCCGCATCTGGAACAATTCCTTGCTTCCATAAAAATCCTCCTTTATATACTCATAAAGGCGTGAAATTGCACCTTAATAAGTACAGTTAAATCAAAAAACCAACCTTTTCTTTAACGCTATTTAATACTTTTTTAGATAATTCGTTAGCTTTTTCTTTATTATCGTAAATTGACTTATCGATATACGCTTTATCAGAGGAATACTCTTTAAATCTTTCTTGAATTGGCTTAATGCCATCAATTAGCGCTTCTGCAACAGCAGTTTTAAATTTACCGTAACCAACGCCTTCAAATTCTTTTTCCGCATCTTTTATTGTTTTTTTAGTCATTGCACAATAAATTTCAAGCAAGTTGCTTATGCCTGGCTTTTCTTCTGAATAACGCACACAGTTTTCACTGTCTGTAACGGATCTTTTGATTTTATTTCTAATAGTGTCTGGCTCGTCCAATAAAAATATAACGCTGCCGTCGTTTGCATCGTCGGACTTGGACATTTTCTTTGTTGGGTCTTGCAGGCTCATTATTCTTGCGCCAGTTTCCGGGATATAACCCTCCGGCACTTTAAATACATCTCCGTAAATGCCGTTAAAGCGAATTGCTAAATCCCGGCAAAGCTCCAAGTGCTGGCGCTGATCTTCCCCAACAGGCACTAAATCTGTGTCGAACAGCAAAATATCAGCCGCCATTAACACAGGATATGAGAAAAGACCGCAGTTTATATTTTCATTATGTTTTTGAGATTTTTCTTTAAATTGGGTCATACGCCCCAATTCTCCCATATAGGTATAGCAGTTTAATATCCAAGAAAGCTCCGCATGGGAGGAAACTTGGGATTGGCAGTATAAAGTGGCTTTTTCTGTATCAACACCGCAAGCTAAAACCATTGTGTATAAGTCCCTAATTTTTCTTTTAAGCTCCTCTGGGTTTTGACGAACTGTTATAGCGTGCATATCAACTATGCAGTAAACGCAGTTATAGCTGTCTTGCAATGAAACCCAGTTTTTAAGAGCACCCAAATAATTGCCAAGAGATGGTAGCCCTGATGGCTGCATTCCGCTGTATATAGTTTTTTTAGACATTTAAGAACCTTAACCTTTTCATTTATTTTTGCTGTATTGCTCCGCCATATATTGCTGCTTATAATTCAGCACTTTGGGAACATAATTTTCTGTTTCCTGATATGGTGGTATGCCGTTATATTTTAAAACACTGCCTGGACCTGCGTTGTAAGCCGCAAGGGCAAGCTTTTCGTCTCCGCCGAATTTGTTAAGCATTTCCTTTAAATATTTTGTTCCGCCGGACACATTTGCATAAATGTCGTAAGCGTTAGGAACTCCTAAAGATTCGGCGGTTTTAGGCATAAGCTGCATAAGCCCCATTGCTCCTGCGCTAGACGTTGCATTTACCTTATAATTACTTTCAGCCTTTATAACGGCTTTAATTAAATTCGGGTCTACTCCGTATTTGCCAGCGGCTTCGGAAATTGCCGACTGAATAGTTTCCGATATTTTCTCTCCGCCGATACCGCTTACACTGCCACTGTTTACATATTCATTTAAAACATTGTGGAACTCTGTATTTTCAGTTTTTGTTTCAACAGCATAGGAACGCCTTTGGTAAGGCTGGTATGGCAAAATAAGCCTAGAATTTAGGCTTTCTACAATATCATTATAAACACTCTCTACTGTGAAGCTCATAGCATTCACCACTCTATCAGTAATATACCTTTATTTTACAAATAAAATATCCACTTGTCAATAAGGTTTTACATTTGTAAAGCAAGTAAATATTGTAATGTATACAATTGGCTTACCCTATCGGCAACTTGGGAATATAGTTTTCTTAAAAACTTATCATTTTCCACACTTTCTATTAATTCCGAAAGTTCTTTCATTGTGGCGCTTTCTTCATAAATGGCAATAAGCAAGCCGTCGTAAAATGACCTTGCTTTTCTAATTTTTGATTCCTTAGGAGTATATTCCTGTCCTCCTAAATCTTTATGCAAATTAAAAAGAGTTTTCTGCCTTTTTTCACATCTTGCTTTTATATTTTGTATTAATGACTTGGAATATTCAGTTGGTGCGATTTTTGATAAATCTTCATAAAACAAAGCGCTATTTCTCTCGTTTTGCATACAAGTTTGCAAAGGCTTAAACTTAATTACGTTATCTTCTGCCGCTAGCCCAGGAGCTGAAACCGGTATTTGAGACTGACTTGTTTCTCCTGTAAGGCCTGGTAGTCCACCTTGTTGGGGCATAGAAATTCCCGTTTGCGGCGGTAACATATTTTGCTGTTGTGAAGCCCCATTTTGCATTTGTGGGAACATCTGTTGTTGGTTAAACTGTCCTTGATTTTGTGGAAGTTGTTGAGGGTTAAATTGGTTTTGGTTATCAAACTGCTGCTGTGGATTGAATTGCCCTTGCTGCATATTCATTTGACTTTGATTCATTTGGCTCTGATTCATTTGATTCTGAACCTCCTGACCTTGCTGAACTGGATTTTGGGAAGCCTGCATGTTTGCAATAGCTTGTAAATTAGCCAGAGGCTCGCCGCTCATTGTTTGCATGGTAACACCGTCCGGCAATGGTTGGCTTAAATCAAAACCTAATTGAGGTATGTTTCCTCCCTGCCCCCCATGCTGTTGCATTCCTTGCTGCTGTCTTCCCTGCAGATTGCCCTGCATTTGTCTGCCTTGCATCTGGCTTCCTTGCATTTGGCCGCCTTGTTGAGGATTGTAATTCTGAATTTGCTGGTTAACATATTGCCTTTGCATAAATTGCCGCTGCTGCCCTTGCTGATTTTGTCTACCCTGCTGAGACTGCTGTCGCTGGTTTTGCCTGCCTGATTGCTGTTGTTGTCTGTTATAGGGGTAACTTGCATTATTGTAATTATAATTTTGAGAATAATTCATAAATCACACCTCTATGACTTTTTTACTTAATCCATTTTATTCCAAGGTACAGGTTGTGTGAGTATAAGGGCTTGTAATTTTTTGTCTATAACTGAAATAAAGTTTTTATTGTTATTCCCTTTTTTTTACAAATAATTCTGTTCTATCTTTATATAATTAAGCATATCAAATCTTCAATTGTGGAGGGATTATGTGGAAAATGTCAGTTCGTCTAAAATAAATGCCGGGGAGCAAAAAAAATATACAATATCCAGACAGGACATAAACACTGTTTTAATTGCAATTTTCGGTTTTTTTATAGGTCGGGTTATATTGTTTCAAATTATAAACCCTGTTGCCGTTGGTTTTTTAGCAAATTTTCTTTTATTTAACCCCAGCCCTGTTTTTTACATATCTTCGGTTTTCGTTCTTTTTGGTATTTTTACTAAGCTTTCTGGGCTTTATTTTATTAAATATTTTATAACTATTGCTTCAATGGCTTTAGTTAATATTATTTTAACAAAAAAGAGGTACAAGCCTTCTATACTTGTTAAAGCAGGAATATGCAGTTCTTTTACTCTTTTATCAGGTATTCTATTTTCTGTTTTAAACGAAGTAAGCATATACTTTATGCTTATGGCAGTGCTTGAAGCCATTCTTACATTTTTTTTATCTATTGTATTAAAAAAATCTGTAAATTTTATTACTGGGCATATGCGCAAGAAATCTTTAACCAACGAGGATATTTTATCAATTGCATTGCTTTTTGGTTCGGTTGTTGCAGGATGTGCAGATATTACTTTTTCCGGAGTATCGTTAAGGGTTTTCGCTGTTACTATGCTTTTGCTTTTTGTTGCTTATAAAGGTGGTTGTGCTCTAGCGGCTCTTTCATCTGTACTCCTTGGTTTTATGCTTTATGTTGTGGGATATTCAGAAAGTTCTTCCATATTAATATTTTCCGTAGCAGCAATATCGGCAGGAATACTAAAAGAAAGAGGCAAAATTACTGCGGTTGGAGGTTTTTTAATCGGTGGAGCTTGCGCCACGTTTTTCTTTGAACCGTCTCTTCCATCCAGAGGTTATTTAATATCAGTTATTTCAGGCATAATAGGCTTTTTGCTTATACCGGCTCAAATTTACTTAACAATAAATACTTCTATAAACCCTACTGTTAATAACGCTGAAGAATACATATTAAGGGTTAAAGAAATTACAACAAACCGACTTATTTCGTTTTCAAACGCTTTTGCCAAGCTGGCGAAAACTTTTGTAAGCCTTTCCCAAATAAAGCCTGAAAACCATCAAATAAATACGACAAAACTTATTGACGATATTTGCGAACAGGCTTGCAGTAAATGTTCTAAACAGGCGCACTGCTGGGAAGACAACGCTTATGAGACTTTTCAAACAATTTATGGCATGTTAAGCGCCTGTGAGAAAAAAGGGAAAATCGAAATGTCTGACATCCCTATAAACTTTATTAATTCCTGTGTTAATTTCAAGCAGTTTACCGACAGAGCAAATAGGCTTTACGAAATTAATAAGTTAGATGCTATGTGGAACAACCGTTTGGCAGAAAGCCGTGAACTGGTTTCCCAGCAGCTTAAAGGTGTTTCCGGCATTATAAAAAACTTATCCGAGGAACTTGACCTGCATGTATGCTTTAAGGATGACCTTGAAACAGGCATTATGACAGAGCTTATAAAAAACAGGATTGAGGTGGATTCTGTGATTGTTTTAGAAAATAAAATAGGGAAATATGAAGTGACGGTAAATCATCCTTCTTGTTTAGGCAAAAAATCGTGCCTGAAAGAAATCGGCCCAATAATTTCAAGAGTTTTAGGCGTAAAAATGAAACCCGTTATACCGGAATGTATAACCCGAAAAGGTGCTTGCGTATTACAGCTTTCAGAAGAACAGACTTTTCGCATATCTAGCGGCGTTTCTAGACTTGTTAAAACAGGGAGCAAGCAATCCGGAGATAGTTACTCCTTTATGCGGCTTAAAAACGGACAATGTCTTTTAGCGTTATCCGACGGAATGGGCTCTGGCGACAAAGCCAAAGAAGAAAGCACGGCGGCCATTGAGCTTTTAGAAGATTTCATTGAATCCGGCTTTGAAAAAGAAATGGCTATAAAAATGATTAATTCGGCACTTGTTTTAAAAAGCAGCGATGAATCGTTTTCTACACTGGACATTTGCGGTGTAAATTTATATTCTGGAGAAGCGGAATTTATAAAAATTGGGGCGGCTACTACGTTTATTGTAAGAAACGGCGCTGTATCTTTAATAACCTCCAGAAGCCTGCCTATTGGCATTTTAAGCAATGTTGATTTAGAGACAAACAACCGTACATTAAAAAACGGCGACATTATCGTTATGACCACAGACGGACTTTTAAACACTCCAGACAAAGGGGAATGGGTTATTGAGGCTCTTTCAAATTTTAAAGGGCTTAATCCCCAAGATATTTCTGATTATTTGCTTGCGGAAGCTGAAAGAAGATCTAATGGAGTAATTAGTGACGACATTACAGTACTTGTTGCTAAAATTTGGGAAAAAAGAAGCAATAATAATAAGTAAAAAAATAGTTTGACAAAAATTACTCTTGCAGTTTTTGTCAAACTATTTTTTTATAAAATTGTACCGCCGCCAATGACTACATCTTCTTCATACAGAACAACAGCTTGACCTTTTGCTACTGCTCTTTGAGGCTGGTCAAATTCAATTAAAACTTTGTCTTTAGAAATTTGCACAGCTGTTGCCCATTGTTCTTTTTGGTTATATCTTGTTTTTGCTTTAACTTTTATTGGCTTTGATATATTTTCATAAGCTATCCAATTAAAATCATTGGAAAAAACTGTTTTGCTGTATAAATCTTTTTCTTCCCCTACAGTAACAGTGTTATTTTCAATGTTTTTTTTGCTTACATAAACCGGCTTTTCCATTGAAAGCCCTAAACCTTTTCGTTGACCAATTGTATACCTTATTATACCTTTATGAGTTCCAACGATATTTCCGGCTGTATCTACGAAATTTCCTTCTGGATAATTTGTTCCTGTATACATTTCAATAAACTTGGCATAATCGCCGTCTCTAACAAAGCAGATGTCCTGGCTGTCTTTCTTCTTTGAATTTACAAAGCCCATTTTTTCTGCAATTTCACGTACTTCAGTTTTGTTTAGGTTTCCTAATGGGAAAACTGTTTTTGCTAACTGCTCTTGAGTCATGGAATATAAGACATAACTTTGGTCTTTTGTAATATCTGCCGCTTTTTTAAGTAAATATCTTCCGCTAGATTTGTCTTTTTCAATTCTAGCGTAGTGACCTGTAACTGTATAATCCATTTCCAGCTGATTTGCCTTTAAAAAAAGCTTATCAAATTTTATGTATCTGTTACAATCTATACAAGGGTTTGGTGTAGCTCCTATTTCATATGAGTTAATGAACCTATCAATAACTTGGCTTTTAAAGTCTGCTGTAAAATTTAATACATAAAATGGTATGCCAAGAGAAAAAGCAACGCTTCTTGCATCTTCAACGTCCTCCAAAGTGCAGCAGGCTTTTTGTCGGCTTTCTCCAATATCTTCGTTGTTGTAAAGCTTCATTGTTATACCTGTGCAGTTATAACCTTGCTCTTTCATTAAAAACAAGGCGACGGAGCTGTCTACTCCGCCGCTCATTGCAACCAGTGCTCTGCTCATAATACTACCTCATACTTTTTTCGAGTCAACTCATTTGGGATTTTTACTTATTAAGAAAGCATTGATAAATATCTTTCGCCTGTATCTGGGAAAATTACAACAATCACTTTGCCTGCGTTTTCTGGTCTTTTGGCCAGCTCTGCCGCTGCCCAAAGAGCCGCTCCCGAAGAAATTCCGGCTAATACGCCCTCTGTTTTTGCTAAGTCTTTTGCCGCTGAAAAGGCGTCATTATTTGTAACGGTTGTAATTTCGTCGTAAATACTTGTGTTAAGTGTTTCTGGAATAAATCCTGCTCCTATTCCTTGGATTTTATGAGGACCAGGGGTTCCTCCTGATAAAACCGGGGAATCAGCAGGTTCTACTGCAACTACTTTAATATTTTTATTTTTGGATTTTAAATACTGCCCTGTTCCAGAAATAGTTCCGCCTGTACCCACGCCTGCTACTAAAATGTCAATATGGCCGTCTGTATCTTCCCATATTTCTGGTCCGGTTGTTGCCTTATGAAACTCTGGGTTTGCAGGGTTTGTAAATTGGCTCGGTATAAAGCTGTTTGGAGTATTTTCTGCAAGCTCTTTAGCTTTTTCTATTGCGCCTTTCATGCCTTTTGCGCCTTCTGTTAAAACAAGCTCTGCGCCGTAGGCTTTAAGCAGGTTTCTACGTTCAACGCTCATTGTTTCCGGCATTGTTAAAATAATTTTATAACCTTTTGCTGCCGCTAGGCTTGAAAGCCCTATGCCTGTGTTTCCGCTTGTTGGTTCAATTATTACAGTGTTTTTATTAATTAATCCCTTTTTTTCAGCATCTTCTATCATTGCTTTTGCAATTCTGTCTTTTACGCTTCCGGCAGGGTTAAAATATTCCAGCTTTGCAATTAGTTTAGCTTTAATCCCGTTTTGCCCGCTGTAGCCGTTAAGCTGTAGAAGTGGAGTTTTTCCTATTAATTCAGAAATATCATTATATATTTTCATATCTATCACTCTTTTATAATTTTATTAAATGCTTCTTTTAATTCGTCAATAATGTCGTCTATATGCTCTGTTCCAATTGATAATCTTATTGTGTTTTTCTTTATTCCGCAGTCCGCAAGTTCACTCTCTGTCATTTGGGAATGGGTTGTTGATGCTGGGTGGATTACAAGGCTTTTTACATCGGCTACGTTAGCAAGAAGAGAAAAAATCTTTAAATTGTCTATAAAAGATTTAGCTGTCTTTTCATCCCCGGCAATTTCAAAAGTAAATATTGAACCAGCGCCATTTTTAAAATATTTTTTGTAAACTTTATTATCCACGTGATTTTCTAGGGATGGATGGTTCACTTTTTCAACCAAAGGATGATTATTTAAAAACTCTACAACTGCAAGAGCATTTGAAACATGCCTTTCTACTCTTAAGGACAATGTTTCAAGCCCTTGTAAATATAAAAACGAATGAAAAGGGCTTAAAGTTGCTCCTGTGTCTCTCATTAATGTTGTACGAATTTTTATTATATACGCAAGGTCGCCAGCCACTTCTGTAAACACTGCACCGTGATAACTTGGGTTTGGTTTTGATAATCCTGGAAATTTGTCGTTCTTGGCCCAGTTAAAATTGCCGCTATCAATAATTACCCCACCTAACACTGTTCCGTGACCGCCAATAAACTTTGTTGCGCTGTGTACTACAACATCCGCTCCGTATTCAATAGGGCGTATTAAATATGGTGTTGCAAATGTGTTATCTACAATAAGAGGAATGCCGTTACTGTGAGCTATGTCTGCAACTGCTTTTATATCTATTACTGTTGAGTTTGGATTGCCTAAAGTTTCTATAAAAATTGCTTTTGTATTTGGTTTAATTGCGTTTTGAAAATTTTCCGGATTTGAACCGTCTACAAATGTTGTTTCAATACCGTAATCAACAAGAGTATTTGCAAAAAGATTATATGTGCCGCCGTATACTGTTTTTGCAGAAACTATATGGTCCCCAGCTATTGCAATATTTTGTATTGCATAAGAGATAGCTGCCGAGCCGGAAGATGTGGCTAGAGCTGCTGCTCCGCCTTCTAATGCGGATATACGTTTTTCAAAAACATCAGAAGTTGGGTTCATTAATCTGGTGTAAATATTTCCCGGTTCTGCTAGTGAAAACCTGCCTGCCGCCTGTTCACAGTCTTTAAAAACATATGATGTCGTAGCGTAAATTGGCACTGCTCTTGCATCTGTTGCAGAATCCGGCTGTTCTTGCCCTGCATGAAGTTGTAATATTTCAAATTTATAAGTTTTAGGCATTTTATAACCTACCTTTCTTATTGGTTAATAGGTTTAAATATAATAACAACTAAAAATAATTTTGTCAATAATTTTTTAAAAAACTCTAAATTATTGATTTCCTATTAACCCTGTGGTATAATATGTTTATTGTAAAAGTTTCAAGGAGGGCTATTAATGATGGTTTCAACTAAGGGACGTTACGCTTTACGAGTTATGATAGATTTAGCTGAGCATAACAATGGGCAGTATTACCCCCTTAAAGATATTGCAACAAGGCAAGAAATTTCCGAAAAATATCTTGAAAGTATTATATCTTTGCTTGTGAAAGCTGGTTTTTTATCAGGGCTTAGAGGCAAAGGAGGCGGGTATAAACTTACAAAAAAGCCTCATGAGTATACCGTAGCAAGTATTTTAAGGCTTACTGAGGATTCCCTTGCCCCTGTTTCATGCCTGCAAAAAAAACCTAATAACTGTGAAAGGGCTGCGCAATGCCGAACTTTGCAAATGTGGGAAAAGCTTGATGATTTAGTTAATAATTTCTTTGAAGGAATAACAATTGAAGAATTGGCTAAAACCGATGCAGACATTATCAATTACACTATATAATTCTAATTTTTAGTAAACTTTAGTAAACTTTTGCGATTTAACTATCAGAGTTTCTTTTGAAGGAGTGATTTAATGGCTACATTAAAGGATATTGCTCAAAAAGTAAATTTATCTATTTCTACAATATCAAGAGTATTAAGCCAAGACGAAACAATTATTGTATCTGATGATACAAGGCAGGCAATAATTGAAGCAGCGCAGAGCCTAAATTATATACCCCTGTGTAAAAAAACTAGAAAAAAAGAGGCTGTTACAACAAAAATTGGCATTGCTCTAATGTTTGAAACAGATATGCTGACAGAAGATATTTATTATCTCGTTATGAAAAATGCAGTTGAAGAACTTAATTTTGCGGCCGATAATGAAATAGTACTGCTTTTCAGAAACGAGCAAGGTGATTTCACTCCTTCCCACGAGGTTAAGCTAAACGGCATTTTCGCCATAGGCCGCTTTAGTGTAAGCGAGATAAAAAGCATGGAACGGCTTACAAAAAATATTGTATTTATGGATTCTGCGCCTGACGAGGGCAAATATTGCTCCGTTGTCCCAAATTATGCATTAGGGGTTAAAAAGGCTCTTGATTATTTTATTGAAAAAGGGCATAAAGAAATTGGATTTCTTGGAAGCAAAAAAACAATGAGTTCTCTTAAAATATTTGAGCCTGATCCACGGTTTTTATTCTTTCAACAATATTTAACACAAAAAGAATTTTCTTTAAACCCTAATTATTTGCTTGACTGTGAAATGAACTCTTTAAGCAGTTATCAAGTTATGAAAGAAAGCTTAAAAACAAAAAAATATCCTACTGCATTGTTTGTCTCTTCTGACGTTACGGCAAACGGTTTAATACGTGCTCTTTTGGAGACAGGGCTAAAAGTGCCTAAAGACATTAGCATAATAACGTTTAATAATACGTCGATTTCTGAAAATTTAGAGCTTGATTCAATTGGAGTTAATATAAAGGCAAACGCAAAAGCGGCATTAAACTTAATCAATCATATGTTATCTGATGATGTATTTGTGCCTCAAAAAATAACTGTCTCCTGCTATTTAACTAACAGGAAAAGCGTTAAAAATGTTTAGTAGAGCACAATTAGACAAAACATAAACAGCTATGAAATCACAATGTAAACGGGAGTTTAAATTTATAAAATCCATAAGTTTTTAGTAAATATATTGAATTGTTTTCATTTTTATGATAGATTGATGTAATGTGATAAATGTATGAGCCTATCCTTAATTATGCTCGTCAATAAAAGAATAAGATAGAAGGAATGACCGTATATGAAACCAAATGAGCTTATTAGTATGCTTGAAACAGGTGGGTTTGACGAAAAACTGTTAAGTTTTTACGGTAAAAATGCCCTTGAAGCTTCAAGAGAAAGATACATAAAAATTGTTAAGGAATTTGTTAAACTTTATGGTGAAACAGATGAAATATCTCTTTTTTCCGCCCCCGGAAGAACTGAAATCGGCGGCAACCATACGGACCATAACAACGGGCGAGTTGTTGCCGCCGCTGTTAACTTAGACGTTGTGGCAGCTGTTGCTAAAAAAGACGGAAGCATAATTGAATTTGCCTCAGAGGGATTTGCTCCGGCAACCGTTTCTTTAAACCAGCTTGACCCAGGAGACGAAACAGGGAGTTCCGCTTCTCTTGTAAGGGGTATTGCCAAAAGGTTTTCACAGTTAGGGTACAGTATTGGTGGTTTTTGTGCATACGCCCAATCTCTTGTGTTAAAAGGCTCGGGGCTTTCTTCTTCTGCTTCATATGAAGTGCTTGTTGGTAACATTTTAAACGGACTTTATAATAATTCTGAAATTAATGCTATTGAAATTGCTAAAATAGGACAGTATGCAGAAAATGTCTATTTCGGTAAGCCTAGTGGGCTTATGGACCAAATGGCTTCATCAGTTGGAGGTTTTGTGGCTATTGACTTTGCTGACAGCGAAAAACCTGTTGTAACACCGATTTCTTTAGACTTTTCCTCAGAGGGTTATACATTATGTATAACCGACACCGGTGGCAACCATGAAGACTTAACAAGCTGTTACGCTGCAATTCAAATTGAAATGGCATCTGTTGCTAAATATTTTGGGCATTCAGTTTTACGGCAATGCACCAAAGAGCAGCTTATTGAAAATGCAGCTGACATACGTAAAAAGCTTGGAGACAGAGCATTTGTACGGTCTTATCACTTTTTCTGCGACGATGAAAGAGCCGGAATGCAGAAAGATGCCCTTGAAAAAGGAGACTTTAAGAGATTTCTTTCATTAGTAAGGAAATCTGGACAATCCTCTATTAGTTTTTTACAAAATATATATGATTCAAGAAACCCTTCTGAACAGGAAATTATGACAGCACTTGCTTTATCTGAGGAGTTTTTGGGAGAAGACGGGGCATACAGAATACACGGCGGCGGCTTTGGAGGAACAATCCAAGCTTTTGTGCCTGCGGAAAATGCCCATGCTTACGCTGAATTTATGGAAAAAACTTTCGGAAAAGGAAGCTGTTACAGGTTGTTTATTCGTCAAGATGGCGGAGTAAAAATCATATAAACGAAGGAGATTTTTATGGCAGAGCTAAGATATAATGTGTTTACAAAAGAATGGGTTATGGTTGCTTCTCATAGACAATCAAGACCTCAAATGCCCAAGAACTGGTGTCCTTTTTGCCCTGATAGCGGAAAAGTTCCGGAGAATTACACGGTGTTTAGGTATATGAACGATTTTCCTGCGCTTTCCGCTAATCCTCCCGAACCTGATGATGTTGAAACAAAGCTTTTTAAAACAGCTCCTGCTTATGGGCATTGTGAAGTTATTCTTTATGCGCCGGAGCATACAAAAACTCTACATGAGCTTTCTGACGTACATATGAAACAGCTTGCACAGCTTTGGCAAGAAATTTTTATAGATTTAGGAAAAGATGAGAAAATAAAATATATTTATATATTTGAAAACAGAGGCGAACTTGTAGGCGTTACTATGCCCCACCCTCACGGACAGGTTTACGGCTACAGCTATTTGCCAAAGAAAATTGAAACTGAAATTGAAGCATCTCAGGAATACAACAAAGAAACAGGGCGTTGTCTATTTTGTGATGCACTAAATGAAGAAATAGACGACGGCAGAAGAATTGTTTTTAGTAATAAACATTTTACTGTTTATATACCATTTGCCTGCGCCCAAGCTTACGGGCTTACTATTACCGCAAACCGCCATATAGAAAGCATTGCCGACATGACAGAGGAAGAACTTGAAACCTTGGGAACTACAATCCGAGACGTTTCCGGTTTGTATGACTGCCTTTTTGACAAACCTTTTCCTAATATGATGTGTATGCACAATGCACCTGTTAATATAGGAGATGTGTCATTTTATCATTTTCACGTAGAATTTTACCCACCTCTTCGTGCGGCGGACAAGCAGCAGTTTGCAGCTTCTTCCGAAACAGGGGCTGGGGCTTGGTGTAACCCCACTGCGGCGGAAGAAAAAGCCGAGGAAATGCGAGCTGCTTATAAAAAATGTAAAGAGCAATAATTTTTGTTTAGAGCCTGTTCAAAGTCTCGCTTTTGAAGCATTTATGAAATAATTTTTTGTTCTGCGAGGAAGAGCCGACGACGCATATTCGTAGAATATATGCTAGGAGGCACTGACGAT
Source organism: uncultured Eubacteriales bacterium (assembly GCA_964545475.1). Taxonomy (GTDB): domain Bacteria; phylum Bacillota; class Clostridia; order Lachnospirales; family JAISER01; genus CAZJGG01. The sequence goes on along the minus strand of CAZJGG010000012.1, from coordinate 1,129 downwards.
ACAGAGCAGAAAATCAGCCATAAATGCGAAAAATGGAGACTTTGAACAGGCTCTTAGGCGAGTGGGCACAATTTTAATTCGCCCACTCGAGTCTCTCCGCTTGATATTTTTAAATATTAGCAGCTCTTTTTAAAATATATATGAACAAAACTCAATCAAATTTCCGTCTGGGTCACGGAGATAGCTCATAGCGATTACAATTGTCACTAACTTCAAAACCCAGCTTTGCGTAAAATGCAATACACTCCTTTGGCTTATCTGTTGTTATAAGAATATTGTCGATTTTTTTTATTTCAAACATAATCCCTCACCTAATACTAATTCCAAATTCATTAATTGATAGAATAAATTTAACAAATTTTATGACTTTATAGGTACGCAAATTTCACAATATTGGTTATTAACCATTTCAAATACATATCTTTCAAGGATTGGTCTTGATTCGTCAAACGTATAACCTCTATTTATAAGTTCTGAAAAAATATCACTCCATGCCTTTTTTACCCCCTCTGCTGTATGACTTATTTCAAAAACGGCATAGTCTCCTCCGGCAACATTCCCATAATTTATGTAGTCGTTGTTAAAACAATTATCATCTGAAACAACTATACAGGCATCATAACGGCAATTTTCTGGGTTTGTTGTTTTAGCATTATCATAAGCAATACCTAAAATGATTGATTGCTCCTTTAATAAATTATTTACTTTTGCCCATTCTTTTAGCTTTTCCATTGTTTGAACATTGTCGACTCCATAGGAACCGACTCTCCGTATATATGCGATTTCGTATGCCGGAATGTTTTCTATATTCATTTTCATAGCTTTTCTTTCCTTTCTGAAATACTATAATGCTTTTCTTGTTTTCACTATACAATGCTTTAAAATAGAAAGCAAACTAATTTTTAAAATTAGTGCAGACTGTAAAAAAGACCTTATGCTACAGACAAGGGCTGCTGTCAGCCTAAGGAACGCATTCAATGCGTTCCCTACAATATGGCATTTTTGGGTGTGTTGAATATTGATTAAAAAATTTCAAAACGATGTAAAAACGCCCCTAAATCCGGTCGTTTTTACATCTTAAATTTTCCAAATAAGGATTATTCAATATGGCATTCTTATGTTCCTTTAT
>CAZJGG010000011.1:45624-57844 GCA_964545475.1 uncultured Eubacteriales bacterium | reverse complement strand
TTGGTCTGATATGGAGATTATTGCCATTTACACGGAGTGGTATTCAGTCTCTATTAAAATTCTGTAACCGCCGTGTACCGAACGGTACGCACGGTGGTGTGAGAGGTCGGCTAGTCAATTAATGATTAGCCTCCTACTCGATTTGGGGTTGTTTATTTTGCAACAGCCCCCTTTGAAAAATTATTTAATTGTAACAGTTGCGCCAACTTCAGCGAGTTTTTCTTTAATAGACTCAGCAGATTCTTTTGCAACAGCTTCTTTAAGCATTGCAGGAGCACCATCAACAAGGTCTTTTGCTTCTTTAAGACCAAGACCAGTGATTTCTCTAACAACTTTGATAACTTTGATTTTTTCAGAACCAACTGAAGTAAGTTCGATATCAAATTCAGTTTTTTCTTCAGCTTCAGCTGCGCCAGCACCTGCGCCAGCTGCTGCAACAACAACGCCAGCTGCTGCAGAAACGCCGAAAACTTCCTCACATTGTTTTACTAAATCATTTAATTCTAAAACTGTTAACTCCTTAACAGCATCGATAATTTCATTAATTGATAACTTTGCCATAATATTTTTCCTCCTAAATTTTTATTCTGCGGTTGCCGCTTTACTTTCGGCAATTTGATTAATAACTCTTGCAAAGCTTGCAAGTGGTGACTGGAATGAACCAAGTAATTTGGAAAGCATTTCTTCCTTGCTGCCAAGTTGAGCAATAGCCTTAACGCCTTCTGCGTCAAAAACTACATTATCTACAACACCTGCTTTGAATTCAAGCTTAGGCATTGGTTTCATTTCACCGTTTATGATTTTTGCGGCTGCCATTTCATCTTCATAGCAAACAGCAAGAGCGGTTGGTTCATGTAAATATTCAGAAAGCCCTTCAAATGCAGTGCCTTGTATTGCAAAATTAATCATAGTGTTTTTATAAACTTTATAATCAACATTTGCCTCACGAAGCTTTTTACGCAAAGTCGTATCCTGTTCAACCGTAAGACCTCTGGAGTTTACAAGTATAGCAGATTTGGCTTTTCCAAGCTTTTCTTTTATTTCCTGAACAATTTCTTGCTTTTGGTTTATTTTGCTGCTAGGCATAACTACACCTCCTTAAAATAATAAATAAAAAAGCCTTTTTGCTGTAGACAAAAAGGCGTGATTTTATGCTTTCGCTTAAAAACTTCCTCGGCGGGCATGTTTAAACCTTTAAAAGGCGCCTGCTGTCTACGGCAATATATAATATTTAAGTTTTAACACATAGTGTTTACTTAATTATTCACTAATTTTAGCGGGGTTAAGTTTAATACCAGGCCCCATAGTTGAGCTTATTGTAACAGAGCGTAAATACTGCCCTTTAGCAGCAGATGGCTTTGCTTTAATAATAGCGCTCATTAAAACGTGTAGGTTATCTATAAGTTTATCAGAACCAAAGGAAATTTTACCAATTGGTACGTGAATAATATTAGTCTTATCAAGTCTATATTCGATTTTACCGGCTTTGATTTCTTTAACGGCTTTAGCAACGTCCATAGAAACTGTACCTGCTTTTGGGTTTGGCATAAGCCCTTTAGGACCAAGCACACGACCAATTTTACCTACAACTCCCATCATATCAGGTGTTGCAACGCAAACGTCAAATTCAAACCAGTTTTCATTCTGAATTTTTGTAACAAGTTCTTCAGCGCCTACATAATCTGCGCCTGCATCTTCCGCTTCTTTAGCTTTGTCGCCTTTAGCGAAAACTAAAACTCTAAGAGTTTTACCAGTACCGTGAGGAAGAACTACCGCACCTCTAACCTGTTGGTCTGCGTGGCGGCTGTCTACGCCTAGACGGATATGGCATTCAACTGTTTCATCAAATTTTGCGGAAGCTGTTTTTTGTACAAGCTCCACGCCTGAGTGTGTATCATAAAGCGCTGTTTTGTCAATTAATTTAACGCTTTCGTTATATTTTTTACCATGCTTCATTTATAAACCTCCTAATGTGGTAATATCGGGAGCATCCCTCCCACGTGGGGCATCAGTCTTTTACGACAATACCCATGCTTCTCGCCGTTCCGGCTATCATGCTGATTGCAGTATCAATTGAAGCGGCGTTTAAGTCCGGCATTTTTGTTTCTGCAATTTTTTGAAGTTCGCTTCTTGTAATTGTGGCAACTTTAGTTTTGTTTGGAACGCCGGAGCCAGATTCTATTTTACATGCTTTCTTGAGTAAAACTGCTGCCGGTGGTGTTTTTGTAATAAATGAAAAGCTTTTATCTGCAAAAACTGTAATAACAACAGGGATTACAAGACCTACCTGAGATTGAGTTCTTTCGTTAAACTCTTTGCAGAAGCCCATAATATTTACACCGTGCTGACCTAAAGCAGGACCAACCGGCGGAGCAGGGGTTGCTTTACCTGCGTTGATTTGTAATTTTACATAACCAGTTATTTTTTTTGCCATTGTTTGTTCCTCCTATTAATGTGGTAAAACGGGGGTTTTCCCTCCCACTTTATAATAATCCATAACTTACGCAATTGAATTATTATGACAAAAAACTACATTTTTTCGACTTGGTGAAAATCAAGCTCTACAGGTGTTTCCCGCCCGAAAATGGACAACTTAACAACAACTGTCTTTTTATGAGCGTTAACTTCCTTAATAATACCAATGGAATCTTCAAACGGACCAGATGCAACTTTTACTGTTTCTCCAGCTGCCAAATCTATGGTTTCTCTTTGAAGATCAATACCCATGTTTATAACTTCGGCGTCGGACAAAGGCACAGGCTTAGAGCCGGGACCAACAAAACCCGTTACGCCGCGGGTATTTCTGACAACATACCATGTGTCGTCGTTCATAAACATTTTTAAAAGCACATATCCGGGAAATACCTTGCGTGGAATAACGACCTTTTGACCGTTTTTCATTTCAACAGAATTTTGCAAAGGAACAATAACTTGGTGTATTTGCTCTTGCATAGACCTGTTTTCAATGATTTTTTCAATATTTGCTTTTACTTTGTTTTCGTATCCGGAATAAGTATGAACTACATACCACCTGGGTTCTTCCGACATAATATCTACCTCTTACTTTACTACGTATGTGGAAAACAGATTCAATAAAAGCGCAAAAGCGGCATCAAACACAACAATTACAAAACCAACAATCAGAGATGTAGCAACAACCGTTAAGGTTTTTTTTGCAAGCTCATGTTTGCTTGGCCAAATAACTTTGTGAAATTCACCCTTAATGTCTTTAAGCCAATCGCCTAAAGATTTGCCTTGTTTTGCCTTGTTTTTTGCGGGCTTGTACTGTTTTTCGCTTTCCTTTTCGGTATTCATGTTCTGTACTTCATCGGCCATTATTTCACTTCCTTAATAATAATGCTGATTATAATAACGACTATTTTGTTTCCCTATGCACAGTGTGCTTGTTGCAGAAGCGGCAATGTTTTTTTGTCTCTAAGCGGTCTGGATGGTTTTTCTTTTCTTTAAGCGTGTTGTAATTTCTTTGTTTGCATTCTGTACATGCCAAAGTAATTTTTGTGCGCAAAACGCCCACCTCTTTCTTAAAATTCATTCGCATTTGCATAAAAAAAAGACTTGTAAGTCGTTTCTTCGCTTTTGCGATAATAACACACTTACTTAATATTGTCAATTCCTTTTAATAAAAAAGAAACAAAAATTTTTTATATATATTAAAATACAAGAAGTCTAGTATTCATATTTGTTTTTATGGTATAATATTTTTGTTTAGAGAACATGTATTTTAAAAAAATATTGGGAGGTTACTTATGAAAAACATTACGAAAGCAATTTTTACAGTTTTTTTGTCAGTTTCAATTATCTTTTCCTCTACAGCGTTGACAGCTTTTGCTTCCACTGTTAATGTCGTCACCTCTACTTATAACCGTGTAGACGAAATTAAAGATTGGGGCGCGGCTACCACAAAGGTTATAGTTGACATTCAAAAAAGTATATCACCAATTTTAATTTCTAATGACACATTTTCGGTTTATGTCGAAAGAGTTGACAAGCGTGAAGAAAAAAATCCTATTGAAAAAGGGGATCGTGTTGTAACAAAGGCTTATGTTTCAAATGAAACAGGCGTTGAAGTGCAAAACGGCAAAGGACATTATGTTACATTAGAGCTGCAAGTCGGTCCAAAAGTATCTTTAGCTTCTCCTTTAAATTACAGTGGGCCGGGTAATGCCTGGATAGATTGTAATTACACTATTACTCAGAAAAAAACAATTTCTTCATCAGACGGAACAGTTTCAGACATTGTTGCAAATAAAATGAAAAACCGGTATACACCTGATTTGGAGAAATTCAAATTCAGCGCATATACCCATAAAGATGGGATTAAGCTTAGTTATGCATCATTTGCTCCTGAAGCAAGTGGAGCTAAGAAACCTTTAATCGTTTGGCTTCACGGAGGAGGCGAGGGCGGCACTGATGCCACAATACCGCTTTCTGCTAACAAGGCAGTTGCTTTTGCTTCAAAGCCAATACAAGATATCTTCGGCGGAGCATATGTTTACGTTCCTCAAACGCCGACAAGATGGATGGACGACGGAAAGGTTATAGTTTCCGGTAAAGAAAAAGCAAATGCTGTTTCTAAATATACTGGGGCTCTGCAAGGAGCAATTGAAGATTATGTAAGCAAAAACCCAGGTATTGATAAAAACCGTATTTATATCGGCGGTGCTTCAAACGGTGGGTTCATGGTAATTAGGCTTTTAGCTGATTATCCTAAATATTATGCTGCGGCTTTCCCTGTTTGCGAAGGTATTAAAGAGGAATTTTTAAGTAATGCAGCAATCAACGAAATGAAAAACATTCCTATGTGGTTTGTTGCTTCTGCCGCAGACAACGTTTTACCTGCGCCAATGTTTACTGTTAAGCTTTATGACAGACTTGTTAAAGCCGGCGCACCTGAAATATACTTTAATTACTATAAAAATGTTGTTGACGTGACAGGGCAATACAAAAAGGAAAACGGAACGCCTTATGAGTACGACGGGCATTGGTCTTGGATTTATGTATACAACAATTCTCCGACACAGAAAATAGACGGAAAAGAAGTTTCAATAATGGAATGGTTAGCGGCTCAAAAGCTGAAATAGTAATTCATATTTAATAAAACGAGCATTGTTTAATAAAAGCAATGCTCGTTTTTATGCCAGTTATTGTTTCGGAGGGCGTTTTCCTAAATATTGATAATAATCAACTTTAATCATGCCGTTAAAAAGCTTTCTCTTTACGTCTGCTTTGTTGCCGTAAAGCCTTTCAAAATATTCGTCGGAGGTTAAAACGTAAACGGACCAAGTATCGTCTTTTTTAAAAAGCTTGCCCATGTCTCTGTAAAGCTGTTCAGTGTCCTCTAAATCTCCCATTCTTTCGCCGTAGGGTGGGTTCATTATTGATACGCCGTATTGTTTTGGAAGCGTAACATCTGCAAATGGTTTTGTATCAAAACGGATGCAGTCGGCAACACCTGCTTTTTTAGCGTTGTTTTGTGCGATTTGTATTGATTTCGGGTCTAAGTCCGAGCCGTAAATTTCCGGGGTATAGTCTATTATTTGGGCTTTTGCGCTTTCTCGGGCTTCTTTCCAAAGCTTTTTGTCTATTTGATGCCAGTCTTCTGAAACAAAGCTTCTATTAATTCCCGGAGCAATATTTCTTGCAATTAACGCTGCTTCAATGGGGATTGTGCCTGAACCGCAAACGCCGTCCAGCAGCACTCTGTCTTTTTTCCAGTAACTAAGTTCAATTAATGCCGCCGCCAAAGTTTCTTTTAAAGGCGCAGCACCGGCAGTTTCTCTGTATCCTCTTTTGTGAAGCCCGTTGCCAGAGGTGTCAATTGTTATTGTTACTACGTCTTTTAGCAAGGCTACTTGTATTTTATATAAAGCTCCTGTTTCCGGAAACCATTCAATTTTATAGGATTGCTTTAATTTTTCTACTATTGCCTTTTTTACAATTGCCTGACAGTCTGAAACGCTGAAGAGTTGGGATTTTACTGATTTTCCTATTACAGTGAAGATTCCGTCCTTCGGTATCCAGTCCGCCCAAGGCAAAGCTTTTGTTTGGTCAAAAAGTTCTGTAAAAGTTGTTGCCATAAAAGTGCCTAATTTAAGCTGAACACGGTCGGCGCTTCTTAACCATATGTTTGCTTTAACAATTGCATCAACTCCGCCGGAAAAACCGACATGACCGTCTGAAACGTTTATGTCTGAAAAGCCAAGCTTTGTAACCTCTCGTTTAACGGTGGCTTCCAGCCCAAATGGGGTTGTTGCTATTAAATTTAATTTATCCATTGTATTCTCCAATTCGTTTAATATATTACTTATTATAATAGCTGTTGCAATGCTTGTCAAAATAATGTATATTATTTTTTGATTATTATTAATATTTATTTATGGAGACAAATATAATGTATGAAATTTTAAAAGAAGAGGGCAGAGCCAAAAGAGGCAGGCTTACCACGCCCCACGGCGTAATTGAAACGCCTGTGTTTATGAATGTTGGTACTTTAGCGGCAATAAAAGGTGCAGTTTCAAGCCTTGATTTAAAAGAAATAAAATGCCAGGTGGAGTTGTCAAACACTTATCACCTCCACGTGCGCCCAGGTGATGAAGTTATAAAAGAGCTGGGTGGAATACACAAATTTATGGTGTGGGACAGACCAATATTAACAGATTCCGGTGGGTTTCAAGTTTTTTCCCTTGCAAAGCTTAGAAAAATAACAGAAGAGGGGGTTCATTTTTCTTCACACATTGACGGTAGAAAAATATTTATGGGCCCGGAAGAAAGTATACAAATTCAATCAAATATTGCTTCTACAATAGCTATGGCATTTGATGAATGCATTCCTTATCCAAGCGAAAAGGAGTATGTTAAAAATTCAGTAGAAAGAACTACACGCTGGCTTAAACGCTGTAAAAATAAAATTGAAGAGTTAAACCAAAGAGAAGACACAATTAATAAAAAGCAAATGCTTTTTGGAATAAATCAGGGTGGAGTTTTTGGAGATGTGCGTATAGAACACGCAAAGGAAATAAGCCAACTTGATTTTGATGGTTATGCTATAGGTGGGCTTGCAGTTGGAGAAACTCATGGTGAAATGTATCGTATATTAGATGAAGTCGTTATGTTTTTGCCGAGAAATAAACCTACTTATTTAATGGGAGTTGGCACGCCGGAAAATATTCTTGAATCTGTTGAGAGAGGAATAGACTTTTTTGATTGCGTTATGCCTGCAAGGAATGGGCGTCATGGGCATGTTTACACAAACGGCGGCAAACTTAATTTGTATAACGTTAAATACGAAAAAGATGATACTCCAATTTCAGATGAATGCGGCTGTATGGTTTGTAAAACTTATTCCAAGGCTTATATACGCCATTTATTTAAGGCAAAGGAACTTCTTTCAATGCGGCTGTGTGTTTTGCATAACCTTTATTTTTACAACACATTAATGGAAGAAATAAGACAAGCTCTTGACCAAGGGTGTTTTAAACATTATAAGGCAAATAAGTTAAGTGGTTTCCAAAGGTTGTCAAAAAGTGATTGACGTACAAGCTGCAATTTTATATAATTAATAAGGTTATATTACTGATTTTAATATTGAGGAGTGTTTTTATGTATTACAACTTTTTAACAGTGCTAAGCACCGTTATTGCGGGAGGGGACAGTGCGCCTGTTCCTGTAGAATCCGCACAGCAAGTTACCGAAGGCGCAACAAACGGAGGAAGCTCATTTTTTGGCGGCTTTGGTGCAACGGGTATAATAATTTATATTGTTCTTCTTGGTGCTCTTTATTTCTTTTTGATTCGTCCACAGAAGAAACGTGAAAGAGAAATGAAACAAATGCAAGCTGCTCTTTCCGTTGGAGATAATATTATAACTTCTTCCGGTCTTTATGGAACGATTTCCGGAGTAGGGGAAGATTGCTTTATTGTTGAATTCGGTGTAAACAAAGGTGTACGTATACCTATAAGGAAACTGGACATAATTGGTAAGAAAACGCCTGTGACAAATGGCAAAGAAAGTAATGAATAAAAAACCCAAAGCGGCGTGTTATTAATAACACGCCGAAATATTTAGTATACTCATTAAGGTGTTACTTTGCAAAAAGAAGTATATAATAGACAATTGGGCTTATATTTCGGGAGAAGATGATTTTTTGTTTAAAAGACTTATATGCTATTTTTTAATCTTAATATTTACTTTAAACTTTATAACAATTGTGCTAGCAACAGAAGTTTCACAAGAACCTTCCGTTGTTGCGCCATCTGCTGTTGTTATTGATGCCAAAACAGGGCTTGTTGCGTTTGATAAAAATATGAATGAAAAAAACTATCCTGCAAGCATAACAAAAGTAATGACTGCTCTTCTAACAATTGAGTATGCAAAAGCTAAACCTAACGGTTTTGAAGAGAAAATACCTTTTTCCCGAGACGCTGTTTTTACAGTAAGGGGGACGAGCAACATAGCAATGGACGAAGGCGAAACCCTTACTATAAAAGAAGCGCTTTACGGTTTGATGCTTGCATCCGCTAACGAGGTTGCAAACGCCCTTGCCGAATACATAGGCGGAGATAATGTCTCTTTTGCGGGTATGATGACAAAAAGGGCAAAAGAACTTGGGGCTGTTAATACCCATTTTGCAAACCCCCATGGGCTTTCGGACGAAGAACATTACACAACGGCTTACGATATGGCTATTATTATGCGTCAGGCAATTACCCATCAAGAATTTGTGGATATTATTAAAACACAATACCATGAAATTCCTCCAACGGAAAGACAGCCGAAAGTTAGACCTTTAAACAACAGCCATAAAATGATGCAGCCCACATCTAAAAATTTTTTTAACGAAGACGTTATTGGTGGGAAAACCGGGTTTACAAACAATGCAATGCACACTCTTGTCACCTATGGTAAAAGGGGCGGCGACGAGCTTATTGTTGTTGTTATGAAAGATGAAAAGAATGAGACATACAAAGATACAAAACTTTTGCTTGATTATGGTTTTTCTCAAATGGAAGAAGTTAGCGTATTTAATAAAGACGGCTTTAGTAAGACAATGGATGTTTTTAATGATGCAGGGGAAAACGTAGGTAAAGTGAAATTAAAAGCTGAAAATAGCATTTCTGTTCGTATTCCGAAAAATGCTGCGGAAAGAGTCTTAGTTGTTGATAACTTGCCTGAAAGCTACGACCAGAGTGTTAAGGTAGGCGAGGTATTGGGGGATATTACAATTGAATGCGATGGTTTTCTAATTGCTGAATCCCCCATTGTTGCACAAAATGCTGTTGTTTTACCTGAAAAGGAAGAAACGCCTGCGGAAACTATATCTGATGATGAGACGAGTTTTGTAACAGACATATTAGTGTGGTTTAAAAATATTATTAAGCCAGTTGCTATTGCTTTTGGTGTGTTGTTAAGTTTAGTAGCGGCCAGAGCTATGCTGATTTATTTTAGAAGGAAATATAGAAGAAGCGTAAAATACAAGTCTAAAAATGTAAAAAAATCGGCATATAGGTATAAAAAGCGAATATAGCTTGTATTGAATATTTTTGAATTTTATGATATAGTTGTGTTACACACTGGAGATTTTATGTAAATTTATAGATTTATATTTGTAATAAGGATTTATACAAGGCGGGATAAAAATGGGAAAAGTGATTGCCATAGCCAATCAAAAAGGCGGCGTAGGCAAAACTACCACTAATATAAATTTGTCTGCTTGCTTGGCATTGTCTGGGAAAAAAGTGCTTACTATAGATTTTGATCCTCAAGGCAACACTACGAGTGGCTGGGGGATTGACAAAAACAGCTTGAAAAGAACTGTTTACAATCTGTTGCTGGGTGAGTGTTATTTAGATGATGTTATTATAAAGACAGGCGTTAATAATGTATCCCTTGTTCCGTCAAATATAAATTTGGCAGGGGCGGAGGTTGAACTTGTAAGTTCTTCTGAAAGGGAGTTTTTGTTGCGAAAAATCATAAAACGTTGCAATAATTTATATGATTATATTTTAATTGATTGTCCGCCTTCTTTGAATATGCTTACTTTAAACGCCCTGACAGCCGCAGATGCGGTTTTGGTTCCGCTACAGTGCGAATATTACGCTCTTGAAGGGCTTAGTCAGCTTCTTAAGACGATAGAACTTGTTAAAAAGAATTTAAACCCTAATCTTCAAATTGAGGGTATAGTATTTACTATGTTTGACTCAAGAACTAATTTATCAATTCAAGTAGTAGATGAAGTTAAAAAACATTTAAACGAGAAAATTTTCAGCGCAATGATACCGAGAAACGTCAGGCTTTCAGAGGCGCCAAGCCACGGCAAGCCAATATCTGAATATGACGGTAGATCAAAAGGCGCTGATAGCTATATGAATTTGGCATTGGAATTAATTGACAAGGAGGAATGAGAGTGTCTTTAAAAAAAGGGCTAGGTAAAGGGCTGGGAGCTTTAATAAGTGCACCAGAAGCTGAAGAAGAAGTTAATGTTATAGATAAAAAAGAGCAAGGCGGAGTTATCGAAATTGATATAAATAAAATTGAACCCAATAAAAACCAGCCTAGAAAATATTTTGACGACGAAGCGCTTATGGAACTTGCAGAATCTATTAAGCAGTATGGCGTTATTTCTCCTCTTATTGTTAATAAAGAGGATGGTTATTATTCTATTATTGCTGGAGAAAGACGCTGGAGAGCCGCAAGAATCGCAAAGGTTGCCAGTGTTCCTGTTATAATTAAAGAATATACCCCTGCGGAAGTTTTAGAGGTTGCTTTAATAGAGAACTTACAAAGGAAAGATTTAAACCCCATTGAAGAAGCGGTTTGTTATAAAAGGCTTATTGACGAATTCTTTTTTACTCAGGAAAGCATTGCTGAAAAAATTGGAAAAAGCCGTAATTCAATTTCATATGCAGTTAGATTACTTAATCTTGACGAAAGAGTTCAGCACTTTATTATGGACGGAAAATTAAGCGCAGGACACGGTCATTGCCTTTTAAATGTTAAAGAACCTATTGAGCAAGTGTTATTTGCGGAAAAGGCTATTGAAACAGGAGTAAGCGTAAGAGAAATTGAAAAAATGATTAAGTCTTATTATAATAATCTGCAAAAAATGAACGAAAAAAATGAATCATACAGTAAAAATATGGTTTATACCAATTTGGAATCGGACTTGCAACATATTTTCGGAACTAAGGTAAATATAAAAAATAAGCAGGATAAAGGTAAAATAGAAATAGAATATTATTCGCCGGACGAGCTAGACCGATTGCTTGGATTATTTAAAAAAATTGAGGCATAGGAGCGTTTTTCGTGAACAACTTAGTGCAAATTGTAAATGATAATACGGTATATTTTGTTTTTGGGCTTGTGGCAGTTTGTATTTTGCTTGTTTTAGTTAATATTTATCTTTTATACATAGTAAGTAATGTTAATAAGCGGGCAAACCGCTTTTTTGGACGAAAAAGCGAGAAAAGAAACCTTGAAGCAATGCTTTCAGGATACCAGGAAAAAGTTAATGAGGTTCTTTTAAAACATGATGAGATAATGTCTCTTATTGATAATATTAATGAAAGACTCAGATTTTGTGTACAAAAAGTTTCGTTGGTGAGATATAACCCATTTGACGGAATGGGGGGAGATTTGAGTTTTTCACTGGTGCTTCTTGATGAGCATAACAATGGGGTTGTCATTACGACTATTGTTGGGCGAGAGGCTTCTTACACATATGCAAAGCCTATTGTTGAGGCTGTTAGTAGCTATAATTTGTCAGATGAAGAAAAGAAGGCTATTGATATTGCTATTGAGGGAAATAAAATGGTTACACATTTTCATGAGTAAAGGATGTTGTTAGGTTGCATTTTATATTAAAGATTAAGAGGAAGATTATCTGAGGAAAAAGAATGCAAGGGAAGCCCATGGAAGGGAGGCGCACGCAAACGCAAGCGTTTGCAAGCGGGTGCTTAAGCACCCGCTCCGTGAATGGAACATTCACGGGTGCGCCCCCCTAGCGAGTACGGCATCAGAGGGGATAAAAACCATCAGCGGGAAAGTGATTAAGCTTTAGAGGAAGTTAACCCGAGGAAAAAGAGTGCAGGGGAAGCCCATGGAAAGGGGAGGCGCACGCAAACGCAAGCGTTTGCAAGCGGGTGCTAAAGCACCCGCTCCGTGAATGGAACATTCACGGGTGCGCCCCCCCTAGCGAGTACGG
>CAZJGG010000011.1:20880-45524 GCA_964545475.1 uncultured Eubacteriales bacterium | reverse complement strand
CCCTAGCGAGTACGGCATCAGAGGGGATAAAAACCATCAGAGGGAAAAACATTAAGCTTTAGAAGAAAGCCTACCCAAGTAAAAAACCAGCAAGGGTGGCTTCTTATAATATGAGAGACATTATTAAAGAGGTTAAATATGCGAAAAACTAAAGTAATGACAATTTTTGGGACTAGACCAGAGGCAACTAAAATGGCACCGGTTATTATGAAGCTTAAGCAATGCGAATTCATCGAAACTACTGTTTGTGTTACAGCACAGCACAGGCAAATGCTGGATCAGGTGTTGAGCTTATTTGCATTAAAGCCAGATATAGACCTAAACATAATGAAACATGGTCAAACAATTACAGATATTACAACATCAGTTTTACAGGGCTTGGAAGAAACAATAGACATTATTAAGCCAGATATTATTTTAGTGCATGGAGACACAACGACGACATTTGCTTCTGCTCTAGCTGCTTTTTATAAAAAAGTCAAAGTAGGGCATGTTGAAGCAGGTCTTCGTACTTATGACAAATTTCAACCATATCCCGAAGAAATGAACAGATTATTGACAACATCGCTAGCAGACCTTCACTTTGCTCCTACGAGGCTTTCAAAAGAAAATTTAATTAAAGAAAATATTAACCCGGATAAAATTTTTATTACCGGCAATACGGCGGTAGACTGTTTGAGCCATACCGTACTGAAAGATTATGTTTTTAATGAACAAAAACTGAATAGAATCGACTTTAAATGCAAAAGAATAATAGCAATGACAGCACACAGACGTGAAAACCTTGGTAAACCTTTGGAAAATATATGTGAAGCTGTTAAATATATTGTTGAAAACAACAGTGATGTGGAATTGGTTTATGCAGTTCACCAAAATCCACTTGTCCAGAATGTTGCTAACAAAATATTATCAAGTACAGATAGAGTACACCTGGTAGACCCTCTTGATATGAATGATATGCATAATTTAATTAATATGTCTTATTTAGTTATGACTGACTCCGGGGGAATTCAGGAAGAAGCTCCTTCTCTTAACAAGCCGGTTTTAGTTTTAAGAAATGTTACGGAGCGCCCTGAGGGGCTTGAAGCCGGAACATTAAAGCTTTGCGGCACAGATACTGACGAAATAATTAAAACAGTAAACCTTCTTTTAAATGATAAAGATGAATATAATAAAATGGCAAACGCTAAAAATCCTTTTGGAGACGGAAACGCAGCACAAAGAATTGTTGATGGTGTGCTATATTCTTTCGGGCATATTAATGAACGACCAAAAGATTTAGATTAAAATGCCTTAAGGGGCTGGTTCTATGAAGATAAAGCCGTCAGAGCGAAAAGACATAATGAATGCGCTTGGATTGTTTACGCATATTGGGCTGACTATGACAATAGCAATAACCGGAAGCTTGTTGTTTGGTAAATGGGTGGACGATAAGCTTCAAACATCGCCGTTGTTTTTAGTTGTTTTTATATTGCTTGGAATGTCGTCTGCAATATACATTTTATATAAGATTGTAATAAAATATATGAAATAAACGGAAGTGGGTTATGTTTAATATATCTGAAACGGCTAAAAAGATGATTTTAATAATACTTGTGCTTTTTTCCATAATTTTGGCCATAGGTTCGGTATATCTCCATGATTTAAACAAAATCATTGGGTTTTTTATCGGACTTTTTTTGGGTTCATCAATTTCTATAATAAAAGTTGTGATTCTTGAAAAAACTATAGACAAATCGTTAGACATGGAGAAGCAGCAAGCTAGCAATTTTGCTGTTCTAATGTTTATTCTCAGGTACTTTATAACTGCGTTTATTCTTGTAATAGCGGCACTTGTAAGCTCTATTAATGTTTGGGGTGCTATTATAGGAATTTTATTATTGCAACTATCTGCCTATACTGTTAAAATATTCCTGAAAGGATGATGGGAGGTGGGTTATGTCTACCCAGGAAATTTTAAACGAACTTAATAATAATGTATATGCCGTATTAAATATTTTCGGTGTAGAAATTTGGATTACTCAAACACTTGTTTCCTTATGGGTTGCAATGGCTTTAATAATAATTTTTGCAATAGTTGTTAAAGTAAATATGAATAAGTGGTCGGATAAGCCTAAGGGACTTCAAAATATTGCAGAGCTTTTAGTTGAAATATTTGATAATTATGTAAAAACAACAATGGGAAATGAGTTCATGTTTTTAGGGAACTATTTTTTTGGAGTTGTATTAATTATTTTTATTATGAACTTATCAGGGTTATGGCTTTTACGGCCTGCGACAGCAGATATTTCAACAACAGCAGGTCTTGCCTTAGTTTCATTTTTATTAATCCATGCCTTAGGTATAATAAAAGGCGGAAAAGAGTATTTTAAGGCATATGCCAAACCATTTTTTGTTATGATTCCGCTTAATATTATAAGCGAAATTGCCATACCTCTATCACTCGCTTTCAGGCTTTTTGGCTCAACTGTTGGCGGATATATAATTACAACCTTATTTTATTCTTTAATGCCTATATTTTTAAAATTTGGTTTTCCAATGATTTTACACGGTTATTTTGATGTTTTTGCAGGAAGTTTACAAGCGTTCATATTTTTAACTTTAAGTATGACGTTTATAAGGGATAAGTGCCCGGAATAATTAATGACAACCTCTAAAAACCCCATTCCGCCATCTTTTCAGCAAATTTCCGTTTAGCTGCGTCAGCGGGAAACGTCCATACAATGGGCAAGTATGAACGTTCCGAGTTTCCTTGCTAAACCAAAAAAATTGCCAAAAGGATGCCGAAATGGAGATTCTGAACCGGCTCTTAGAGGTAGACTAAATTTAGGAGGAATTTTTAATGGATCCACTTTCTTTTGT
This sequence comes from uncultured Eubacteriales bacterium, assembly GCA_964545475.1. Lineage (GTDB taxonomy): Bacteria > Bacillota > Clostridia > Lachnospirales > JAISER01 > CAZJGG01. Next base: position 42,662 of record CAZJGG010000011.1, on the reverse strand, counting down.
ATTAGGATGTTCAGCGATTGGCTCAGGGCTTGCCGTTATGACAGGTATTGGATGCGGCGTTGGTCAAGGTTTTGCTGCTGGTAAAGCGGCAGAGGCGGTAGGGCGTCAGCCTGAAGCAAGAGGAACTGTTCTTTCAACAATGCTTGTAGGAGCAGCCGTTGCGGAAACATCAGCAATTTACGGTCTTGTTGTTGCCCTCATTCTATTGTTTGCCAATCCTTTAGTGTCTTTAGTAAAATAAATTTTAAAAAAGATACAGGAAAGGAGGTACTTTCGTGGGAAGAATTTTAGGCTTTGATATGCAAACGTTAATTCAAATGGGAATAGTCCTTTTTAACGTTTTGCTATTATGTTTTGTCTTGTATAAGTTAATGTATAAATCTGTTCAAAAGTTTTTAAAGGACAGAGAAGATAAAATTGCAAAACAAATTGATGATACAAAAAACAACCTTAAAAATGCGGAAGACTTAATGGTTGAATATGAGCAAAAGCTTATAGATATTGAAAAAGAAAGAGAAGAAATTATTGAGGCGGCAAAAAAACGCGGGCTAGACAAAGAATTTCAAATTATTCAGGAAGCCAAAAAAGAAGCTCAGTTAATAAAAGAAAGGGCTTCTACTGAAATTGAACGAGAGTATCAAAAGGCTAGAGATGAAATGAAAAAAGAAATTTTTGAGCTTTCGGCAATAATTGCAAGTCGTTTTATAAGCAAAAGCATGGACGAACAAACGCAAAATAAATTGCTTAACGATGCCATAGCGGATTTGAGGGATGTTAAATGGCTGGCTTAATTGAAAAGCGTTACGGAAACGCTCTTTTCGAGCTTGCCGTAGAGGATGGCATTGTTCAGGAAATTTTTGATGAATGTGTATTTTTGTCTGATTTGATTCAAAATAACCAAGAATTTAAAACAGTTATTTTAAACCCTAAGTTAACTGGGGATGAAAAGCTTAAATTTATAAACAGTGTATTTGAGGGTAAATTATCAGTTTTAATGATTGGTACAATACAAGCAGTTGTTCTTAAAAAGCGGTTAAGCAGCTTGTATTTTATTTTGCAGTACTATATAAAAAGAACAGATGAATATTTAAAAAGAACAACGGCAAAAGTTGTTTCTGCTGTTAAGCTTAGCGATTTACAGCTTAGTGAAATAAAAAACAATTTAGAAGTTAAACTAAATAAAACAGTTAATATAATAAATGTTGTGGATGAATCTGTAATCGGAGGACTTTATATAAGCGTAGACGGTTATATAATTGATTCCACAATAAAACGTCAATTGCGAGACATTAAGGCAATTGCGTTATAGAAACGCCGCTTTTAAAGGAGAGTTGCTGAAAATGAGGCTAAACCCCGAAGAAATTACTAGCATAATAAAAGAAAAAATTAAAAATTACAGCGCTAGAACTGAAATTTCCGAAGAAGGCACAGTGTTAGAGGTGGGCGACGGAATAGTCCGGATTCATGGGCTTAACAGTGCTATGTCCGGTGAGTTATTACAGTTTGAAAACGGCGTATACGCAATGGCTCTTAACCTTGAAGAAGATAACATAGGAGCTGTTGTTTTAGGTTCGGACGAAATGATAAAAGAGGGCGAAAAAGTTAAGCTTACAGGCAACGTTGCGCAAGTACCTGTAGGAGATGCCATGCTCGGGCGTGTTGTAAATGCTCTAGGGCAGCCAATAGATGAAAAAGGCCCGATAATATCAACAAAATTTCGACCCATAGAGCGAGTAGCCTGGGGTGTTATGAGCCGTTCTGAAGTTAACGAACCATTGCAGACAGGTATTAAGGCAATTGATGCTATGGTGCCAATCGGCAGGGGGCAAAGGGAGCTTATAATTGGAGACAGACAGACAGGTAAATCTGCAATTTGCATTGATACTATAATAAATCAAAAAGGCAAAGGCGTTTATTGCATATATGTTGCTATAGGTCAAAAAGCTTCAACTGTTGCTTCTATTGTAAGAACACTGGCAAAGTTTGATGCTATGGATTATACGACAGTTGTTTGCGCAACTGCTTCCGAATCCGCTCCACTGCAATATATTGCCCCTTACGCAGGGTGTGCAATAGGAGAGGAATGGATGGAAAGCGGTAAAGACGTTTTAATTATTTTTGACGATTTATCAAAACATGCTGTTGCTTATAGAGCAATGAGTTTATTACTTCGTAGACCTCCAGGACGAGAAGCTTTCCCGGGTGATATTTTCTATTTGCACTCACGTCTTCTTGAACGGTGTGCAAAGCTTTCAGAGGATTTAGGGGGAGGCTCTATGACAGGGCTTCCTATAATAGAAACTCAAGCAGGAGATATTTCAGCATACATTCCAACAAACGTTATTTCCATAACAGACGGTCAAATTTATTTGGAAACAGACCTTTTTAACTCTGGTATTCGCCCGGCAATTAATACCGGACTATCTGTTTCAAGAGTTGGTGGTTCTGCCCAAATTAAGGCAATGAAAAAAATTGCCGGTCCAATCCGGGTTGAGCTTGCCCAATACAGAGAGCTTGCATCATTTGCCCAGTTTGGGTCAGATCTTGATAAAGATACGCTGGAAAGGCTTCGTCAAGGTGAAAGGCTTGTGGAAGTATTTAAACAAAGCCAATACAACCCCCTTTCTGTTGGGAAACAGGTTTTAATTTTATATTTAGTAACAAAGAAGTATTTAAAAGATGTAAAAGTAGAAAAAGTTCGAGCTTTTGAAAAAGCTTTCCTTAAATTTATTGATGAAAAATACAGCCATATAATCGACGAAATAGAAACATCAAAAGAAATTTCAGATAACCTAGAAAAAGAAATTGTGTCAGCTATTGATGGGTTTTTTAAAACTACCAATGTTGACGAGTTATAAGATTAAATAATAAAAAGATAAAATAATAAGATTGGAGAGAGTTTATATGCCTAATATGCGAAATATTCATAACAGAATAAAAAGCGTAGGTTCAACCTCTCAAATTACGAAGGCAATGAATTTAGTTGCGGCGTCTAAGCTTCAAAAGGCAAAGGCGAAGCTTCTTAGCGCACGCCCGTTTTTTAACGAAACTAAAAAAACAGTTGCAAATCTAGTAAGAAATTCAAAAGGAATAAGACATCCCTATTTAGTTGAAAAACCGGTTGAGAAGATTTTAATAATTTTAATAACCTCGGACAGAGGACTTTGCGGCGGATACAACACAAATGTTTCTCGCCAAGCTAGAAATTTAATAAGAGGTAAAACCCAAGGTGCGCTTATAGTGGTGGGTACAAAAGGACGGGATTTTTTCGTAAGGAGAAAAAAGACTATACTAAGAACTATTACAGGTATTTCCGAAAACCCATTTATTGAAGATGCCACAAATATAACAAGAGAAGTTTTGGATTTGTACGATAAAGGCGAATATCAAAAGGTGTATTTGGTTTATACAAAATTTGAGTCAACTATTAAATATACACCAAAAACATTTACGCTTCTTCCCATAGATACGGCGGCCTTAGAGGCCGGAGAAGAAAGCGACAAAAGCAAAGCCTTAATGAATTATGAACCGGATGAATATTCCGTTTTAAATTATATTATTCCCAGATATGTAAACACTATGATTTACAGCGCACTGGTGGAATCCGCTGCATGTCAGCAGGCGGCAAGAATGACTGGTATGGATACGGCAACAGGTAATGCTGAAAAGGTTATTAACAAGTTAACAATACAATATAACAGAGCAAGACAAAGTGCAATTACACAGGAACTTACGGAAATTGTAGGCGGAGCAAATGCGCTTAAATAATTTGAACAATTTAAAGAGGTTCTTAATTAAGAGGTGTAGAGATGTCACAAGCAGTGGGAAAAATAGTACAAATAATCGGCGCAGTTTTAGATATAAAATTTGAAAATGGGGATATGCCTGCCTTAAACAACGCCATTGAAATACCCTTTAAGGATTCCGCTATTATTGCGGAGGTTTCCGCCCACATTGGAGACAATATGGTAAGGTGTATTGCCATGTCCGCAACTGATGGGCTTTCAAGAGGAATGGCGGCGAAAGACATGGGTAGCCCAATTGCTGTCCCTGTAGGCGAAAACGTTCTCGGTCGTCTCTTTAACGTTTTGGGTGAACCAATAGATGGCAAAGGCATAGTTGAAGCGGATGAAAAATGGTCCATTCATAGAGAAGCGCCTCAATTTGCTAAACAGGCGGCGCAAACTGAAATGCTGGAAACAGGCATAAAAGCAATTGACCTTTTATGCCCTTATTCAAAAGGCGGTAAAACAGGGCTTTTTGGTGGAGCTGGCGTTGGTAAAACTGTCCTTATAATGGAGCTTATAAGAAATATAGCAACAGAGCACGGCGGTTATTCTGTTTTTGCAGGTGTGGGAGAAAGAACGAGAGAAGGAAACGACCTTTACCACGATATGTCAAATTCCGGGGTTATAAATAAAACAGCTCTTGTTTTCGGGCAAATGAATGAGCCACCTGGGGCAAGAATGCGCATTGCTCTTACGGGGCTAACTATGGCGGAATATTTCAGAGATAAAGCAGGGCAGGACGTTTTATTGTTTATTGATAATATTTTTAGGTTTGTTCAGGCAGGTTCGGAAGTTTCTGCGCTTTTAGGGCGTATGCCAAGTGCCGTTGGTTATCAGCCGACTCTTGCAACAGACGTGGGAAGCTTGCAGGAACGCATAACGTCTACTAAAAGCGGTTCTATTACATCGGTTCAGGCAGTTTATGTTCCGGCGGACGACTTAACAGACCCTGCTCCGGCAACAACATTCGCCCACTTAGATGCAAAAACAGTTCTTTCCCGTAAACTGGTGGAAATTGGGATTTACCCGGCGATTGACCCTCTTGAATCCAGCTCCAGAATATTAGACCCTAATATTGTAGGAAACGACCATTATTCAACGGCAAGAGATGTACAAAGCATTTTGCAAAGATATAATGAATTACAGGATATTATAGCAATTCTCGGTATGGATGAATTATCTGAAAATGACAAGCTTATTGTTAGCAGAGCCAGAAAAGTTCAGAAATTTTTGTCACAACCGTTTTTTGTTGGAGAAAAGTTTACCGGAATTGAAGGAAGATATGTTAAAGTTTCCGATACTGTTGAAGGATTTAAGCAAATTTTAGACGGCTCTATGGACGATGCTCCCGAAAGCGCATTTTTAAACGCCGGCTCAATAGACGACGTTAAAGAGAGGACTACAGCTATGTCAAAAGAATAGGTGATAATATGGCTAAATTACATTTACGGGTGGTTACGCCCCTTAGAGATATGTATGACGGAAAAGTGGATTATTTGATAGTAAAAACCCATGAGGGGCAAATGGCCTTTTTGCCTAACCATATTCCTTTAACTACTACTCTTGATATTGGTGCAATGAAAATTAGCATTAACGGGGAGGAACGGGAGGCAGCGCTTTTAGGCGGATTTGTAGAGGTTTTAAACAACAATGTAACCGTTGTTTCCGATGTTGCAGAGTGGCCGGAGGAAATAGACGTTTTACGAGCGAAAGAAGCAAGAGAGCGTGCTATAACAAGAATTCGCCAAACTTCGGACAAAATGGAATTACGCCGGGCGGAGCTTGCGTTTCGCCGTGCCGCCGTCCGGCTGGAGGTCAGCTCATATCCTATTATTAAAGGGAACATACCGCCCCATTAAAACTTATCCTGTTATGGACGGCAGAGTGTTTAAATTATTATTTTCAGTTGAATCCGGCAGCGATTTTAAATATTCGTTGCCGTTTCTTTTTGAAATTCCAACTCCTTGAATTCCTCCTTGTTTTGCGAGCATAACTCCTTCGGCTTTGCTTAAAATGCTTCCGTCGGAAAGCTGATAGCCTGTAACTCGGCCGCTGCTTTTTACTAAAGCTACAATTTGCTTTGCATCTGGTCTGGGGGTTGGAATTTCAGACATTGCCATCATGGGGAGCATTGATAAGTCGAAATTTTTATCATTAACATTGCCATTTATAAAATCCATTAAAGTCACTCCTTTTGGGTTTATCATTTATATTTTGTAGGATAAACTCTCATATAACGTGAATTCAATAGTTTTATTGAACTCACGTTAATTTATTATTCCATTAATGAATTTTTATATTCTAACTACAATTCGGCAGTGATTTTATAAAGCTTTTCAATAATTTCAGGGTTATCTTCAACCAATTGGTTATCAGAATTTTTAAATGTAACTTTTTCTATATATTCGCCGTTTAGTTCTTTAAATAGGCAGTTTAATATAAGTTCTGCGCCCAAAAATTGGGTTTCAGAGCCGTTTGCTCCGCCAACAAGAAGCATTACGCATTTTTTGCTTTTTATTTCAGAGTCGTCATTTCTTTTTAACCTTGCCCAATGTATTTGAAACCTGTCTATAATTGTTTTTAATGGGGCAGGCAAAGAAAAATAATAAATGGGTGAAGCAACGATTATGTTATCCGCTTCTATTGCTTTTTCATATATTTCATTAAAGTTATCTTTTATAGAACATTTATTATGTTTCCAGCAAAGCCTACAATCTTTGCATGGGGCAATTTCTGTTTTATAAGCATCAATTATTTCAACTTCTCCACTAATTTTTTCAAGCAAAACTTCAAGCATTTTAGCTGTTTGACCGTTTTTTCGGGGAGAACCGAATAATACAAGGGTTTTCATTACTTTTTTCTCCTATATCACCAAAGATTTTTTATTATCTATTTGTTCATATAATTTATTTTTCAATATCTCTTCCAAAATATCCACAAGTCTGTATACGTCTTCAAAAGATACATAAAGGGCAACAGGGGCAAGGCGGACAACATTTGGCTCTCTAAAGTCAGGTATAACGCCTTTTTCCTTTAGGGCAAGGCAAATTTTATATGCTTCTTCATGTTCAAGGGCGACATGACCTCCACGGCGGTGGGTTTCTTTTGGGTTACCAATTTTTGCACCATATTGAGTTAATTTTAATTCTATTAAAAACATTAAAAAATCAGTAAGCGCAAGGGATTTTTGCCTTATATTTTCAATACCTGCTTCTTTATAAAGTTTAAGAACCCCTTCAAGGGGTGCCATGGATAAAAGGGGTTGTGTACCAATTTGCCAGCCTCCAGCATCTCTTGCGTGTTCAAATTCAAACTTCATAAGAAATTGGGTTTCTTTTTTGTTGCCTTGCCAGCCTGCAAGCCCAGGTTCAAGCTCAAAATGCTTTTTATTTATGTACATACCTGCAATTGCTCCTGGCCCTGCGGATAAATATTTATAATTGCACCAAACTGCAAAATCTGGGTTAATTTTCTTGAAATCATGGGGAACGCAGCCAATGGAGTGGCAAAGATCCCAACCAATTATTATTCCTCTTTTATGGGCTTCTTTTGTTAAAAGCTCCATATCTAAAAGTTGAGCGCTTCTGTATAACATAGCAGGCAAAAACACAATTGCAACCTCATCTGTCATTGCTTCAATAACAGCTTGTTCGGAAATGAATTTGCCATCTTCGCTTTTTACAATTTTAACTGCATCACTTATTTCATAGCCTTTAAGCTTAACCTGGCTGTCCACGGCATATCTGTCCGAAGGGAAATTTAAGTCGTCTACTAAAATTTTATATTTATGCTTTGTGGGCTTATAAAACGTGGCTAGGCATTGATGAAGGTTAACTGTTGTGCTATTTGCAACTGTGATTTCTTGAGGGTCTGCATTAATAAGGGGCGCAGTAAGCTCTGCTAAATGATATTGGTAAAGAAAGTATTTACTGTTGTCTATGTTCCAAATATTAATGCCTTGTTCTTTCCAAACGTTTAATACATTCAGTAAGGCTTCTTCACCGTCTTTAGAACAAAGCCCTAATGAATTGCCATCCATATAAATTTGACCTTCCACAGTGTAGAAACGATTTCTTAAATATGATAACTTATCTTCTTTATCCTTTCTTTTTGCATATTCAATACTATTTTCCATATTATACTCCTTAATCTATAATCGTTGAAATTTAGAATGTATAAAAGCAAGCCAGGTTTTTGCAGGCTTGCTTTTATACATTTATAATTGGTTAATTTGATTTTGTAAATTCCGAAAGCACTTCAGACATATCAACTGTTAAAGGCATTATCGATAATTCTGTAGTGTTCTCTGTAGAATCATTTCCTGGAACAATGGAGGACAAAGATATTCCTATATCTGCAAATACTGGCTCTGAAGCTTGTTTTTTGCCATTTTTAGCAAACCTTATTGCAAACAAGTAATTTCCTCTTTTTAAATTTCTGGTTACTAAAAATTCTTCATTTTTAACAGATTGCCATGTAGCCTTTAATATAGTTTTAGACGGGTCTTTAAACAGGTTATCATAATTAATAATCGCATATTGGAATTTTGAAGATAAGTCTTCGCCACCTGCAAAATCAATATCAAAATAAAAACTTTTATAGCTTAATGGGGTTACATTAACTGTAGACATCGGTGGTGCGGAAGAACCGATTATTTCAATTTTCTTTGCAACTGAATGGGGAAGTACTGTTGTTGCTTTTTTTCTTAATAATAAAGACTCACCGTCATTATAAGGTATGTAATTTAATGCCAAATCCAGTCTTTTACTTGTCACTATAAGCGGGCAGTCTTTCCAAAAGGCAGTGTTTTCATCGTATGAAACTGCATATTCATGTTGTGGATAAGCATTTCCAAAAGTCAAATTAGTTAATTCATAAAATCCTGTTGCAGCAGATTTAATATTTCCAGAGGGCTTAGCCAACAATTGAATATCTACATTAAGAATTTTTTTAATAAACACAGGCTCAGGGTTCTTATTTTCCTTTGTTGGTTTTGTTCTGTAATATAAGCTCATTTCTCCGGTGGTTTTTATATTGTCGATGTAGTCTACTTTATTCTTCTTAAAAGGTTTCCATTTTGTATATGATTTGTTGTTTATGTCTTTTGTTAAGGTATACTCTAACTGACCGGAATTATAAATTTCGTTATCAGTATTTAAGAGCGTTATTCTAATAGTTTGTGCCTTTGTGCCGGGGGAAACCATAAATTCTGAATTTTCCTGAATTTCAGAATCTGACCATGTGTAGAGAATATTGTTACGAACACTTTGGTAATACGTTGAAATAAATAGATAAACTTCTTTGTTATCAGTTTTAATGCTGTTGTATTCTAGTTTATTTAGCTCTATAAGTTCAGCACCTTTTTCAGAATTACTATCTGGAATAGCAACGTAATATTTCGTATTCGCAAGAGCTGAGTTAATATAAATATTGAGGTATTCGCCGCTGCCGGAAAGTCGGTACAATTTGTCAAGGGAGGCGTCATTTAAACCAGGAGTTTTATTATAATAATCCGCCAAAACTTCTTCGTCTGTTGAAATGGCAGGGTAATTCACTGAATTTGCCTTTCTCGTATTCCATAAATCTCTATATTCTGAATCTGCGGTTATATTGGATTGAATGAGTTTATCAGTTTTGTAAGTATTACCGTTATAAGTGATATTACCGCCATCTGCACCGAATGTTTCCATAAACATATAATAGAAAGCTTGAAAAGCCTTTTCGCTGCTTAAATTTGTGCCGATTGATAAACTCTTTACGACATCGCCAATAGAATTCCTAAAGTTTGTTTGGTTAAAATCGCTTGTATTATCAAATTTTTTATAAATTTCATTTGGGAAAACTCCCCTGCCAAACTTATTTTTCGTAAAAATTGAAAACATATATCCCATGCCATAATTTTTAATACTATTATTGAAATTAAACATGTCTCCAATTCTATTTTCATTGCCATATGTCTCTTGCCCATAGCTGTTATTTACCCCTAACAGTAAACGATCCGGAGAGCAGGATGCGGTATTTTCGTCTACATAAAACACATCGGCATAACCGCTTAATGCTTCGTTAAACCAAGTAGATTGCCGCGCAAAGGCATCTCCTCCCTTTCTGCCGCCGCAGTGCTCAAAAAACAGCATATGTTGTAATTCATGGCTAAGAGTGCCGTAGAAGTTTCTCGAGTTATTTTCAGTTAATAATTTGTAGCCTTGATTTTTACCAATATCTATATGGAAAAGATCTAGCATGTTGCTGACTTCCCAATCCGTCATATAGTCGCCGTTTGTAAAAAATCCTGCAACAAACGAGCCGGTAGTGTTTGTGCCGTTGTTTCCAATGTCATATAAAAGAATATTGACTTTTCCGTCTTCATCAATATCGCCAAGCCATGGAACGTTGCTATAAGCCCCTTGAATGAGCTCATGTTTACCAAAGCCCGTTACAGGGTCTGTCATTAATTTGTAGCTTTTATTAAATGTAGTTGCAATGGTATTTGCCATTTCGCTAGTTATTAAATTAATGGTACAGTTGGAGTTGTGATAGTCACTCATTTTTAAGTGGTAGTCAGCATCGTCAACCAGCCAAATATTAACATTTTCACTTACTGCAATGTTTTTTGCTTTAACCTTAACATAATAATCTGAACTTTTTTGGATATAAAAATCTCTTGTGTCATTTAAACTGTATCCGTAAAAATCATCAATATGTATGTTTCTTGGTATTATTTCCCCTTCTTTTAAAGGAATTAGCTCTTTAGGGGATATTTGAGGAACGTGGATAATGTTAGAATTTTCTGTAATAACAAAGTCTTGAGAGTCGTTTGGTACGTAGTTGCTAGAATAGTTTTTACCGTCTGTTGTTTTGTAAAAAAGCTTGCGGAATTCGTCCATTTCCTCGTCGGTAATAAAAGAATCCACTATCGGCTCGTTTACAGGCATAATATCTTCTTTTGGGGAATAAATCTCATAAACTTCTTCTTTGGGCGCTGCATTAATTTCTTCTTTAATTTCTTGGTTAACTTCTTCTTCAGATGCGTTTTGAAAATCTTCAATATCAATATTTTCTTCTGTTTTACTTTCAATAACGGAGCTTTGATTTCCTAAATCATCAAAACCTTCATTTTCAGCGTAAACATTAGGCACATGGACAACGAGCATCGTAGCAGTTAATAATAAACTGACTAATTTCTTAATCATAAATTTCCTCCTCGTTTTTAATTATGTTCTTATTGATTTATTTCAAAGCTAAAGTGTTAAGTTAGTCATTTCAGCTTTAAAAATTAATTGAAAAAGATGTTTATATTTATAATTTGGTTAATTTGATTTTGTAAATTCCGAAAGCAATTCAGACATATCAACTGTTAAAGGCTCTACTGAAAGTTCTGTATTGTTTTCAATAGAATCATTTCCCGGAACAGTTGATCTTACAATAACTCTTGAATTAGCAAAAATAGGCTGTGATGCTTGTATTTTGCTATTTTTAGCAATCCTTAATGCAAAAAGATAATTTCCGCTTTTTGTAAACTTTTTTGTTATTTCAAATTGTTGTTTTTTAACAGATTGCCATGAAGCTTTTAATATAGCTTTGGACTGGTCTTGCAGCGTGTCTTCATATTTAATGATTGCGTATTGGAATTTTGAAGATAAATCTTCGTATTCTGAAAAATCAATATCGAAATAATATTTGTAATTGCCTAATGATGTTACGTTAAGCTTGGAAATCGGTGGTGCGGAAGAACCGATTACATCAAATTTCTTTGCAACCGAACGAGGTAGGTTTGCAGTTGCTTTTTTTCTTAAAAATAAAGACTCACCCTCATTATATTTTTGGTAATTTTTTGTCAAATCCACTTTTTTACTTGTAACTATAAGCGGGCAGTTCTCCCATAAAGCAGTGGTTTCATCATATGAGAATGAATATTCGTGATCTTTATAAGCATTTCCAAAAGTTAAATTAGTAATCTCATAGAAACCGTTTGCAGTAGATTTAATGCTTCCTGAGGGCATAGCTAAAAATTGAATATCACTACTATTAATGTTTTTAACAAACATAGGGTCAGGATTCTTATTTTCCTTTGTTGGTTTTGTTCTGTAATATAAGCTCATTTCTCCGGTGGCTTTTATATTGTCTATGTAGTTTAATTTGTTTTTCTTAAAAGGTTTCCATTTTGTATATGTTTTGTCGTTTATATCTCTTGTTAAGGTATACTCTAATTGACCGGAATTATAAATTTCGCTTTCAGTGTTTAAAAGTGCTAATTTAATAGTTTGGGCTTTTGTACCAAGGGAAACCATAAATTCTATTTCAGGGGATTCCGTAGCTTCTTCGCTGGACACTTCATTAATTTCTTCATTAATTTCTTGGTTAACCTCTTCGTAAGATACGCTTTGCAAATCTTCAATATCAATATTTTCTTCTGTTTTACTCTCAATAACGGGGCTTTGATTTTCTAAATCAGCAAAACCTTCATTTTCAGCGTAAACATTAGGCACATGGACAACGAGCATCGTAGCAGTTAATAATAAACTGACTAATTTCTTAATCATAAATTTCCTCCTCGTTTTTAATTATGTTCTTATTGATTTATTTCAAAGCTGAAAGCGTTAAGTTAGTTCTTTCAACTTTAAAAATTAACTGAAAAAGATGTAAACACTGGCTCGGATGCGGTAGTTTTGCTTTTTTTGGTAAGCCTCAATGCAAGGTAATATTCCCCAGGCGCGAGAGACTGTTTAACAGTAAACCTGTTTTTAGATATACTTCTCCATTTTGCTTTTAATACCGCCGTAGATTTATCGGCATCAAAAGCTTCTTTGTTAATAAAAGCGTACTGAAATTTTGATTTTATTGTTTCATCGTTTTTTAAGTCTAAGGTTAATTCATAAACGTTATTGCCTAGAGCTTCTATAGTTAATATAGATTGGGGCTTTGGAGATGACGAAACTAGCTGTTTTTCCAAGGCAACAGATTCTGGCAAAAGTTCTGTTCTTTTTTTCCTTATAAATAAAGATTGCTCCGGGAAAATTTCAACACTTTTTACTATTAAGTCATTTTTTCTATCGCTTGCAATTAACGGGCAATCAGTCCAAAGTTCTGTTAAGGTGTTGGGTGAAACAGTGTACTCCATATCTTTGTACTCTTTCGAGAAAACAATGTTGGTAAAGCCATAAAAGCCTGTTTCGGTAGTTTTAACGCTTACAAACGGCTTTGTTAAAAGCTGAATATCATTTACGGCTATTTCGCAAACAAGCTCCGGGTTTGATGCTGGCTCTTTTGATGTCTTTTTTGCTCTAACATATAAGCTAACTCCGGCGTTTGTTTTAATATTGTCTAAAAAGTTTACTTTAACTTTTTTAAATGGTTTCCATTTTGTAAGTTTAGTGTCGTTAACGTTAGTTGTAAGGGCGTACTCAAGCCTGTTTCCTGTATATACAGGATCACTTGTATTAAGCTTAACAATTTTTATTGTTCCTGCTCTTGTTCCTTTTTCAATTCTGTATCCGTCAATACGCCCGGTGCTGTACACAAATGTTGCCATATCACTGCTAGCCATTCCGTCTTTATAGGCAATAGCCTTAATAACAGTATTTACGTTTATTTCTATTGGCTGGTTGTATAATTGGCTTTCCGGAGTAGGGGTAGTGTTATCTAAAGTATACCTAATTACTGCTCCGGGGGTTTCTGTTGAAAGGGTTATTAAACTGCCTGCAGTTATTTGCCCCGGTTCAATATTGGTTAAAACTTGGGAAACTTTTTCCAAAGTAACAGAAACATAGGCTATATTTGAACTAATTGATGTCTGCTTATTACCTTGTGCGGTGTTATCAATGTTTGTAATTGTGCAAAAGTAATATTTTGTACCAAGCTCGTTTGTTGGAGGTATGTAAGAGCTTTGTTTTGCATTATAAATTTCCTCTGCTCCTGTTGATTTGTTCTCGCTATTAACGTACCACTGATATGACAAGCTATTGTTAGTTGAGCCGGAAGCTTCAACTGTTAACAATGCGGCTTCGCCTTTAAGTAAATCTAAAGACTCAGGTTGTTTTGTTATAACAGGAGGTTTTGCGTCAGAGCTGCTGTCGCTCCATAAAAAGTTGAGGGGTATGCCTTCGGCCTTCTGCCCGTAAGTTGAAGCGAATAAATAAGCGTTTTTGCCGTTGGTATGAACATTAAGTGGTTTACCGCTTTCAACCTCGTAAACATCTGCCCCTTCTTCAACATTATCTCGTGGTACGAGAACGTATAAGATTACGTTATTGTAATTTGCATCATAGCTAACACTTAGATATTCTTTAGGTGTTCCGCCTAATATGTATGTTTTTTCAAGAGTAACATCATTTATTTTGTTTGTACTATTATAAACATCTAAAGATATATTATCTCCATTATTAAGTGTTGGGTAATACAAGGACTGATTAAGTGGAAAGTTCTTTCTTGTATACCAAAGGTTTTTGTAACGATTATTGTTGTCAAGAGTTATTCCTTTTGTAAGCTTAGTAGTTGTATAGTGGGTTGGCTGACCATTTTCATAAATGTTAACAGAACCTCCGTCGGCGGCCATTGTTTCCATAAATAAATAATAATAAGCTTGAAATGCCTTTGCGTTATCAAAATTACGCCCTGAAAGAGTATTTATAACGCCACCTAAAATATTCCTTATATCTTTGTTATATAGCGTTGTTTCTTTGTCAAATGCCGAATAAACAGCTCTAGGGAAACGTCTGTTAAAGCAGTTGTTTGAAAAAGCTGAAAACATATACCCAATTGCGTAATTTTTAAAACTGTTGTTAAAGCGCAGAAAGTCGCTGTTACTGCCGAAAGCGCCTGTTTTGTTGCCATAATCATTAAGAACAGAATACTGTAAAATATGGTTTGCAAATACTATGCTGTTTGGTATTGTATAAAATATATCGGCATAACCGCTTAACGCTTCGTTAATCCATATTGTCTGCTCCAAAAAGTCGTTGGCTAAATTATCTTTTGCCGCTGTATGAGTAAAAAAAAGTAAATGCTGAAATTCGTGTGAAAGTGTGCCGTAGAAGTTAGCTTTGTTTGATATGGAATCATTGTTTAATAAGTAAAAACCCTGATTTAAGCCAACGTCAATATGGAAAACGTCTAATTTATTGCTGTAAGATAATCTGGGGTTATAGTCAGCAGAGTCGAAAAAGCCTGCAGTATAACCGCTTGAACTTGTTCCGTCGTTTTCAATGTCGTATAAAAGAATGTTAATTTTGCCGTCGTTGTCAATGTCTCCAACATATGGGCAGTTTGCGAAGTTTGTTCTTATTTGGCTGTGTTCGCCGAAACCTGTTTGAGGGTCTGTCATACAGGCGTATATATTGTCAAAATTAGTTGCAATGCTTTGGGATAAAGTGTTTGTATTCATTAATGTGACTAGAGAGCAAGTGCTGTCGCTATGGGTTGTGTTTGTTTGTCTGTGGAAGTCGTAATCGTCAACAAGCCATACGTTAGAGTGTGTGCCGGTAGCTACGTTTTTGCCTTTTACAGGTACTCCTGACCCTCTGCCTATATCTATATAAAACATACGCTCATGGTTTAAATTATAGCTCTCTTGAAATAATATAAAAGGTTCTATTCTGTATTCGTCTGCCGGGACAAATTCTATAGGCTTAAATGGTCTGTGAATAATATTTTCTTTATCAACAATAATTAGTTCCTCGTCGTTATCATCAAAGCTTCTGCTCTTAAAATTTATTCCGTCGTCAGTTGTAAAAAATAGCTTTCTGAATTCGTTAAGCTCTTGGGTTGTAAGTTCACTATCGCCGTTTTCAAAAGAGGCGGCATAAATATTAAGAGAAAATGACAAGATAAATGATACAATTAATAAAATGCATAAAAACCTTTTTTTCATATTAAGCCCTCTATTCTATTTTTCTTAAAATATCAATAGCGTAGTTTATCTCATTTTTATTATTAAAATGGGAAAAACTAAACCTAACAGCCCCCTGTGAGACAGTGCCTAAAGCTTTATGAATAAGTGGGGCGCAGTGAGCACCTCCACGAACAGCTATTTCATAATCATCCCAAAGCAATGCGGCAACTTTTTGGGAATCCATATCTCCAATATTAAAGGAAATGTTTGCAATACGTGATTTGCTTTTATAATCTCCGTAAATTTTTATGCTTGGAATTTCCAAAAGCCCCTCTATAAATATATCGTACAATTCCATAGATTCGTTATATATTTTTTTAGTTGCCTTTTTAAGAATATAATCTGTTGAAGCCAAAAGCCCGGCAATACCGTGAGCGTTTGGAGTTCCGGCTTCCAAACAACCCGGCATTTTTATTGGATGTTCTGGATTAAAAGTGTCAGAACCCGTGCCACCCATTCGGTAAGCAGGAATTGTTATTTCCGGGGAAACGCATATAATTCCAACGCCTTGGGGAGCGTAAAGCCCTTTATGCCCGCTGGCGCATAAAACGTCTATACCCATTGTCTCAAAGTCAATGTCTAAAATTCCGGCGGTTTGGGCGCAGTCTAAAATTAAAAGCGCACCGCTTTTTTTGCATTTCTGTGATATTCTTTCAATATCAGAAATGTCTCCAGTTACGTTGGAAGCGTGTGACATAATAACTGCTTTTGTTTGGGAAGATATGGAATTATCTAACTTATTATAATCTATCCTCATACTGTTATCAAGCCCAACGATTGTTATTTTTGCCTTTTTATTATATAACGGGCGCAAAACTGAATTATGCTCGTAAACGGTAGTAACGACATGGTCGTTTTCGTTTATTAACCCGTAAATTGCCGTATTAAGTGAATCCGTAGCATTTAACGTAAATGCGACGCAAAGAGGGTCTTTTATTTTAAAAAGCTTTGCAATATTTTGCCTTGCCATAAAAATTGTTCTGGCTGCGTTTAAAGAGGAATCGTAAGCGCCACGACCGCTGCTTGTAAATGTGGTTAAAGCATTTGTAACTGCATCTATCACTTCTTTAGGTTTTGGAAAACTTGTTGCTGCATTATCAAAGTATATCATATCATACCTCTGTTCTCTTTAATTGTACCTTGCATTATACAACAAATTGGTTTAAAATAAAATACAGTTATAGCAATTTGCGAAAACTTAAACAGTTATGTTTTGTCAAATTGCTTTATATAATAGAAAGAAGTGATTAATTGAAAAATCTTAATTTTGCCAGTTGCAGCGGCGGTTGTACGCAAAAACTAGGACCGGATTTTCTTCACGATGTGTTGTCACTTGTTGATACAAAAATGACTGATGAAAATTTATTGATAGGATTTAACACAAGCGACGATGCCGCTGTTTATAAACTAACAGAAGAGCTTGCCATTGTACAAACTCTTGATTTTTTTACTCCTATGGTGGACGAGCCATATATTTTTGGGCAAATTGCGGCGGCGAATGCGCTTTCTGATATATATGCAATGGGCGGAGAGGTAAAAACTGCGCTAAATATAGTTTGTTTCCCGGAAAATATGGATAAAAACGTTTTGGTTGAAATATTAAAAGGTGGGGCAGAAAAAGTCAGTGAAGCTGGCGGCGTTTTATGCGGCGGTCATTCTATAAACGATAATGACGTTAAGTATGGATTGTCCGTTACAGGGATTGTTAACCCAAAAAATGTGAAAGCCAACAACAGCCTAAATATTGGGGACAAGCTTATTCTTACAAAGCCTTTAGGTGTTTCAATCGTATTGACTGCAAAAAAAATGGGTGAGGCTTCTCAAAGGGCGTATGAAGCCGCTGTTTCGTCAATGACTACTTTAAATAAATATGCGGCGCAAATTATGTATAAATATGACGTTTCCGCCTGCACAGATGTTACAGGGTTTAGCTTTTTAGGGCATTTAAGTGAAATGATTAGCCCGGGGGTAACGGCTTTGATTTATTCAAAATGTGTACCTGTAATTGAGGAAGCTTATGAATATGCAAAAGAGTTTTTTATAACATCGGCAGGGCAGAGAAACAGGAATTTCCTAAAAGATAAAGTATTATTTGAAAATGTACCTTTTGAAATGGAAGAAATATTGTTTGACCCTCAAACTTCCGGCGGACTTTTAATAGCAGTTAAAGAGGAAAGAGCCGGGGAGCTTTTAAAAGAGCTTAACACGTTAGGGCAAAAATCCGCAATTGTGGGAGAAGTAACTGAAAGAAATAATGCAGATATTATTGTAAAGGGGGATTAGCTTGAAGACAATTGATGCAAGAGGGGAAAAGTGCCCTGCACCTGTTATAATGGCTAAAAATGCGCTTAAACAAATGGATATAAGCGAAAATTTAAAAATATATGTTGATAATGAAATAGCTTGCGAAAACCTTGAAAAAATGTCAAAGGTTTTAGGTTATGAATGTGCACGAACCGTCTTGGGCGAAAGTGATTTTTTTGTTGTTATAGGGAAAAATGCCGAAAGCCTTGAAACCCCGGAAGAAGATTTGCCGTCTGTAGGTATTAATAATGTTGTTTGCGTTATACCTTCAAAAGTTATGGGGCAGGGGGACGATGCTTTAGGGGAATCTTTAATGAAAGCTTTTATATATTCGTTATCGGAAAGCGAAACCCTTCCTAAAGCTGTTTTGTTTTATAACGGCGGCGCATTTTTAACTGCCGAGGGTTCACCGGTTTTGGAAGAGCTTGAAAAACTTCAAAATGCCGGAGTTGTTATAAAAACATGCGGTGCTTGCCTCAATTTTTATAATTTAACAGACAAACTAAAAGTCGGAGAGGTTACAAATATGTACGATATAGTGTCTATAATGATGAAAGCCAATGTGTTGCGCCCATGAGCAAAGAATATAATATTATAGCATTTTATTCTACCCACGACGCAATGAAAGCCGAAAGCGTGTTAATTGGTGCTGGGTTAATCATAAAACTAATACCAACACCTTCTGAAATTTCGGCAGGCTGCGGTTTTTCTGTCAAAGTTTTAAAAGAGGAATTGGAAAAGGCAAAAGAAATTTTAATTAATGAAAACATTGAAGGCAAATACTATTAAGGGGGATTTCCGTGAGAATTTTTATTTCCGGCGGTTGCAAAAACGGAAAATCAACCATTGCGCAGCATATGGCGATGAAACAAAAAAATGATGCAATGCTTTATTATTTGGCAACTATGCGCCCTGTTGACGACGAGGACGCATCTAGGATTTTAAGGCATAGGGAAGAAAGGGTAGACTGGGGGTTTACCACAATTGAATGCCCGGAGAATATTTTGGAACACACAAGAGTTATACAAAAAAACGATTCTGTTCTTTTGGATTCTACAACGGCTTTGCTGTCAAATGAAATGTTTTTACCAGACGGGTGTATTAACAAAAACGCAGACGTAAAAATTATTGGGGAATTGACGGAACTAGTCAATAGGCTTGATAATATAGTAATTGTATCAGACTATATTTTTGGGGAATACATGGGTGCATACGATGAATTAACGGTAATGTACTGTAAGCAGCTTGCAAACATAGACATACATATGGCGAATATTTGTGATACGGTTTTGGAAGTATGTTACGGGCAACAAACATTTCATAAGGGGGGCTTTTCATGGATATAATCGTAGGCGGAGCTTTTCAAGGTAAGTTAAATTACGCACTTAATAAGTATGGGGTTAATGAATGTGATGTTCAAGAAGTAAAATCTGATAAATTAGATTTTACAAAAAAGATTTATCACAATTGCCACGAGCTTGTTTTTAAGCTTGCTGAACAAGATGAAGATGTTTTAGGTTATTTTAGAGAAAATTTATGCAATTTACAGGATAAAGTGCTTATATTTGATGAAATATCGTCGGGAGTTGTGCCGGTTGAGCCGGCTGTTAGAAGAGGACGGGAGGAAAACAGCAGGGCGCTTGTTTATTTGTGTGAAAATGCAGATACGGTTATAAGAATTTTTTGTGGGCTGCCTGCTGTAATAAAACCATGAAAAAATATATCCATTTAATACGCCATGGGAAAACCACGGCTAACGAAAAAATGTTGTACTGCGGTCAAACTGATGTAGATTTGTCTGAAAATGGGCAGCAAGAAATTAAAGAGCTTGTAAATTCGGGAATATATCCTAAATGTGATATTTATTTTGTTTCCGGCTTAAAAAGGGCAAAGCAAACTATGGGAATAATATTCGGTGAAGTTTCCCACACAAGCTTTGAGTTTTTAAACGAATATAACTTCGGTGTTTTTGAAATGAAAACATATGAAGAGAACAAAACCCATGAGGAATACCAAAAATGGGTTGATGACACCACTGGTACATATGTTTGCCCCGGAGGAGAAAGTCTTGAGATCTTCACCAAAAGGGTGACAGAGGGATTTAGAGAAATTATGGAAAAACACTCAGGGGATGCCGAAAACATTGCAATTGTTGCTCATGGCGGTTCTATTGCAAGAATTATGGAGCATTTATTTATTGGAGAAAGAAATTATTATGAATGGCTTCCTAAAAACGGACAAGGGTATACAGTAACTGTTGAAGACGGAAAGGTCATTGAATATAAAGGACTTCCTGAAAAAAACGGAGAAAAGTTCTGCATGTCTTTAAGCTGCGGAAAAGATTCTATGCTGGCGCTCCATAAAATGGTTAAGGAAGGTAACACGCCTGTTGCATTGATTGTAAATATTAATAAAGAGCATGAGGTTTCATGGTTTCACGGCGTTAGTGTGCCTATAATAAACCGGGTGGCAGAGTCACTTAATATACCTGTTATTTTTTCTGGCGGAGACGACTACGGCAAAGCTTTTGTTGAAGCTATGAAAAAGGCGAAAGAAATGGGTGCTACAGTTTGCGCTTTTGGAGATATTGATATTTTTGAGCATAGGCAATGGTCTTTGGAAAGAAGCAACGAAGCCGGTCTTTCAGCGGTATTCCCTCTTTGGAATAAAAAAAGACTGGATATTGTTAATGAATTTATTGACACAGGATACAGTGCAATTATAAAAGCAATTTCAAAAGAATATGGGTTAAGCAAGGATTATTTAGGCAAAAAGCTTACAAAGGAACTGGTAAACGAATTTGAAGTAATGGGAATTGACGCTTGCGGAGAAAACGGGGAATACCATACGTTCTGTTTTGACGGACCTCTTTTTACGAAGCCTATTTCTTTTGAGTTTGACGGCATTTATGAAAACGAATTTGGGTATTCAATTATTTTGAAACTGGACATTGGAGAATAATATGGACTTAGTATTAAGTTTTATAATTTCCGTTTCATTTTTTACAATTATTCCAATGCCGTTTATTGAATGGACAGACAACAGAACAAAAAACATTCCGCTTTTTATGCCTTTTGTTGGTCTTGTTATCGGGGTTTTGGCTTATTTTTGCTTAATGGTTTTAAATATATTAAATTTCGCCGTGATTCTAAAAGCTGTATTAATGACGGTTTATTTTCTTGCCATAACAGGCGGAGTACACTTTGACGGGCTTATGGATACAGCAGATGCCTACTTTTCCCGCAGGGATATAGATAGAAAGCTTGAAATTATGACCGACTCAAGGGTAGGGGCTTTTGGCGCAATGACGGCTGCAGTTGTTTTGTTGCTTAAGTTCGGCATATTTTCTCATTTATTAGCAAGCCAGAGCTTTGAGCCGTTAATTTTGCTGTTTATACCTATTCTTTCAAGATGTATGCAAATATCAATGTTATATGTTTTTCCTAAGGCAAAAAGCGAAGGGTTAATTAAACTTTTCGGCGGCAACAATAAATCTCATTTAATTTATTTTTACGGAATATTCATATGCGTAACGGCGTTAATAAGTTATTTTATAAACATAAAGTTTGTTGTTGTAAGCGTTGTCTTGCTGTTGTATTATGTTTTTTACTACTTTTCATCTAAAAAGAATTTCGGAGGCATAACCGGGGATATACTGGGAGCGTTTATAGAGCTTTCGGAAGTTCTTATGCTTTTTGCAGTGTGTCTGTTCTAATAATTTTTCACGTCAGTTCTCTTGCGTAAAACCAGGTTCTTTTTGTAGGGAACGCATTGAATGCGTTCCGCTCTTTTGCACAATGCAA
>CAZJGG010000011.1:0-20780 GCA_964545475.1 uncultured Eubacteriales bacterium | reverse complement strand
GGTGGACATGTAATCCGCTCATGCATATTTTTAAACATATTGTTTGTTTATCAAAGGAAATTGATAATTTAAAATTTTTATTTTGTATTGACAAATAATTTTCCTTATGGTAATATCTAAAAGTCAAAGCAGAAGCTCCACTTCTCACCTTGTTTGCCAAAAGGCTTCGGGTTTATAGAAATGATTAATTATAGTGGGCTTCTATGCCCATTTTTTATTTTTTTTTGGAGGTGTACAATTATTACCGAGTTAATGATTAATGAACAAATTCGTGATAAAGAAATTAGGCTTATTGATGCAGACGGAGCGCAACTAGGCATCGTTTCATCAAGAGACGCTCAATTGCTTGCAGACGAAAAAAAGCTTGACCTTGTTAAAATTTCTCCTACGGCAAAGCCGCCCGTTTGCAAAATAATGGACTATTCAAAGTATAAATTTGATGTGGCCAAAAAAGAAAAAGAAGCTCGTAAAAAACAAAAAACTATCGATATTAAAGAATTGCGGCTTTCACCGAACATTGATGTTCATGACATTCAGGTTAAAGTTAAAAAAGCGGTTGAATTTCTACAGCACGGCGATAAAGTCAAAGTTAGTATCCGTTTTAGAGGGAGAGAGCTTGGACATACTGATGTTGCCTATAAAATCTTACACGATTTTGCCGAGCAGGTTTCTGAAATTGGGGCGGTTGAAAAACCACCGAAAATGGAAGCCAAAACTATGGCTATGTTCATTGCACCAAAGATATAAATATTAGTGGCTTAATAAACAAGGAGGATAAAATAAATGCCTAAATTAAAAACCAACAAATCGGCGGCAAAACGCTTTAAAAAAACTGGTACTGGTAAGCTTAAATATTTTAAATGCAATAAACAACATATTTTAACTAAAAAGTCTTCAAAACGCAAACGTAAATTACGTAAAGCAGGAATGGTAGATGCAACAAAGGTTAAACAAATGAAACGCATGTTACCATATGCGTAGTTAATAACATATTTATGGAGGTTTTACTATGGCAAGAGTTAAGGGCGGATTAAACGCCAAAAAAAGACATAAAAAAGTTTTAAAACTTGCTAAAGGATTTTTCGGTTCAAGAAGCAAGCAATATAGAGTTGCAAAACAATCTGTTATGCGTGCTATGGCACATTCTTTTGCAGGCAGAAAACAAACTAAAAGAGAATACCGCCGCCTTTGGATTACCAGAATTAACGCTGCTGCTAGGATTAACGGCATTTCATACAGCAAAATGATGAACGGCTTGAAAATTGCGGGAATTAATATTAACAGAAAAATGCTTGCGGAGCTTGCTGTTAACGACTGTAATGCGTTTACACTTCTTGCAGAAAAAGCTAAAGCTTGCTTATAAAATAAAATATATTTGATTACATTAAACACGGGCTAATCCGTGTTTTTGTTTTTGTTGCATAAAATTAATTTCTTTGATATACTAATTTTACCAATTTGATGGCTTATCTTTTATAAATTAACTAATAGGAGTTATGAGGAGAGTATTTATGAAAAAAGTTGTAAAAAATTTATTATTTCTTATGGTTACTGTATTATTTTTAACGACGGGATGTTCAAAGGCTCAAAATGACAATAATAACAATCAGATAGAGGAAAATCAAAGCGAAGCTGAAGAGAACGGTACAGAAGAACAAGTAGTAAATAGAAACCAGTATGATGGCTATATGGTGGCGCTTATAACAGATGGTTCAATTGAAGAACCGGGAGACAGCCAAAAAGCTTATAAAGGTCTTTTGGCTATAGAAAGTCTTGGTGCGCAGGTTGCTTATTTAGAAGAAGCGAAGCCGGATGCCGTATCTGTTGGTATTGAAGAAATGACTAAGCTGGGTTATAAAGTGTTTTTCTTTTCTTCTCCTGCTTTTCAAGAGGGAGTTGTCAGTGTTGCAGCTGATTACCCGGATGTAGACTTTTTCCTATACAACAGCACAGTATCCCAGGATAACGTTCACGGATTTGGTGTTAAGGAAGAACAGCAAGGATTTTTATTAGGTGCAATTGCGGCTAAGTTTACAGAGTCTGGCAAAGTAGGATTTATTGGTGGTATTGACGTTTTGTCCGTAAAAAACGTTCAAAAAGGCTTTGAAAAAGGCGTTCAACACATTAACGGTGATATAGAGGTTATTACAGCTTACAGCGAAAGCATGACGGATTCTGATGCTACGGCTAAAAAAGCCCAGGAAGTAATTTCCAGCGGGGCAGACATTTTAACAGTTTTAGCGGAAAAATCCTCTAAAGGAGCTGTTGAATACGCAGAAGCCAAAAGAGTTTATGTTATTTGCTCTGACGTTTCTCAGGAACAGTTTGCGCCGGAAAATTCCGTCGTTATTGTAGATGCTAATGTGGGAATAGCTTTCCAGGAAGTGTTTAAAATGTTTGTAGAAGGAACATTACCGTCGGAAGTTGTGAAATTAGGTGTTGAAGAAGAAGTTATTACATTGTCTGGGTATTTGCCCGGTGCATCAGTTATTGAAGGTACAAAGAAAAATGATATAGACAATTTGTTTTACAGCATGAAATCAGGCGGAATAGAACTTGCTTTGGAGTAAAGGGGAATGTATGTGGATAATGGTTTAATAGATGTTCACGTTCATATAACATCGCCGGAAATTATTAAAAATGCTGGTAAAATCGGTGAAAGAGAGCATTATTTTGACATGCTATCGAAAAGCCCTGTTAACAAATTTGCCACAGCGGAGGAAATTGTTGAAGAAATGGGGGCTTCCGGGGTTTCAAAGTCAGTTGTGTTTGGCTTTTCTTTCAGCGATATGGGGCTATGCAAAGAAGCTAATGATTACACAATAGAAGCGATAAAAAAATATGGTGATAAGCTTATTGGCTATATGTGCATTTCTCCTGCAAAAAAAGGGCTAGAAGCGGAAATTGACAGGTGTATTTCCAGTGGTTTACGAGGCATTGGGGAAATATTTCCAGATGGTCAGCAGCTTGAAATTGATAATATTAACAGCACTAAGGAGTTTGCAGGGCTTGCAGTAGAAAGAGCCTTGCCAATAATGATTCATGCCAATGAGCCTGTAGGTCATTATTATTGTGGGAAAACCGAAACAACCCCGGTAAAAATTGCGAAGTTTTGCGAAAACCACCCGGAGGTTAAAGTTATTTTTGCCCATTGGGGCGGAGGGCTTTTGTTTTATGAATTAATGCCGGAAATGAAAAAGGTTTTAAAAAACGCTTATTATGATATTGCGGCTTCGCCGTTTCTATATTCAAAAAATATTTACAAAACGGCTAAAGAAGCAGGGGTTTTGGATAAAATTCTGTTTGGAAGCGATTATCCTCTTATTAAGCCTAAAAGGTATTTAAAGGAAATATCTGAATCTGGTCTTAATGATGAAGATATTAAAAAAATTATTATGGAAAACGCAGTGATGTTTGGTGTATAAAATAAGCAAAAACGTAATTATTGGAGAAAATGTAAAGTTTGAGCCGGATGATTTAAAAGAATATGAAAATTCCGGCTTATATTTGCTGTGCGTTCGTAAAGAAGGAAATTGGCTTTTGGAAATGTTTAAGGTTGAACATATTTTCAAAAAAATGTATGACAATGATTTGTTTGTAATTATTGGTGTTGCTTCCGGAAGTTTGCAAGTGCGTAGTATGACGGTTCAAATTATTGAAGAATATTTAAAAGTTCATGAAACTCTTGACGGTTTTAAGCAAAGTATTTTACTTGAAAACGAGGCGTAATATGTTTAAAAATATAATTGCAATTTTCCACGCTGTAAGTTTAATTATTATTTGCCTTTTTACTGCTGTCTGTATTCCAACGTTTTCTATGGGGTTTTATAATTATGAGTTTGCCAAAAATAATGTTTATAACACTATAAATATTGAACAGGACGAGCTTTTAAGGGTTACAAAGCATTTGACAGATTATATGAGAGATAAAAATGATGATTTAAGAATAGATGCTGTTGTTGCCGGGGAAATAAGAGAATTTTTTAACGAAAAAGAGATACTGCATATGGTTGATGTTAAAGATTTATTTAGCGCAGGCTTTATGTTAAGAAATGTATCATTTGTTGTCCTTTTGCTAACAATAATTATTATGTTTAAAATTGTTAAAAATCCCTGGAAATTATTTTATTTATTTGATAAAATAGTTATTGGAATAATTTTCGCTTTTACAGTAATTTTATCAGTTGTTATTGCTTATGATTTTGACTCTGCATTTAATAAATTCCATGAACTGTTTTTTAGTAATGATTTATGGATTTTAGACCCTTCTAAAGATTTGCTTCTTAATATGGTTCCGTTGCCGTTTTTTATGGATATTGCGCTGGTTATTTTTGTATTATTTATTTTATTGATTCTTATTTCCGTTTCCTTAACTAAGATTTTTTGTAGATTATTTAATAAGAATGGAGAAAACTGATGTTAGTTTTCGTTCTGAAAATAATATTATGGGTTTTACTGGGCTTAATCGGTTTATTTTTGTTTGCAGCCTTGCTTTTGTTGTTCGTTCCTTTTGGATATTACGCCGAAATGAAAGTGCTTGATAAAACAAGCGGAAAAATAATAATTAACTGGCTTTTTAATATAATAGGGGTTAACATATATTTTGGACAAACCCAGCAATTTTTTATACGTATATTTTGCTTTAAAATAGAACCCAAATATAAAAAGACAAAAAAAGTTATAAAACGAAAAGTTAAGAAAAACAAAAAACAAAATAGAGAAAAAGATAAGTTAAGTTTTAAAGATTTTTTGAAAATAGCTGAAGATATTTTAAAATATAAAGATAAAGATGAGATATTTCGTATATTAAAAAGATATGTTTATAAAACTTGGAAGCGAATTAAGCCCCGAGAATTTAAGATAAAAGGTATAATCGGGTTTGAAAACCCAGCGACAACTGGATATTTTTTTGCAATTTTAGCAATATTAATATCGTTTATGAAAATTGACGCAGACATAAAAGGTGACTTTAACGAGCCTAAAAAAGAAATAGACGGCTTTATAAAAGGTAGGTTTATGTTAATGCCATTAACAATAATTTTTTTAGAAACACTTTTGAAAAAGCCAATTTTAAACCTAATTAAAAAATTAATTGTAAAAAAGGAGAGAGTTTATGAGCGCAGAATTTAATAATAATGTGGATTTAATGTTTTCTAAGCTTGAAAATATTTTAGGTACAAAAACTGTTGTTGGAGAGCCAATTTATATCGGAGATTCTATTGTTTTACCTTTGGTAGATATATTTTTTGGCCTTGGCTCCGGCGGGTTTGAAAGCGATGAAAAGGAAAAAGACAAAAGCTCCGGTGGGGGTATGGGTCTTGGTGCAAAGGTAACGCCGTCAGCAGTTGTTGTTGTTCAAAACGGAAATGTTCAGCTTGTAAGCGTTAAAAATCAGGATTCTATAAACAAAATTATAGATTTAGTTCCGGGAATTTTATCCCGTTTTAATTTAAATGGAAAAGCCGGTGTCAAACAACAAAAGCCAGATGAAGCTAAAGCTCCGTCAAATGTTGACGATTTAAACACATTGTAACAATATAATTTGGTCAAGTTGCATAAATTGTTAAAGTGTATTTTTTTAATAAAAAAACCGTGGAAAAATGAAATATTTTATTAATTTTCACGGTTTTTCATGTCATGAAAGATATTACCAATAATTACCAAAAATATCTTTGTATACAAGCAAATATTTACAAAAAGTAAGCAATAAAATACTAAAAATAATAATTTTGTTCTATAAGAAAAGTATATAAATATGATAAATTTATATAGTAAAATAAGAAAAGGAAAGGTGAGGTAATTATGGCAAGAGGTAAAATTGTTGATGCAGTAAAAAGTGGTAAAGTACTTGTTTCTGACGGTGCTTGGGGAACATTTTTGCACAAAAAAGGTTTAAAATCAGGTGAATGCCCAGAACTTTGGTGTATTGACAGACCAGCTGACGTTACTGACATTGCTAAAAGCTATGTAGACGCAGGTTCAGACATGGTTGAAGCAGATAGCTTCGGGGGAACATGTTATAAATTAGAACACTACGGTCTTGCTGATAGAGTTGCTGAAATTAACGAAGCAGCTGCTAAATGCTCCAGAGATGCAGCTGGCGAAGACAAATGGGTTATCGCTTCTATTGGTCCTACAGGCAAAATGCTTGTTACTGAAGAAGTTACTGAAGAAGACCTTTACAACGCATTTAAAGTTCAAGCTGTTGCTCTTGAAAAAGGCGGAGCTGACGCTGTTTGTATTGAAACTATGTCCGATATTGGCGAAGCAACTTGCGCTATTAAAGCGACTAAAGAAAACACTAAACTTGAAATCATTTGCACATTCAGCTTTGAAAAAACTAAAAAAGGCGACTATCGCACAATGATGGGCGTTACTCCTAAAGCTGCTGCTGAAGCTGCTGTTGAAGCTGGTGCAGATATTATCGGTACAAACTGCGGCAACGGTATTGAACGTATGATTGAAATTGTTAAAGAAATGCGTGAAGTTGACAAAGATACACCTATCTTAGTACATGCTAACGCAGGTCTTCCTGTAAATGTAGATGGCGTTGACACTTTCCCTGAATCACCTGAAGATATGGCTGGCATGGTTAACGGTCTTGTTGAAGCCGGCGCAAACATTATCGGCGGTTGCTGCGGAACAACTCCTGCACATATTAAAGCAATGAAAGAAGCTTTAAAATAAATTAAGATAAATAAATAATTTTATTTTTTAATATATGGAGGTTTTTACATATGGATACAAAATTTCTTGGAACAGCGATTGGCTCAATGCCTTTTGAGGACCCAAAATATGCTGTAAAAGTATCTCTTACAAAACTTAATAATTGTCCAATTTGGCCACAGTTGCCACGCCTTGGTCTTCATGAACAAATGGAAGTTCAATATTCCGAAGGTATTCCTTGCAGAAAACTTGACTACGAAAAAAGCAGAATGTATTTAGACACTTCTGAAGACTATTCAGAAGCTTTCGCTGAATTTTATGAAAGCTACATGGCAGCTGTTGAAGGCGACGGAGATTTCTCTTCTATGGCTATTTCTGAAGAATTTTCCAAAGGTATTTATGCTCTTGAAGCAGCTTTAAAAGAAAAAGGCGAAAAACTTCCTTTCGTTAAAGTTCACGTTACTGGTCCTTGCAGCTTTGCTTTAACAGTAGTTGACGAAAACAAACGTGCTCTTTTCTACAATGAAGAGTTCAAAGATGTTATTACAAAAGCTCTTGCAATGAAAGCTAGATGGCAAATTCAAAAATTTAGACCATACGCTGAAAACGTAATTTGCTTTATCGATGAACCTATTTTGTCCGCATTCGGTAGCTCTACTTACGTTTCTGTTAAACGTGAAGACGTTGTTGCTACTTTGAAAGAAGTTGTTGAAGCTGTTCAAGCTGAAGGCGCGCTTGCAGGCGTTCACTGCTGCGGTAACACTGAATGGAGTATCTTAATTGACGCTGGCGTTGATATGATTAACTTCGATGCTTTCGCATATGCTCATACTATCTGCATGTATGCAGACCAAGTTAAAGCTCACCTTGAAAGCGGAAAAATGCTTGCTTGGGGCGTTGTTCCAACTTCTAAAATTATTCAAGAACAAACTGTTGAAACTCTTGAAACTCAGCTTGAAAAAGGCATGGATGATTTAGTAGCGGCTACTGGCTTAAGCAAAGAACTTATTGCTAGGCAAGCTCTTATTACTCCATCTTGCGGCACTGGTTCTTTAGATATTCCAGATGCTGAAAAAGTTTTTGAATTAACTTACGCTTTATCGGAAAAAATGAAAGCTAAATATGGCTTTTAATTACTATTATAAATAGTATTATTTGCATCACTGGGAGATTGGATTTTATGAAAATAGCAATTTCCGGCAAGGGCGGCGTTGGTAAATCAACAATCGCCGCTGCACTTGCCTTAACGCTTGCAAAAAACGGCAAAAGGGTTTTAGCATTAGACGCTGACCCGGATGCGAATTTTGCCCAAGCACTTGGCATACCTCACAATATTCAAAATACAATTGTACCAATTTCAAAACAAATTGCGCTTATTGAAGAAAGAACAGGCGCAAAAGTTGACACTTACGGCAAGGTATTTAAGCTTAACCCCGAAGTTTCGGATGTTGCTGATAAATATGCCTTTAACCATAAGGGAGTTTCGCTTTTGGTTTTAGGCGCTGTTAAAAGAGGCGGCGGGGGATGCGCTTGCCCTGAAAGCACTTTTATAAGAACTCTTGTTAACGATTTAGTATTGTTTAAAGATGATGCCCTTGTTATGGATATGGAAGCAGGCATTGAACATTTAGGCAGAGCTACGGCAAAAAGCGTTGATTTAATGATTATTGTCGTTGAGCCGGGTCAGAGAGCTATTGACTGCGCAGATACGGTAATTCGTATGTCTAAAGAAATAGGTATTGAAAAAGTTGCAATAATCGGCAATAAAGTAAACGATGAAAACGACGAAAAATTTATTATGGAAGCGCTTAAAGGACAGGAAGTATTAGGTTTTGTTCCCTATTCCGAAGATATTAGAAAAGCGGACAGAGACGGCGTTTCCGTGCTTGATATTGCTAATGACAACTTGAAAGACATTTTAGCGAAAATATTTGATAAAATAAGCAAATGATTTCGCTTTTGCGTAACTTTTATATAGGAGAATCTACATGAATACGCTTATTGCTATTACGGGTAAGGGCGGCGTTGGTAAAACAACCGTTTCAAGCCTTTTTATTAAACAGCTTGTTGCAAATAAAAAAACACCGGTTTTGGCTATTGATGCAGATCCAAACAGCTGCCTTGACACTGCTCTTGGCGTAAAAGTTGAAAAAACTGTTGGCTCTGCAAGAGAAGAAGTTCGCAATGAAGCTTCAAAAGGGCTTGGCGCAGGCATGTCTAAAACTGAAATGCTACAAATGAAAATATCCGAAAGCCTTGTTGAGGCAAGCGGTTTTGATTTGATAGCTATGGGGCGCCCAGAGGGCGCAGGCTGTTATTGCTACGCTAACAACGTATTAAAACAAGTAATTGCTGAAATTTCGGCGGAGTATAACACGGTAGTCTTAGATAACGAAGCAGGGCTTGAAAACCTTTCAAGGCGCATAGTTTTAAATGTAGACTTGCTGGTTTTGGTTTCAGACCCATCTATTGCAGGGCTTAACACATTAAAACGCCTTTATACTCTTGCAAACGAAATGGACATTAAATATAACAAGCTTTTAGTAATTGTTAACCGCATACGTACTGGTTCTCTTGCGGATAAAATAAATCAACTGAAAGAAGAAACTAAGGCGGATTACGTTTTAGAACTTCCCGATGACTTGGAAATAGCTTCCTTTGCGGAAGATAGTAAAAGCTTTTTGGATTTGCCGGATTCAAACCCGGTTTTACAAAAAATTGATACATTTATTAAAAATTATACTAATAACTAGGTAGGTGAAATCATGTCTATGGAAAATGAACGCTTCTCAGAGTTAGTAACAGACTCACCATCCATCGCCATGCTTGTTAAAGCTAAGGAAGAATGTGTTGAAACATGTTATGACAGACGAGAAACTCAAAAGAATCAATGCGGTTTCGGTAAAAATGGCGTGTGTTGTAAATTCTGCCATATGGGACCTTGCCGTATTACTCCAAAAGCACCAAGAGGTATTTGCGGTGCAGATGCTGACACGATGGTTGCTAGAAACTATGTTAGAGCAGTTGCAGGCGGCGCTTCTGCCCATTCCGACCACGGACGCCACTTAGCCCTTATCCTTAGAGATGTTGCTATGGGAAAAGGCGGAGACTTCCAAATTAAAGACGAAAAAGCTCTTCTTTATTGGGCTAAAGAATACGGTATTGAAACTGACGGAAGAGAGAAAAATGACATAGCTCTTGACCTTGCAGACATATTCTTAGGTGAATTTACACTTCAAGAAGGTGCTTTATCAGGCACAAGGCTTGCTCCTAAAAAACGTGTTGCTATTTGGGAAAATACTGGCGTTACTCCTTTCGGTATCGACCGTATGGTTGTTGAGTCTATGCACAGAACTACAATGGGCGTTGACCACGACTACAAACATTTGTTAATGCATGCTTTCCAATGCGGTCTTGGAGACGGTTGGGGCGGTTCCTTCGTTGCAACAATTTCTTCAGACATTTTATTCGGTACTCCAAAACCTCTTCGTTCTGAAGCAAACATTGGCGTTTTAAAAGAAGGCAATGTAAACATTATTGTTCACGGTCACGAGCCGCAATTGTCTGAAATGCTTACAATTGCTATTAAAACTCCTGAAATTCTTGAACTTGCTAAAGAAGCAGGCGCAGAAGGTATTACTCTCGGAGGTATTTGCTGTACTGCAAACGAAGTTTTAATGCGTCACGGCATTCCTCCTGTAGGTAACTTCTTACAACAAGAATTATCAATTGTATCTGGTGCTGTTGAAGCAATGGTTGTAGACGTTCAGTGCTTAATGCCAAGCTTACCAAACGTGGCTAGCCATTACCACACTGAAATTATTACTACTTCTCCAATTGCTAAAATGATCGGCGCAATTCATATGCCAATTGATCATCATGCTCCGCTTGACTCTGCTAAAGCAATTGTTAAACGTGCTATCGAAAACTTTAAGAAGAGAGATAAATCAAAAGTTAACATTCCAGCTGGAAAAGAACCTATAATTGCAGGTTTCTCTATTGACGCTATTAAATATATGTTAGGCGGTACATACAGAGCTTCATTCAGACCATTAAACGATGCTATTATCGCTAATAGAATCGTTGGCGTTGTTGGTATTGTTGGTTGCAACAACCCACGCAAGAAAACAGACGAATACAACAACATTATGGTTAAAGAGCTTATTAAGAGAAACGTTTTAGTTGTTCATACAGGGTGCTCTGCTCTTGCTTCCGGTAAAGCAGGCTACTTAAAACCAGAAATTGCATTGGAACACGCAGGAGCAGGCTTGAAAGAAGTTTGCGAAACTGTTGGTATTCCACCTGTGCTTCATATGGGTAGCTGTGTAGACAACTGCCGTATTCTTGAAGCTATTTGCGAAGTTATTAAAGAGGGCGGCTTAGGCGATGATATGTCTATGGTTCCGGCTGTAGGTGTTGCTCCTGAATGGATGCATGAAAAAGCTATGGCTATAGGTAACTATTTCGTAGCATCCGGCGTAGACGTTGTACTTGGCGACGGCTTCGATATTACAGGCTCTGAAAATGTATCAAAATTCTTATATGATGAATGTAAAGAGTATTTCGGCGCAAGCTACCATTTGCATGAAGACCCAATGGAAGGCGTTGAAAAAATCATGAAGATTCTTAACGAACGCCGTGATAAATTAAACATCAACAAGAAAGCCGAAAGAAAATTATTAGATATGAAAGACAGGAGGGAAATGTAAGTGTCTAAGTTAATTTGTTCAAGCGCAATTACTGGCGCAATAAACTTTGTTAAAAAAGCAGAGGAATTTGTTGCCGAGGCAATAAAACAAAAAGGCAAGGATTGTCCTGTAGCTTTCCCAAGCACAACTTATTACCTTCCGGTTATATATTCTTTTACAGGCAAAAAAATGGAAACACTTGCCGATTTACAAGAAATTTTAGCTGATGCAAAAAATTTGTTACCAGCTCAAATTACTGACGAATTATGGCTTCCTTACTTAGGTCAAACTCTTGATGCAGGCGTTGCGACTTTATTTGCTTGTGAAGTTATTGAAGCTTGCAAATATATTATTGGTCCTAACCCTGTTGACGGCATATATTTAGGTGCTGCTAACGACGTTATCATGCGTGAACGTGGTATCGAATTCGTTGACGGCTCTGCTCCTGGCTTTGCAGCTATTACAGGCGCAGCCCCAGACTCTAAAACGGCAGCTAAAATCGCTAAAGAATTACAACAAAAGAACCTTTACGTTTTCATGGGCGGTTCTACAAACGGCGTTCAATTTGCAGACCAATTAGCTGAAGAAGGCGTTCAGCTTGGCTGGGAAACTCGTCTTGTTCCGTTCGGTAAAGATGTTTCTTCATTAATATACGCTTTAGGCTTCGCTAACCGTGCTGCTCTTTCTTTCGGCGGTATTAAACCTGGGGATTTCAAGGCTAACCTTGAATACAACAAAAGCAGAGTATTTGCATTCGTTATCGCTCTTGGCGAAGTTGACGAAGAAAAATACGCAGCGGCAGCAGGCGCAATTAATTATGGTTTTCCTGTTATCGCAGACACTGATATTCCTGAAATTTTACCTACAGGCGTATGTACATATGAACACGTTGTTGCCAACGTTCCACACGATACAATTGTTGAAAAAGCTCTTGAAGTTCGTGGATGCAAAATCAAAATTGTTGATGTACCGATTCCTGTTGCATACGGTGCTGCTTTTGAAGGCGAAAGAATTAGAAAAGAAAACACTCAAGCTGAATTCGGCGGCAACAAAACTACAGCTTTTGAGTTTGTTACTTCTGTTGACCCAGCTGAAATTAACGACGGTGAAATTGTAGTAATTGGTAAAGACATTGACGAAATTCCAGAAGGCGGCTCTCTTCCTTTAGGTATTTGGGTTGAAGTTGCAGGACGCAAAATGCAATCAGACTTTGAGCCAATTCTTGAAAGACAAATTCACCACCTTGTTAACGGCGCAGAAGGTATTTGGCATATGGGTCAGCGTGACATTGTTTGGACTCGTATTTCCAAAGATGCGTTTGCTAAAGGTTTACGTGTTAAAGATTATGGTGAAATCATTCACGCAAGATTTATGTCTGACTACCCTGCAATTGTTGACAAAGTAAAAGTAACTTTAGTTACTGACCCTGAAGAAGTTGAAAAACGTC
Organism: uncultured Eubacteriales bacterium; assembly: GCA_964545475.1. Classification (GTDB taxonomy): domain Bacteria; phylum Bacillota; class Clostridia; order Lachnospirales; family JAISER01; genus CAZJGG01. The sequence continues at coordinate 7,979 of CAZJGG010000011.1, read as the reverse complement.
TTCAAGTTGCTAAAAAAGTATATGATGAACGTAACAGACGTCTTGAAGCTATGACAGACGAAAGCGTTGACACGTTTTACTCATGCTTGCTTTGCCAATCTTTCGCTCCAAACCACGTTTGCGTTATCACACCTGAAAGACTTGGTCTTTGTGGTGCTTATAACTGGCTTGACGGTAAAGCGGCTTATGAAATTGACGAATTAGGTCCTAACCAACCACTTAACAAAGGCGAATGCTTAGATCCAGTTAAAGGTGTTTGGTCAGGCGTTAACGAATATGTTTACACAAACAGCCATAAAGCGATTAAAGCGTTTAGTGCATATTCTATTATGGACAGACCGATGACAAGCTGCGGCTGCTTTGAAGCAATTGTTGCTTACTTGCCGGAATGTAACGGCGTTATGGTTGTAAACCGTGAATATTTACAGGATACACCTGTTGGTATGACGTTCTCAACTCTTGCTGGTTCTGTTGGTGGCGGTGCGCAAACACCTGGCTTTATCGGCGTTGGTAAAGTGTTCTTAACTTCAAGAAAATTCATCCACGCTGAAGGCGGCTTTAAACGTTTGGTTTGGATGCCAAAAGAGCTTAAAGAACAACTTTATGACGACTTGAAAAAACGTTACGATGAACAAGGTATCGGCGAATGGCTTGACAAATTAGCAGATGAAACAGTTTGTACAACTGCAGACGATTTACGTGCTTATTTGGAAAAAATCAACCACCCTGTTCTTGAAATGGAAGATATGGCTAATTATGCTGAACAAGGCGACGAAGAAGAAGCTCCTGTTGCAGCAGCTAAAGTTGAAGAAGTTATAAAAGAAGAAGCTAAAGAAGCTGAAAAACCAGCAGAAGGCTTATCGATGGTTAACGTTGAGGAAATTAAAACTCAGCTTATGGAAGAAGTTCGTTCAACAGTTATCAGAGAGATTGTAGAAAACATGGTTAGCATGTTAACTGGCGGGTTTACAGGCGTTGCTCCTGTTAAACCGATAGCAGCAGCTGCTCCGGAAGTTCCTAAAAAAAAAGCAGTAACAACAGCTTCTAAAGTTGATGCGATTAAATCTTTTAAAGTTGCTCAGGAATCAAACGAAAACAAAGTTTGGACAGTTAAACTTGGTAATACTAAAGTTGAAGGCGGTACTCGTTCCGTTTCCTACACAGTAGGTGGACATTCCTGTATGCCTTACCACTTATGGGAAGGTCAAATGCCTAACAAACCTTTAGTTGCTATGGAAGTGTTCGACAGAGTTTCTGAAAAATATCCTGATGAACTTAAAGGAATTTATAAAGATTTATTAGATAACCCGGCTAAAATGGCTAAAGCTTTGGTTGACGAATACGGTGCAGAATTAATCAGCGTTCGCCTTGACGGCACTCACCCTGAAAGAGGAAATAGAAGCGTTGAACAATCTGTTGAACTTGTTAAATCAGTGCTTGATTCCGTTGGTGTGCCGTTAATCATTACAGGACACAACCATTTTGATAAAAACAACGAAGTTATGAAAACTATTGCTTCCGCTTGCGAAGGTGAAAACTTGCTTTTCAACTGGGTTGAACAAGACAACTACAGAACTATTGCAGGCGCTTGCGTTGCTTATGGTCACAGTGTAGTTGCTCAGTCTCCAATTGACGTTAACATTGGTAAACAGTTAAATATATTGCTTAACAACATGGATCTTAAACTTGAAAAGATTATTATGGACCCAATGACAAGCTCAATTGGTTACGGTATTGAATATACTTACTCAATTATTGAACGTGTACGTCTTACTGGTCTTGGCGGCGACAAGATGCTTTGCGCTCCAATTATTACATCTCCAGGTTATGAATGCGCAAGAGCTAAAGAATACAGAGCTCCTCAATCCGCATTCCCGCTTTGGGGCGACCTTGCTAAACGTACAGCTAACTGGGAGCTTGCTACTGCAATAAGCTTGTTAGAAGCCGGCGCAGACGTTCTTGTTATGTATCATCCGGAAGCTGCTAAATATACTAAAGCGGCAATCGCAGATTTGCTTGACGGCAAATAAAATAGGGGAGGTTAGGAAAAATGGCACTAAGTGGATTGCAGATTCAAAAATTATTACCAAAAACCAATTGTAAAGAGTGCGGTTCAAATACATGTCTTGCCTTCGCTATGAAATTGGCGTCTAAAAAAGCAGAGCTTTCTGAATGTCCTTATGTTTCAGAAGAAGCAGTTCAGATTCTTGGCGCAGATAGCGAACCGCCTGTTAAAACAGTTTCTGTCGGAGAAGCAAAAATCGGCGGCGAAACAGTTATGTACAGACATGAAAAAACTTTCGTTAATGAGACTTTACTTGCAATTAACGTTGAAGATACTTCATCTGATTTTGACAAAACTCTCGCTCAAATTAAAGCTTATACCCTTGAACGTGTTGGTGAAGTTTTAACAATTAATGCAGTTTGCGTTGCTAACAAAGGCAGCAAAGATCAATTTGTTGCAGCTTGTAAAAAAGCAAACGAAGTTACAGGTCTTCCAGTAATAATCCGTTCTTGCGAGCTTGACGCAGTTGAAGAAGCGGCTAAAGCATTAAAAGGAACTAGCAGCGTTATTTCTTGTGTATACCCTGACAAAGTTGAAAAACTTCGTAAGGTTGCAGAAGAAAACGGTCTTATTCTTTCAATTGCCGGAGACTCAATTGACGAAATTACTGCTGTTACAGCTAAACTTAAAGAAGACGGATTCAACAATTTGTTAATTCAACCGAAATGCGAATCTTTATCAGATTCTATACAGTTAAATACTATTGTTCGTCGTGCGGCTATTAAAAACAACATTAAATCCGTTGGTTATGCTACACTTAAATTTATTGACACAGGCGACCAAATGACAGATACTGTTTGGGCAGTTACTGAAATCAATAAATACGGCGGTATTTGCGTTCTTCCAAGCTTTGATGAAGCACAGCTTGTTGCTTTAATGACGCTTAGACAAAACATTTACACTGACCCACAAAAACCAATTCAAGTTGAGCCAAAAATTTATGAAATCGGCGAGCCGGACAAAAACTCTCCTGTTTTCGTTACTACAAACTTCTCTCTTACATACTTTATTGTATCTGGAGAAATCGAAAACAGCGGCTTAAGCGCATATCTTGTTATTCCAGAATGCGAAGGTTTCAGCGTTTTAACAGCTTGGTCCGCAGGTAAATTCTCCGGGGCTCACATTGCTAAAGCCGTTAAAGAATACGGTCTTGAAGACAAAGTGAACACAAGAGAAATTGTAATACCTGGTTATGTTTCCCAAATAAGCGGCGAGCTTGAAGAAGGTCTTCCAGGATGGAAAGTTTTGGTTGGTCCTCAAGAAGCAGGCGATTTGGAAGGGTATATTAAAGCGGTTTTAAATAAATAATAAATAAAGCTACAAATTTGATGTATTGCATGTGGGCGCACTTTAGGTGCGCCTGTATGCGGTATTGAAAGGATAAAAAAATATGCCTCAGCTTACGATTTTATCATCTCAAAAAACAAAAGAGTTTAACCAAGGAACGTTATTGCTTGATGCTTTAAAAGAAATGGGAGTTGCTATTGATGCACCATGCGGCGGTTACGGTGTTTGCGGAAAGTGTCTTGTACAGGTAACTTCCGGTACGGTTGAATATGAAAACACCGGAATAATTCCAGAAAATATGTTAAATGACGGATATGTTCTTGCGTGTAAAGCAAAGCTTAACGATACCTCTGTTACAATTAATGCGGCTGTTCATAAAGAAAAAGAAGTTGGAAAGTTTTTAAAAATGTCGGAAGAAATGCATTTGGTTCAAGATGGGTTATTACCTACCGAAGAGGATATAGAACCAATTGTTAAACATATTTTAGTTAAAGTTGAAGAAGCCCAAATGGGTGACGGTCTTTCAGACTATGACAGGCTGGAACAGGCTATTTTAAGCAAAATTGACGTATCTTTTGTAAAAATTCCTCTCAAATTGCTTGTAAACTTGCCTGTAATTATCAGAGAAAATAATGGAGACGTTACAGTTTCTTATTATATAGAAAATAACACATGCAATATCGTTGGTGTTGATTACCTTCTGAACAAAGTAAACTACGGTGTTGCAGTGGATATTGGTACAACCACTGTTGCCGCTTCTTTAGTTAATTTAGAGAACGGTGAAATAATGTTCCAAAAGACGGACTATAACGCTCAAGTTTCTTGTGGACTTGACATTATTAGCAGAATAAACTATGCTAAAAAGCCGGAAAGGCTTTTAGAACTTCGCAATAAAGTACGCGATACAATTAATTCATTAATAAAAGAATTGTCGGCGCAAGCTGAAATTGCTCCAAACGAAATAATGAATGCTTCCATTGCCGGAAATCCTACAATGCTTCATCTTTTTATGGGAATAATTCCGGAATATATAAGGCTTAGCCCTTATACCCCCACATTATATAAGTCTCCTTTATTTAAGGCTTCTGAGTTAGGAATTGCTATTAACAGTATATCTCCTGTATTTATTGCGCCTTCTGTTGGGAGCTATTTAGGAGGGGACATAACTTCAGGGGTTTTATGTACAAGTTTGGCTACAGACAGCGAAGAAATGGTTCTTTTTATTGATGTTGGTACTAATGGCGAAATCGTTATTGGCAACAATGAGTTTTTAATGGGTTGCGCATGTTCAGCAGGGCCTGCCTTTGAAGGCGGCGGCTTAAAGTGCGGCATGAGGGCATCTGTTGGTGCAATTGAAAAAGTGGAAATTGATGTTGAGACGGGTAAACCTACTTGTCATACTATTGATAACGTTTCAGCTGTTGGCATTTGCGGTTCCGGAATAATTTGCTTACTTGCAGAAATGCTTAAAACCGGCTGGATAGACCCTGCCGGAAAGCTAAACAGAAACAAGCCATGTGAATATATTGACACAACAGAAAAAATCGGTAAATATATTCTTGTTTCTGCTGAAAATTCTGGTACAGGTAATCCAATTTACATTTCCGAAGCTGATATTGAAAATATTATCCGGGCGAAAGCGGCTATTTTCTCTGCTTGTATGACTATGCTTTCACAGGTGGATATGAGTTTTTCAGACCTTTCAAGGCTTTATGTCGCCGGAGGATTCGGGCGTTATTTAGATATAGAAAACAGCCAGAAAATTGGGCTTTTGCCTAAAATACCAAAAGAAAACTTCTCGTTTTTAGGAAATTCATCTCTTTTAGGCTCTTATATGACTTTGGTTTCAAGAAAACACAGGGAAAAAGAGCTTGAAATTGCTCAAAAAATAACATATATAGATTTAGGCTCAGAGCCATCTTATATGGACCAATACACGGCGGCGTTATTTTTGCCCCACACAGATGCAAAACTTTTTGCGGACTAAATAAAATGAGGTGAAGTTTTATGCATATGGCGGATGCGCTTATTACACCAGTTGTTGGAGGGGTTATGACCGCAACAACAGTTGGTGTGACGGCATATTCAATAAAGAAACTGGATTTGGGTATTGACAATAAAAAAATACCCCTTATGGGGGTTATGGGCGCATTTATTTTTGCGGCTCAAATGATTAATTTCGCTATACCGGGAACAGGCTCAAGCGGGCATATTGGCGGTGGCTTGCTTTTAGCTATAATGTTAGGGCCACATGCAGGGTTTTTAGTTATGGCTTCGATTCTTTTAATTCAATCTCTGTTTTTTGCAGACGGCGGAATTTTAGCTCTTGGTTGCAATATTTTCAATTTAGGCTTTTTTGCTTGCTACATAGGTTATAATTTTATTTATAGACCAATTGTAAGAAAGGGCTATACAAATTCTAATATTTACCTAGCTGCTATATTAAGTGCCGTTATCGGTTTGCAGCTTGGTTCTTTGGGTGTTGTTTTGCAAACGATTATATCTGGAAGAACAGGTTTTTCATTAGTTACATTCCTTTCATTTATGCAGCCAATACATCTTGTTATCGGTCTTGTGGAAGGTCTTGTGACAGCATCTGTTGTAGCATTTTTATATAAAGTAAGCCCAGAGCTTTTACAAAGCGTTTCTTACGAATATAATGTAAAATCCGCAAGAAGGTTTAAAGTAGGAATTGTTGCTTTGCTTATAGCGGCAGTGTTTATCGGCGGTTATTTAAGCAAATTTGCAAGCGAAGACCCAGACGGACTTGAATGGTCTATTGAAAAAACAGAAGAGAAGCTTATAGAGGAATAATATGAACAAAATTGAAAAAATGCTATCAAGCATAAACGAAATAGAGGCGCTGGCGTCCGGTAGTTCATGGGTTCACAAGTTATTGCCTATAACAAAAGTGCTTCTTATGCTTACGTTTATTATTGCGGTAATTTCGTTTAATAGGTATGAAATAATCGGGCTTTTGCCAATGTTTATATATCCTGTCGGCATGTGCTTGCTTGCAAAAATTTCAATTAAAAAATTATTTGTTAAAACAGCAGTGGCTTTGCCTTTTGTGTTTTTTGTCGGGCTGTCTAACATTTTAACAGACGAGGTTTACGGATATATTACTTGCTCCTCGCTAATAATAAAAACAGTTCTTACAGTTTCAATGGCCTTATTAACAATTTCAACAACAGAGCTTATTCATGTGTGCAGTGCCATGATTTCTTTGAAAGTTCCAAGGATTTTTGCAGTTCAGTTTTTGCTTTGTTATAGGTATATAAGTGTATTGTTAATGGAAACAAACAGTATGCTTACTGCTTATCATTTGCGAAGCGCACTAAAACAAAAAGGAATAGAATTTAAAGATTTTGGCAGCTTTGTTGGAAATTTAATAATAAAAAGCTATTTAAGAGCCGAACGGATTTACGACGCTATGAAATGCAGAGGTTTTACAGGCGACTTATTTTTGCACGCCGATAGAATTGATAAACAAAATTATACAATAATGATTGTTGGCGTAATTTTAATAGTAATTGCTAGAATTTGGAGAAATATATTGTGATACAAGTAAAAAATATTTCATATTCATACGAACAAGGAAATGCCGCTGTAAACGGCATTTCCTTAAATATTGAAAAAGGTGAATGTGTAGGCATAGTCGGCTCTAACGGGGCTGGCAAGTCTACTTTATTAAAAATGCTTTGCGCAATTTTATTGCCGTCGGGTGGGGAAATTGAAATCGGTGGTGTAAAATTAGAAAAAAACAAATTAAGTGAAATAAGAAAGATTGTAGGCTTTGTGTTTCAAAACCCAGACGACCAGCTTTTTATGTCTTCCGTTTATGAAGATATTGCTTTCGGGCTTAGAAATATGGGAATGCATGATCATGAGATTGAAGAGAAAATTAATGAAATTCTTAAGAATCTAAACATAGAACATCTATCAAAAAGAGCACCATTTAGGCTTTCTGGTGGGGAAAAAAGAACTGTAGCAATTGCTTGTGTTTTAGCAATGAACCCATCTGTTGTTTTGTTTGACGAGCCAACTGCATTTTTGGATATAAAGTCGAGAAGAATGCTTATAAACACAGTAAAAAGCCTTAAAACAACAAATGTAATCGTAACTCACGACTTTAACCTTGTGCTGGAAGTTTGCAGCCGAGTTATTGTTATGTTTGAAGGCAAAATTATAGCAGATGGCGAGCCGAAACAAATATTGTTTAACGAAAAATTAATGCAACAAGCTGATTTGGAAACGCCGTTAAAGGCTTAAGAGGCTGTTTAGAATCTCGCTTTAGGCGTATTTTTGAGTGATTTTTTTGTTAGGCAAGGAAGCGTGGAACGTTCATACTGAACAAGGTATGGGCGTTTCACGCTGACGTAGAATAACGAAAAAATAACCAAAAATACGGCTGAATGGAGATTCTAAACAGCCTCTAAGAGCCTGTTCAAAATCTCCATTTCAGTGTCTTTTCGGCAAATTTTCTTAAGGGCGTGTTGAATATTGATTAAAAAATTTCAAAGAGATGTAAAAACGCCCCTAAATCCGGTCGTTTTTACATCTGAAATTTTCCAAATAAGGATTATTCAACACGCCCCTTAATTGCTTCGTCAGCGGCAAACGCCCA
>CAZJGG010000010.1:47810-59592 GCA_964545475.1 uncultured Eubacteriales bacterium | reverse complement strand
TTATTTTCTACATTGAAATATATAATGGATTTTATTTAATGTCAATTGGTTTTAATATTAACCAAGTGTTGAGTTTTGTATTACATTAAAATGTTAGGTTATTGAATTATTCATTATATATTTGATACAATGTCATAGGAGGCGAAAATGATGAAAGAAATTATTGGTTCTAATATTGTACGTTATCGTAAGGAAAAGAAATTAACTCAAGAGGAACTTGCCAAGCAACTTAATATAACATGTCAAGCAGTAAGTAAATGGGAAAACGGACAAACAACACCCGATATATCAACCCTGCCTGCATTAGCCTCTATATTAAATGTTAGCATAGATAGGCTGATAGGATATTCTCACAATTTTGATCCACATTCTTATTATGAACAAGCTTATAAAAGAGATGAATACTTTTGGGGGATACAACCATCAAATATGTGTTTGAAAGTATTAGAACTTATACCACCCATAAAACCACTTCATATTTTAGATATTGGTTGTGGCGAAGGCAAGGACGCTGTATTTTTTGCACGTTGCGGATATGAAGTAAGTGCATTCGACATATCAGACGCAGGCATTGAAAAAACGAAGCGCCTTGCTGATGAGGCCAATGTTTACGTTGACGTGTTCAAAGCAAATATTTGGGATTTTCGTTTAGAACGAAAATATGATATATTATTTTCGAGTGGGGTACTTCACTATATCAAGCCGGAATTGAGAGAAGAAATAATAACAAATTATAAAGACTTTACTGCAAACGGCGGGATGAACGTTCTACATGTTTTTGTTAAAAAGCCTTTTATTGGCGATGCTCCCGAAAAAGAAAACCATTCTTATCATTGGACATCGGGGCAATTGCTTATGTTTTATCAGGATTGGTTTATTGAAGATTTTTTAGATTATATCTCTGATTGCAATTCGTCCGGCATACCGCATAAACATGCTGCAAATAAAATGTATGCAAGAAAAATGATGTGAGGTGCATAAATATAAGTCAAAATATTTGTGAATCTATAAAAACAATCGCTAATTAAATATTGTCTAACATTTTGGGGTCAGAACAATTTTTTGGCGACTATTTTTGTCAAAATGTTTTCGTTTGTTCTTGGCGTAAGGGTGACTTAGAAGGAGGAAATAAAATGATTAGTCTTGATAAAATATTTAACGGCATAGAAAATGCTTTAAAAAAAGGGGAAAAGGCAGCGCTTGTTACAATAACTGATTCCCACGGTTCAACGCCGTCAAAAATAGGTTCTATGATGGGGGTTTTTGCCGATGGTTCCAGCACTGGAACAATTGGTGGAGGGAACGTGGAAAAGGATGTTGTGGAAAGCGCAGTGAAAGCCATGGAGGAAAATAAGGAAAGCTTTTCTTTCAGCTACGACCTAACGAAAGAAGGTGAGCTTGAAATGGTTTGCGGCGGCTCAGTGTCTGGGTTTGTTAACGTATTAACTCCAAATTACAGGCTTGTAATTTTCGGAGCTGGGCATGTTGCGCAAAAAATAGCAAAAGCGGCAGAAGCCTTGCCTTTCGACATATATGTTGTAGATGATAGGGAAGAGTTGGTAACAGAATTCGGCGGTTTAAAGCAGTACATATCGTTAATGCCGGATAAAGCCGCAGAAATTATACCTTTTGACCATAAAACATATGTAGTAATAGCTACAAGAGGACACCAAAACGACCTTGCTGCTCTTTTGACAGTAATAAATAAGGAAACGGCGTATATTGGGCTTATGGGAAGTAAGGCGAAAGTTGCTGATATAAAGGAAAAGCTTGTTAAGGCTGGAATTGAGCCGGAGGGTATAAAAAACTTTTATACCCCGGTTGGTCTTGACATAAGTGACGGAACTCCGGCTGAAATTGCAATATCAGTTTTAGCGGAAATTTTAGCAGTTAAAAATAAGGGAAAAGTAGAGCATAAATCTCTTGTGGGCGTGTTGAATATTGATTAAAAAATTTCAAAACGATGTAAAAACGCCCCTAAATCCGGTGGTTTTTACATCTGAAATTTTCCTAATAAGGATTATTCAACACGCTCCTTGTGAAAAAAACACAGCAATAAATGTTGAAACGGCGATAAAAGGGGCAAAGACTATTTCAGACTTTAATGTTTTAATTTTAAGTAATATAAGAATTGCGGAATAAAGACCGCATATAACTATCGACAGCAATAAAATCAAAATAACGCTTTTTGCGCCTAAATAAGCCCCTATTAAAGCTAAAAGCTTCATGTCTCCTGCGCCCATGCCGCCTTTTGTTATTAATATTATAAAAAATATGGGAAGCCCCCCTGCAAAAAAGCCTGCAACGCTTTGTAAAGCTGTAACAGGCAAATTAAGGGGGGCAAAAATATGCCATAAAACTAAGGCGAAAAAGCTGGTAATTATTAGTTTATCAGGTATTTTGCCCGTTTTTGCATCTATAACAGCAAACGCAAAAACAAGGCACAACACCCAGCCAAAATAAAAATTATTCATTGTAAAGAGGATATTTTTCACTAATCTTTAATACTTTTTCTTTAGCTTCATTTTTGAACTTATCAAAATCTTTTAATGTCATTGCCATAATTTCAGCAATTTCTGCAAAGTCTGCCTCTTTTAAACCTCTAGTTGTCATAGCGGCAACGCCAAGTCTTATACCGCTTGTAACAAACGGACTTTGTGGGTCATATGGAATTGTATTTTTGTTGCATGTAATGTGAACTTCGTCGAGCAAATGCTCTGCATCTTTTCCGGTTATATTTAAGTTTCTCAAGTCCACAAGGATTAAGTGGTTATCCGTTCCGCCGGAAACAAGGTTAAAGCCGTTAGCTTTTAAAGCTTCTGCAAATGCTTTTCCATTGTCAATAATTTGCTGCTGATAATGTTTAAAGTCTGCCGAAAGAGCTTCTTTAAAGGAAACTGCTTTTGCAGCAATAACATGCATAAGAGGGCCGCCTTGAACTCCCGGAAAAATCGCTTTGTCAACCGCTTGAGCGTGCTCTGATTTGCAAAGAATAAGACCGCCTCTTGGGCCTCTTAATGTTTTGTGGGTAGTAGATGTTACAAAATCCGCATAAGGCGTAGGGTTGGGGTGATGCCCGGTTGCTATAAGCCCGGCAATATGCGCCATGTCAACCATTAAATAAGCGCCCACTTCTTTTGCAATTTTACCGAATCTCTCAAAATCAATTGTTCTTGGGTATGCGCTTGCCCCAGCAATAATCATTTTAGGCTTGTTTTCTTTTGCAAGCCTTTCAACTTCGTCATAATCTATTGTGCATGTTTCAGGGGATACTCCGTAAGGAACTATATTAAAATATTTGCCGGAAATGTTAACAGGGCTGCCGTGAGTTAAATGTCCGCCTTGGGCAAGATTCATACCTAAAACAGTATCCCCGGGGTTAAGCGCCGCAAAATATATAGCGAAATTAGCGTTTGCTCCAGAATGGGGTTGAACATTTGCATGTTCTGCGCCGAAAAGCTGTTTTGCTCTGTCAATTGCAAGGTTTTCAGTAATATCAACTTTTTCGCATCCGCCGTAGTAACGTTTGCCAGGGTATCCTTCGGCATATTTATTTGTAAGCCAGCTTCCCATTGCCGCCATAACTGCTTTTGAAACAAAGTTTTCAGAGGCTATAAGCTCTATATTACCTCTTTGTCTCGTAAGCTCCAACATTAACGAGTCTGCTAGCTCTTTGTCTATTTCCTTGATGGACTCTAAATTAAACATAATAACGCCTCCTAAAAATACTTGTTAATTTGATTAAGCTGTTACAAGTCTAATATAACACAGTTGTAAAAAATATACAACCTTATATATACTCCTTACTGGTTAAAATGAGTGCATATTCTAACCTTACACTTGTGCTCAGATATGTATACTTCTTAATGAGTACCTATATTGTATCAAAATTATAAAAGCGGCAAAAAACCTTAAGCCCGCTGATATAAACATTGAAATTTCAATATGGTATTTTTGTATTAAAAAAGCGGAAACAAGGGGTGAAGCAAATAAAGATAAATTAACAAAGGTGTTGTAAACCCCTAAATACATAATCCGGTTGTGGTTTGGTGTGTTTAACAAAAGCCCGTTAAGAAGAGTTGTGTTAAAGCCTATTACCGAAAAGCCCGTAAACACACAGGACAGTGTTATTGTCCAAACATCCTTTGAAAGCCCGATTACAAGCATATTTGCAGCCATGCAAAATGTGCTTAACACCAAAGTTTTGGAATTTCCATTTTTAATTATGAAATTGTTCCAAAAGCCTGCTGAAAAAAACGAGCAAAGCCCGGAAACACAAGCGAAAATGGCAAACCAAATTTCACTAGCCTTAATAATTTCAATATAATAAATAGAAGTAAGCGGCCATCCTACTTGCCATGAGAACTGAAATAAAACTGTTGTTAATAAATAAGTTATAAAGCTTTTATTTTGAAATATTTCACGAATTTTAAGCTTATGCCCTACGGAGGTTTCGGAGGGCGTTTCTTTAAATCTCCTAAAAATAAATATTTCAAATAAGCCAGAAATAAAGGCGGCTGCGAAAAATATTTGATATAAAGCAAGCCTTTGCTCATTATTTCTTGGAATATAGCTTATAATTATGCCAGAAAGCAGCGTGACTATAAGTATTGTCATGTTTCCAAACTTGTTTCTCAAAGATATTGCAAAAGAGCGGTCGGCGGTTGAAAAAACATTGCCCAAAAAGCCTTGCAAAGAGGTTTGAGCCAAGCTTTCGGGAAAATTAATAAGCCCGATTATAATAATAAAAATCAGCGGACGAATTTCTGCAGGCAAAAAAGCTATAAATGCCATACTTAGTATTAATAGCCTGCTTATTAAAAACAATATACTTGTAATATTTTTTTTAAGCTTAAACTTTGTTAAAATAATGGAGCCGGGAAGTAAAGCTAATGCCGCCACAAGCCCCGGCAAGGAATAAAACAGGGAAATATCAAGGCTTGTGCCACCTATTCTTTCTAAATATTTAACGGCGAAAGGCCTATAAATGTTATAACTTGTTTCATATAAAATTCCATAAAATATGTAAACTAAAATGTTCGGGTTAATTCTTTCGTAATTTTTAAAGTATGAAAGAAATTTCATAAAAATTTATGAATAACCTCCTCGATTGCCCCTTGGTTGTTATTCCATTCGGTAACATAGTTTGCAATCTCTTTAACCCTGTTTTCTGCGTTGTTAACGGCAATTCCAAGCCCAACTTCCTCTATCATGGAGATATCGTTAAAATTGTCTCCCACTGCAATAACTTCTTCTTTTTTTAGCCCCAGCATAGTATATAATTCTTTAAGCGCATTCCCTTTTGTGGCGTTTAAGTTTGTAAATTCCAAAAGGGTTTTTTCTGTAAAAAAACAGTTACAAAGCCCTTTTGTATATTCAGACATATATTCATTGGCCTTTTTTAACTCATCATTTTCTCCTCTTATTAAAACCTTAGAAACATCTGTTTCTATTTTTTCAAAAGAATCCACAATTGTATAGTTTACTTTGCTTCTTTCTGTGTAATATTTTAAAGAAGGGGTCATTTCCAAAATGTAAAGCATATCATTAACATAAACAATAGTGTCCGCTTTAAAACGTGAAAGTTCTTTTATTAAATTAATAGCCATCCCTTTGGGAAGTCTAACATCTCTTAATATGTTATGGTTATGAGTTTCATATAAAATACTGCCGTTAAAACATATTCCATAATTGCCTTTTTCATTAAGGCAAAGCTCCTGTTCAAAATATTTAAGAGAAAGGTAAGAACGTCCAGAGCTTAAACACACCTTAACGCCTTTATCTATGGCTTTTTTTATTGCATTTTTGTTGTTATCAGGTATTATTGCGTCGTCGTTTACAAGTGTTCCGTCTAAATCTAAAGCCAAAAGCTTATACATAAAATGCCTCCCAGTTCTGTTATTAGACTTCTTCCGAAGCTCGCTGTCGTCGTATTTGTGAGCAAATTTTTTGTTTTGCAAGGAAGGGGGAAACGGGCATACTAAGCACCGTATGTACGTTTCCCCCTGACGTAGTCAAAACGGAAAATTTGCCGCAAAGACGGCGGCATGGAGTTTCGGAAAAAGTCTATTATCCGTAAACTGTATTATACTACATTGAAGTAAAAATATAAATAAAAGACTTTAAATATTATTCAATTTGTAATATAATAATATGTCGCATATTTCTTTTAAGAAAAAATGGTGGATGACATGAAATTTAAAATAAACGAAGCGTTAATACTTTCTCTTGCGTCTAACAGAGATGTATATCTTAGAGGCGAAAGAATGTATGATGATAATAAAGTGCTGGAGATTGCAGGCTTTGTTAACGAAGAAAACAATGAGGTTATACTGGCTAAAGTAGACGGAGCTTATAAAAATTATACAATAACCCTTACTTTTTCAAAAGATGGGGAATTTAAGCGTTATAGCTGCGACTGCGATGGCAACAAGGTTTGGAAAGGTACTTGCAAACACGTGGTTGCGGTAATGATTGCGCTTATTAACAAAAGCCCGAAAATAGATTTAAACAAAAAAGCATCGGCAAATATTATAAAATATTTTGAAAATAGTATTTACAGTGTAATTGAGAAGGAAATGTCTGCAAATGAAGGCGCTAACTACACTGTTGAGCTTTTCCCATATTTAATTGTAAATAACATTGGTAACGCTGAATTAAGGCTTAAAATCGGAGAAGATACCCTTTACAACGTTAAAAATATAAAAGCGCTTTTAAAAGACATAGATGCTGGAGCTGTGTCTAGTTATGGAAAAGGCTTTAACTTCAAGCATAACATCAATGCTTTTAAAGAGCGTGCCCAAAAGCTTATAAATATCTTAAATGATTATAAAGATGCATTTTATGATACATTCATTATGCCACCACGGTTTTTTGACAAGTTTTTTGATATATACTGCGGTTCGGTAGTGCAAATAAATAATGAAATAGCTATGCTTACAGAGGATAAGCCAGAGATTAAGTTTTACACAGAGCTAAAAGACAATAAAGTAAAGCTTTGTACAAAAAGAATATCATACAGCGTTATAAGCGGTGAGAAATTCTTATATTTTTTCATAAATAACAAATTGTATAAAATTGAAGTGTCAAAAGGCCGAAGCGTATTAATGCTGTTAAATGAGTTTGGTTCTTCCCAAACGGAAGAAATTATTTTTGAAAATGATAATTACTCAAAATTTATATCTTATGTTTTGCCGCTTTTAAACAAAATGGACATGATTGATGAGAACAGCATTATGGAGCATTCTCTCCATGTTGCCCCTCTTGTTTCTAAGCTTTATTTTGATGCAACACCTAAAAAAATAACTTGTAAAGTAAATTTTGTTTACGAGGGTAAAGAAATTAATCCAATTTTAGGAACAAATGACAATATTTTGCGTGATACTTATGAAGAAATGAAAATTTTAAGCAGGCTTAAAGGTTACGGTTTTGAAAAAACGGTAAACGGAGAATATGTCCTTGCAAACGAAAACCAAATGTTTGATTTCCATGAAAGTGGGCTTAAATCTCTTAATAAAATATCGGAAGTCTATCTTTCAGAAGAATTTTCTAAAAATGCTATAAAGCAGGTGAAAAAGCCATCATATGGCGTCAGGCTTAAAGGAAATCTGCTTCACATTTCTATTGAAGATTTGGATTATTCTATATCTGAGCTTATAGGCGTTATGGATGCGTATAAGCTAAAAAAGAAATATTTCCGTTTGAAAGACGGTTCGTTTATTAATTTGGGGGACGAAAACTTAAGCGAATATGCCAAGCTGTTAGATGCCCTTAACTTAAGTAAAAAAGATGTTTCAGACGAAATTAAACTTCCGGCATACAGGGCAATGTATGTTAAGGAAGTATTAAGCGAAAATGAAAATGTTGCATATGACCAAATGTTTGAGGAATTAATTGAAAATGTTGAAAAATTTAATAATAATAAAATTAAATGCCCAAAACAGCTATCTAAAACTTTAAGAGCTTATCAAAAAACAGGGTTTAAATGGCTAAAAATGTTAACTCATTACGGTTTTTCAGGGATTTTAGCTGATGACATGGGGCTTGGAAAAACACTTCAAGTTATTTGCCTGCTGTTGTCTGAAAAAGGGCAAAACAAAGGGGCTTCAATAGTAGTAACCCCTACGTCTCTTATGTATAACTGGGCGCACGAAATTGAAAAATTTGCCCCAATGCTCAAAACAGCCATAATCACCGGCTCGCCGCAAAAAAGGACGGAAATATTTACCCAATCTAAAGATACAGATGTATTTATTACAACTTATGACATGCTAAAGCGGGATATTGACAATTACGAAAATACAGAATTTAATTTTGTAATTGCAGATGAAGCCCAGTATATTAAAAACCCATCTACACAAAATGCTATTGCCATTAAAACCTTAAATAGCCGTTCCAGGTTTGCTCTGACGGGAACGCCTATTGAAAATTCGTTAAGCGAGCTTTGGTCTATATTTGATTTTATTTTGCCTGGATATTTGTATAGCGCAGATAAGTTTACAAAAATATATGAAAACCCAATAGTTAAGCAGGACGACAAAGAAAAGGCAGTTATGCTCCAAAAGCAGATTGGGCCGTTTATACTTCGCAGAATGAAAAAAGACGTTTTGAAGGAACTTCCTGATAAAGTTGAAACCATGCTTTACGCAGAAATGGAAGAAGAGCAAAGAAAAATTTATGCCGCATATTTATTGCAGGCTAGGGGAGAGCTGGAAGGAGAGCTTCTTTCCGATTTTAATAAAAATAAGGTGAAAATATTATCAATGCTTACAAGGCTAAGGCAAATTTGTTGCCACCCAGCAATGTTTATTGATAATTATGCAGGGGGCTCAGGAAAATTAAGCCTTGCCCTTGAAACAATATTATCGGCGGTTGAGTCCGGGCACAGGCTTTTAATATTTTCTCAATTTACCTCAATGCTTAATATTTTAATGAAAACACTTGACGATAATAAGATTTCTTATTATTATTTAGACGGGGCGACAAAATCCATGCTTCGCACAAACATGGTAGATAAATTCAACGCAGGGGAGAAAGATGTTTTCTTAATTTCCCTTAAAGCAGGGGGAACAGGTCTTAACCTTACAAGCGCGGACATTGTTTTGCATTTCGACCAATGGTGGAATCCGGCCGTTATGAACCAGGCAACGGATAGAGCTCATAGAATTGGTCAGAGAAACGTTGTTCAGGTAATTCATGTCATTACTAAAGATACAATTGAGGAAAAAATGATTAAACTGCAGGAAAAGAAGAAAGCGCTTTTTGACTCTGTATTATTACAGGATAGCAGCTTTTTAAATAAAATGACCGCTGATGAAATAAGGGAACTATTTTTATAGATTCTAGGCTGTTAGTACAAAGGAGATGTTTTATGAAGAAATTAATAGCTTTGCTGCTTACTATTTGCTTATTGTCCGGCTGCGCAGCGAAAAACAATGAAAATGCACCAAATGCGCCGGAAAGCCCAGCACCAACTGAAGAGACACAAGGCAATAATCAGGAAAGTTTGTCTGGCACATCAGTTTCCGACTGGTTTCCTTTTATTGAAAATACCGTTTATGTTTACGAGGGCAACGGCGTTGTGGAAGCGGCTTCTTATGAAGCCTATTATGGATATATTGAAGACAACCGTGCTCAAAGAGGTTTATGGACAAGCACAATTAACGCCACAGATATTTTTGAAGTTTCAAACGGGGAACTAAGACTTGCATATGGAGACCCATCAAATTATTTTTTTGATAATGTTTTAAGTTTTGGGCCTAACATGCAGTGGGTAATTTTAAAAGAGCCAATAGAGGTTGGTAACAAATGGGCTCTTAACGATTCCGCTATTTGTGAAATTACAGACATGAACAAAACAATTCAGTCCGATATGGGCGAGCTTTCGGCTATGGAAGTTGTTACAACATACGACAACGGTATGGTTGAAAAAAATTATTATTCAAAAGGCATAGGGCTTGTACAATCGGTTTATAATGCTGATATTGGCGAAATAGTTTCTACAATAAAAGAGCTTAAAAAGGACACGGGGGTTCAAGTTCCTGCAACATTTTATTGCCTTGATGTGACAAACAATGAAGTTGAAAAAATAGAAATTCCCGTTACTTTGAAAACAAACGATGATTACTTAAGTTTTTTTGAAAATGAAATGAAAGAGGCTCAAAGCGAAGATATTGTGCCTCTTCTTACAAAAAATACAAAGATACAAAGCTTAACATTTGATTGGGATGCACAAACCGCAACCATTGATTTGTCTAAAGAATATTTAGAAGAAGTTAACGTTGGAGACGGCATTCAAAGCACCATTTTGCAGTGTATTACAAATACTATCGGTAATTTTTACGGTGTGGCAAAAGTTAAAATAACTGTAGATTCAAAGCCGTTTAAAAGCGGCAGTATATCTTTTGCGCCGGACGAATTTTTAACCGTTGAAAAAGAAAGCGTATAGAGATGGATAAAATTGCAACCAATAAAAGCACCATTGAAATTATAAAGAAATATGATTTTATTGTTAAAAAGAAATATGGGCAAAACTTTCTTGTTGATGAGCATGTTTTGTCTAAGATCATTCGTTCTGGGGATTTAACCGAAAATGATGTTGTTATAGAAATTGGACCGGGTATTGGCGGTCTTACCCAACAGCTTGCAAGGCTTGCCCATAAAGTTATTGCAATTGAAATTGATAAAACCTTAATTCCCATATTAACTGAAACACTTAAACATGAAAAAAACGTTGAAATTATCAACGAAGATGCTTTAAAAGTTGATTTTAACGAAATAATTTCAAAATACCCCGACAAAGAGATTAAGGTCGTTGCAAACTTGCCTTATTACATTACAACGCCAATAATAATGGGCTTGCTTGAAAAAAAGTATAAGTTAAACCAAATATTAGTTATGGTTCAAAAAGAAGTGGCAATGAGAATGGCGGCAAAGCCGGGGACAAAGGACTACGGTGCTTTAACTCTTGCAGTTGCATATTACGCTGAACCATATATTGTAGCAAATGTCCCAAGAAACTGTTTTGTTCCAAGACCGAACGTGGATTCTGCCGTTATTATGCTAACAATAAACGAAGCTCCGCCTGTTAATGTTAAAAACGAGAGATTGCTTTTTTCATTAATAAAAAGTGCATTTTCAATGCGGAGGAAAACTCTGCTTAACTGCTTTTTCAGTTGTGAAGAATTAAGCTTTTCTAAAGAGCAGATAAAGGAAGTTTTAGAGAAATGCGGCTTTTCAGAAAATGTCCGTGGGGAAACTCTTGGGCTTAAAGATTTTTCATTAATTACAGAAACAATTGAAGATATGATATAACATAAAAATGACCACAAAGCGTGAGTAGCAAATTATAGTCAAATGGCCTCCAGGGTTCTCCTAGGAGGCCAGTGATTTGTTGGGAACAATTGTATGCGTTCCGTGTTCCAAAAGGCACTGACGAAAAGAAATAAACGTATTATGCAAAAAAATTGGTTTCCGACGGCGATAAGGAACGCATACAATGCGTTCTCTACAAAAGGCATACTAATATGCAATTATGCAAATAGTAAAAAAGATCTGTAGGGAACGCATTGTATGCGTTCCGTGTTCCAGAAGGCACTGATGGAAGAAAAGAAATAAACGTATTATGCAAAAAAATGGTTGCTGACGGCGATAAGGAACGCATACAATGCGCTCCCTACAAAAGGCATACTAATATGCAATTATGCAAATAGCAAAAAAGATCTGTAGGGAACGCATTGTATGCGTTCCGTGTTCCAAAAGGCACTGACGAAAAGAAATAAAC
>CAZJGG010000010.1:10350-47710 GCA_964545475.1 uncultured Eubacteriales bacterium | reverse complement strand
AAGGCACTGACGAAAAGAAATAAACGTTTTATTACAAAAAAATAGGCTGCGGCAAAGGGTTTTTGCTGATAGCCTAAAATGCCCGCAATGCGGGCATTCTTTATGTCTTGGTTATAGGTTTTGTTCCGCTATGCAATAAGCAACGGCATAATCTTTACAATGGGAAATTGTTATATGCAGATGTGAAACCGAGAGATAATCGCTATAAGATTTAGCGGTGTTATGCAAAACAACAAAGGGTGCTCCGCTTCCAAGGCGCAAAATTTCAATGTCTATAAGGTTAAGCCCTTTAAGTCCTGTTCCTAGGGCTTTTGATACGGCTTCTTTGGCGGCAAAATTGCCCGCAAAGCGGTGGGGATTAGGGTTGCATAAATCAATTTCAAGCTGGGAGAAATATTTATTTAAAAAATGTTGGTTTTTAATAGCTTTTTCAATTCTGCTTATTTCAATAATATCGGAGCCAATCCCCAAAATCATTTATTTATCATTCTTTCGCTTGTTTTTTTGAGCTTTTTCAATGTTAACTCTAACGCCCTTAAGTTTTTTGCCTTTCATGCCGTTAATTACTTTTTTAACATATTCATCGGCAACGTCTACAAAAGTAAAATCGTCGAATATGTCTATAGCACCGAATGCCTTGCCAGGCACACCTGTTTCGCTTGCAAGAGTGCCTACAACGTCCTGGGCACGTATTTTGTTTTTCTTACCTGCGTTAATAAAAAGACGACACATTCTGTTATCATTAACAGATTTAGCTTTTTTAAATCCTTTTTCAAGGCTTAACTCTTTCTCAAAATCTATGTTAGAGGCTTTATCATCGTGTAAGCTCATTTTAATTAAAGCCGCTGCAATGTCGATTGAGGAGTAGTCCATTGCAACAAGAGATTCAACAATATTAACATATTTAGTTAAATGACCTTCGTCTATAACCGTTCTAACGCTTTCAACAAATTTTGTTGCTTTATTTTCCTCTATATCGCTTATTGTAGGCATTTTATGCTTTTCAATTTTGGAATTTGTGTAATGCATTATATCTTTTAGCTTATAAATTTCTTTTCCCACAACGAATGTTACAGCCTTACCGGATTTACCTGCTCTTGCAGTTCTTCCTATACGGTGAACGTAATATTCCTCGTCTTGGGGCAAATCGTAGTTGAAAACAATGTCAATGTCGTTAACGTCAATTCCTCTTGCTGCAACGTCTGTTGCCACAAGTATTTCAATTGTTTGGTTGCGGAATTTTTTCATTACAACATCCCGTTGAATCTGCTTTAAGTCGCCGTGAAGCCCTTCAGCAAAATATCCTCTGCCTTGCAAATGCTCAACAAGTTCGTCAACTTTCTTTTTAGTATTGCAAAATATAATGGATAAATCAGGGTTTTCCATATCAATTATTCTGCAAGTAGCTTCTAATTTAGTTTTTTCTGTAACTTCATAATAAACCTGTTCAATTTTAGGAACGGTTAATTCTTTATGCTTAACTAAAATATGCTCTGGTGAACTTTGAAAATTTGCTGTAAGGTTTAATATACCTTTTGGCATTGTTGCGGAAAACAATATAGTTTGCCTTTCATCAGGCATTTTCTTTAAAATTGTTTCAATATCTTCACGAAATCCCATATCAAGCATTTCGTCCGCCTCGTCTAGAATAACCGTTTTAACGGTTTCCATTTTCAATGTGCGGCGTTCCATATGGTCCATAACTCTGCCGGGAGTTCCTATAATTACATGAGCACCTTTTTTTAAGGCAAATATTTGCCTGTCTATTGGCTGTCCGCCGTAAATCGGCACAACTCTTATGTTTTCCTTATATTTTAAAAGCTTGCGGAATTCTTCGCAAATTTGTATTGCGAGTTCTCTTGTTGGAGTTAAAATAACTGCCTGTAAATACCTGTCATTCGGGTCTATTTTTTCAAGGCATGGTATGCCGAAAGCCGCAGTTTTACCCGTTCCTGTTTGAGATTGTCCTAAGACGTCTTTGCCGGACATTATAATATCAATTGCTTGAGATTGAATAGGTGTTGCTTCCTCAAAGCCCATGTCCGCTATTGCCTGTCTAATTTCAGGCGATAAATTCATTTGTTCAAAAATTAAAGATTCCATTAATAATTCCTTTCAATATGCTGCATATATTTAAACAGTCCAAAGTGTGTTTACATTTGAAATACGCTCTGGGGCTGCTTATCTGCTTCCTTTGTCGTAAGGCACGCCAAGCGCTTTAGGCGCTTGAGAATTTTTAGATGTAAAAGTAAGAACAACAAGCGTTGCGATATAAGGTATCATTTTATAAATATCGTTTGGCGCACCAAGGCTTGCTAAAACAGGAATGCCGGAGTAAGCAGAGGCAATAGTCTTCATTGTACCAAAGAAAAACGCCGCAAACAATACCCTGGATGGCTTCCATTGACCAAAAATAAGCACGGCAAGCGCCAAAAAGCCGTAGCTTGAAACAGTTGCGTTAAAGTTTGTTGATGTTGGTATTACAAATATTAAACCGCCAATTCCGGCAAGTGCGCCGGAAATCATAACTCCAGTATATCTTATGCGGTAAACGCTTACACCAACGGAATCCGCTGCTTGCGGATGTTCGCCGCAGGCTCTAAGCCTAAGCCCGAACTTTGTTTTATAAAATACAAACCACGCTGCTAAAAACAGAATAAACCCGAAATAAGTGGTGATATATGTGTTTTGAAAAAACAACGGTCCAATAACAGGGATTGAGCCCAAAACAGGAACGGATTGTATTCTAAACTGGTTTATAAAAGGTATTTGCTGTGTTGTAAACATCATTCTGGCTACATATATGGCAAATGCCGGAGCAAACATGTTAATTGCTGTTCCGCTTATAACTTGGTCAGCTTTCATATTTATTGAGGCGTAAGCATGAGCAAGCGAAAGCAGTATGCCGGAGAGCGCCGCAATAACAATTGCAATAATTAACAGAGTTTGCCCTTTTATAGTATTTTGGAACGTAAATATAAACAATATACTGGAAAAAGCCCCTATTATCATAATACCTTCAAGGGCGATGTTAATAACGCCGCTCCGCTCCGAAAACATGCCGCCGAGAGCCACAACGAGAAGGGGTATTGAAAAAAACATTGTCTGCTGAATTAAAAAATAAAAGGTATTCATTATTCATCGCCCCCGCCTTTATTTTCACGTTTTCTTTGCCTTGCCTGTATTAAACCTTTTATAATAAGGGAAAACGAGCTGAAATAAATTATTACAGCAATTATAATTTCAATAACTTGGGGAACAAAGTTGAAAAGCTGCATGTTAAAGCCGCCAATGTTAAGATAAGAAATGAATATGCCGGAAAAAATTATACCAATAGGGTTTGTAAGACCTAAAAGCGCAACAGGTATGCCATTAAAACCTTCTACCGGCAAAATATCCACAACTTCAATACCTTTGCCGCTTCCTGCAAGGAACAAAAGCGCACCGCCAATGCCGGAAAGCGCCCCGGCAATAACCATTGAAAGAATAATACTCTTTTTCTCGTTTATTCCGGCGTATTTTGCGGCGTTTCTGTTAAAGCCGCAAGCTTTAAGCTCAAAACCGAGTTTTGTCTTTTCAATAATTATATACATTATTATGCCAATTGCAATAGCAATAAAAATGCCAATATTAACGCTGGAGGGACTATTGTTTTTAGAAAAAAACTGATCCATGCCAAGTTTTGGTAAAACAGCAGTTCCAACAACTCTTTTTGCTTCATTTCTTAAGGAGTCAAATACGGTTCTCGTAATAAGAAGTTTTACAGTGTACAAACCTATATAATTCATCATAATACAGGAAATTACTTCGTTAACATTGTATTTTGACTTTAAAAACCCCGGAATAAACCCCCATATTGCGCCTGCTATGGCTGCGGCGATTAATGCGGCAATCCAATGGGTTGCTCCCGGAAAAACAGTCATTTTTACGCCAACAAAAACAGCGGCAAAAGAGCCAACCATAAACTGCCCGGATGCACCAATGTTAAAAAGCCCTGTTTTATAGGCAAATCCTACGGAAAGCCCTGTCATAATTATTGGCGTTGCAAAGTATAGAACCTGTCCCATGTTTTTCATATCGGACAGACCACCTAAAAGAATAGCACTAAATCCACCAACTGCTTGGGAGGGGTTTGAAAACAGCAAAATTACAAAGCCAACTAAAAGACCGGCCATAATTGCTACCAGAGTTGATAAAAAGTTAGAAAAGCCTTCGCTTTTTAATATTTTAGACAAACTCACGAAATCGCCCCCTTTTTCGTTCCGGCCATATAAAGCCCAAGCTCTTGTATGGTAATTTCTTTAGGGTTTAAATCAGCGACAATTTCCCCCTCGTATAAAACAATAATTCTGTCGCTAACGTCCATAACTTCGTCTAGCTCTAAAGACACAAGCAGCACAGCCTTTCCGGCATCTCTTTGGGCAACAAGCTGCTTATGTATATATTCAATTGCCCCAACATCAAGCCCTCTTGTGGGCTGTACCGCAATTAAAAGCTTTGGCTCTTTGTCAATTTCTCTTGCGATAATAGCCTTTTGCTGATTACCGCCGGACATACTTCTTGCAATTGTTTTTGAACCGTTAGAGCAGCGGATATCGAACATTTCGATTAAACCATCTGCAAATTCGTGCATTTCTTTATACTTTAAAAAGCCGTTTTCACTAAAGCGGTTTGTAAAATATTTTTGCAATGCCAGGTTGTTGGCAAGGTTAAAATCCAGCACAAGCCCGTGTTTATGTCTGTCCTCGGGAATGTGCCCTATACCGTCTAAATTTCTGTCTCTAATTGTTGAGTTTGTAATATTTTTGCCGTCTAAAATAATTTCTCCGCCGTCATGGTCAATTAACCCGGTTAAAGCGTATATAAGCTCGCTTTGACCGTTACCCTCAATACCTGCAACGCATAAAATTTCACCGGCTTTAACATCAAATGATACGTCCTTAACAGTATTTTTCCCAGTTTCTTTATTTTTAACGCTAAGCCCTTTAACCTGAAGCATTGCTCCGGCTGGTTTAGCTTCATTTTTTTCAACCTGAAACGAAACTTTGCGCCCGACCATCATTTCGGACATCTCTTCTTTTGATGTTTCCGATACATTAACAGTACCAATATATTTTCCTTTTCTTAAAACCGTGCATCTGTCTGCCACGGCTTTAATTTCGTTTAACTTATGTGTTATAAACAATATGGATTTGCCCTCTAGGGTAAGCTTTTTCATTATATTCATAAGCTCTTTAATTTCTTGAGGCGTTAATACAGCGGTAGGTTCGTCAAATATTAAAATTTCATTATCGCAGTAAAGCATTTTAAGAATTTCAACTCTTTGTTGCATACCAACAGAGATGTTAGAAATTAGAGCGTCCGGCTCAATTTTAAGTTCGTATTTTTGAGAAAGAGCCATAACTTTTTTTTTGGCTTCTTCCATAACAAGTACACCGTTTCTTGTGGTTTCAACCCCCAAAATAATGTTTTCAAGAACGGTGAAGTTATGCACAAGCATAAAATGCTGGTGAACCATGCCTATGCCTAACATGTTTGCATCTCTTGGGCTTGCTACTTTTATTTGCTTGCCGTCTTTTTTAATTATGCCTTCCTCCGGCGTATACATGCCGAATAAAACGCTCATAAGGGTAGACTTTCCTGCTCCGTTTTCCCCTAAAAGCGCATGAATTTCGCCTTTTTTTAATTGCAAAGTTATATTGTCATTAGCGATTATTCCGGGAAAGATTTTTGTTATGCCAATCATTTCAATAATATAATCCATAAGCCTTCTCCTTTTATAACGTTTGCATAAGAAAACGGTTTAGGGCGTGTTTTTAAATCCATTACACGCTCTAAACGGGCTTGCGTTAAAAAAAGGGCGCAAAGCGCCCTTTTTAAAATATATTATTCCACAAATATTACTTTAACAACGCTTGTAGGAATATCTGTAATATTTACAGTGTTACCATTATCATCAACGTCTTTAACAATTTTGATTTCGCCAGCAGAAAGCTTGTTATAAATAGCGTCATAATCTTCTTGTGAGAAAGTTTCAAATTTTGATGTTTCCATCGGAAGGGCAATACCTGCATTGGATGCATCAAAAATTACTGACTTGCCGCCTTCAAAATCGCCTCTGTAATAAGATTCAACCGCTTGGTAAACGGAAGAGCCAAGACCTTTCATTGCGGAAGTAATAACTGTTTGAGATTCAGGAGACTGGTCAACGTCTACACCGATAACTTTTTTACCGGCTTGTTCAGCAGCTGCCATAACAGAGTTGCCTACTGCGCCGCCGCAGCCGAAAATAACGTCTGTGCCGTTTTGATACCAAGAAGCTGCAAGTGTTTGTGCTTCAGGAGTTGCGCTGAAACCACCTGTGTAATTATAATACATAGGAACTTCTGTAAGACCAAGTTCTTTAGCGGCAGCATCTGCCCCTTGAATATAACCATAACCAAAACGAACAACCGCCGGAACAGCCATACCACCCATGAAACCTAAGCTTTTGTTGCCGTCTTTAACTGCTGCATAACCTGCTAAATAGCCTGCTTGTTCTTCAGCATAAAATACTGAATAAACGTTTTGTTCAATTCTGAATTCGCTGTAATCTTCATTGTGTGGAGTGCCGTCTAAAAGAACGAATTTAACGTCTGGATGAGCATCTTGCGCTATAAAGATTGCTTCTTCAAATAAAAAGCCTGGGCAAACAATTAATTTTGCGCCGCCTTCAACAGCAAGGTCAATTGTAGAAACATAAGCATCAGTGCTTTTTTCAGCGGGTTTATAATATTTGTGGGATTTGTTACCGTTTTCAACGGCGTATTGGCTTAAACCTTCCCATGAACCCTGGTTAAATGATTTGTCATCAATAGTACCGATGTCTGTAATAAGAGCAAGTTCAAATTTTCCGTCTTCAGATTGAACGTCTGCGGCTTCGCCGGATTCCTCAGTTGCCGGTTCAGTTTGAGCTGCCTCAGATTCGGCAGGCTGAGAAGGCGCAGGTGGGTTTTGAGAACAAGCCGTTGCGCTAATTGCTAAAACTGTTACCAGTAAAAGCGAAATTATTTTTTTCATTTAGTACCTCCTTAAATTCTTTACTGCATTTTATAAACAACAAAACTTAACGTTTTGATTGTTACGAATTTTAATTTAATAGCCGGAGCTTTTCTGCCCGGTTAAAATTTTTACTGCCTTACTTGTACCGATTCTTTCGCATCCGGCGTTTATAAACATTTCTAAATCCTCAATTGTTTTAACTCCGCCGGCAGCTTTTATTTTTACGTTTTTACCGATATTTTCTTTAAAAAGCAAGATATCTTCAATTGTTGCTCCGCCAGTGCCAAAGCCGGTAGAAGTTTTAATAAAATCTGCTCCGGCCGTTGTTACACATTTGCAAAGTGCAATTTTTTCTTCTTGGGTTAAATAACAAGTTTCAATAATAACTTTAAGAATTTTACTTCCAACCCCGTCTTTAATTGCTTTTATTTCATTGGTAATTTTATTGAAATCGCCGTTTTTAACGTGGCAAATGTTTATAACCATATCAACTTCGGTTGCGCCGTCATTAATAGCTTGTTTTGCCTCGAAAACTTTTGATTCTGTAGTCATGTATCCAAGAGGAAAGCCGATAACTGTGCATATATTAATATTATCGCCAAATTCTTTTTTTATCATGCTTGCATAACAGGGGGCAACACAAACGGAAGCCGTTTTATTTTCTATGGCTTCCAAACAAAGAGCATATATCTGCTCCCATTTTGCTGTTGGGTCTAAAAGAGTGTGGTCGATTTTTGACAAAATATATTCTTTATCCATTTATAACCAAGCCTTTTAATTTTCTTTAATCCTAGCATAATTACAACTTCTTGTCAATTGTGTTTCATTATTTTATAACTGGGCAAGCAAGTTTGCTTGTATTTGAGAATATAAATAAAAAAAGCAACAATGGAGGTTATTATGGAAAAAATTACAAAGTTAACAACCGGGGCGGGAGCGCCTGTTTCCGATAATGAAAATACTTTGACCGCCGGAGTTAGAGGCCCTGTTCTTTTACAGGACGTATGGTTTATGGAAAAAATGATGCATTTTGACAGAGAGGTTATTCCTGAAAGGCGTATGCACGCAAAGGGTTCTGGAGCTTTTGGGCATTTTACAGTAACCCATGATATAAGATGTTACTCAAAGGCCGCCATATTTTCAAAGCTTGGTAAAAAAACTGATGTATTAGTACGCTTTTCAACAGTGGCAGGGGAAAGAGGAGCGGCAGACGCCGAGCGGGATATACGAGGTTTTGCCATTAAGTTTTATACAGATGAAGGCAACTGGAATTTAGTAGGCAACAACACTCCTGTTTTTTTCATAAGAGACCCTCTTAAATTCCCAGATTTAAACCATGCCGTTAAAAGAGACCCCCACACAGGAATGAGAAGCCAAACAAGCTTTTGGGATTTTTTTACACTACAGCCGGAATCTTTACACCAACTTACTATAACAATGAGTGACAGCGGAATACCTTATTCTTTCAGGCATATGCACGGATTCGGAAGCCATACTTTCAGCATGTTTAATGAGGATAACCAAAGAACGTGGGTCAAGTTTCATTTGCTTTCTGAACAGGGGCTAAAGCATTTAACAGACGGAGAAGCAGAACAAGTTATTGCCAAAGACAGGGAAAGCAACCAGCGGGATTTATGGGATGCAATTGATAGAGGAAATTTCCCAAAATGGAAAATGTACATACAAGTTATGACAGAGGAGCAGGCACAGGAAATGCCGTACAACCCTTTTGATTTAACGAAAAAGTGGTATGAAAAGGATTTTCCCCTTATTGAAGTAGGAGTTTTAGAACTTAATAGAAACCCTGAAAACTTCTTTGCAGAAATTGAACAAGCGGCGTTTAACCCTGCTCATGTTGTGCCGGGAATTGGATTTTCTCCGGACAGAATGCTGCAAGGCAGGCTTTTGTCTTATTTGGATGCACAAATGTATCGTTTAGGCGTAAACCACCATTTAATTCCTGTTAATATGCCAAAATGTCCGGCCCACAGTTATCACAGAGACGGTAAAATGAGAACAGACGGAAACTTTGGCGCAACCATAGCTTACGAACCTAACAGCTTTGGTAAATGGCAGCAGCAACCATGTTTTAGAGAACCACCGTTACCACTCCACGGAGCGGCGGCCCATTGGAATTTTAGAGAGGACGACGACGATTATTATACTCAGCCAGGTATTTTGTTCAAAGAAATGACTGATTGCGAAAAACAGAGGCTGTTTGAAAACACGGCAAGGTCTATGGAGGGTATCCCTAAGGAGATTAAAATAAGGCACATTGCAAATTGCTTAAAGGCAGACCACCAATACGGCATGGGGATTGCTAATGCGTTGTATATTTCAATAAACGAAGTAAGAACCTGCACATGAAATTTGGAATAGAGGGATTTTATGGAAAATTGTTACATAGTAAGGCTTGAAAACAATTCTCTTATGTGTTTTTATTATTTAAAAAACGAGGGTATTATTTGCAAAAGCTTTGAAAACAACAAGTGGCAGCATAAGCAAACGGTAATTAATGGATGTAGATCGCACTTTACTGTAAGCCTAGATAAAAAAGGCAACATTTATTTGTTTTGCCAAGATACCTACGGGAATATTGTACTATGCACAAATTCTTCCGGAAGTTTTTCAAGCAAAATTATTTTAGAAAATAAGTCCCAAAGGATATATACAATAAGTATTAATCCTATAATTTCAGACGAAGGGATTTCCATAATTTACAACGTGCCAAACCCGGAGGAAAGAAACAATTTTATTGTTTTCCAAACGCTAACAAAAAAAGGGCAATGGTCGCCACCCATAAGAATTGATGTTTTTTACCCTGTCGGTAGCCGCCTTTTTAATGTTACAAACGTGACCAATGAGCATGTCCTGCTTTTTTACCAGACAATTACTGGAGAATATAATTTGGGATACAGAGAAGTAACCCAAAACGCCCAAAGCACTTATCATGTTTTTCATTCAACAAAGAACCAAATTACAGATGCGGCATATTTAACATCGGAAACAACAATATTTATGATTTACATTGTTAAAAGCATGTTTTCATATCAGCTTATTTTTAGAAAAAAAGCAACTTCCCAGTTTTCAAACCCTGTTGTAGTTTGGGAAGCTCAAAGCATTGAAAAATGCTTGTTATTTTTTACAAACGAAATGCTTTATATTACTTTTACAAACAATGGTCAACTTTTTTTCAGCATATCAAGCGATATGGGAAACACATTTTCAAGACCACAAAGATACAGAAACAAGTTTTGCTTAAACCCGGTAAAGGCGGTTTATTTGTCTCAAGTAAAGCAAAACGAAAAAAATTATTTGCTTTCAGAGGTTTATGTAGATTCCGCAAGCATTTGGGATATTCAGCTTTTACCAGATTTATACGAAGATTTTTATCCGGTTACAACAGTAGAAGTTGAGGTCAAGAGCCCTCCGGCGCAAATTCCTTCTATAGAGCAAAACAAAAGTGAGTTTAACGAAGAACTTTTTGTTTTGCAAAATAAGTTGAATATTAGCGAAAAGAAAATTGATGAGCGAGACAGGCAAATTTTGTCTCTTAGTAATACAATAAAACAGCAAAGTAATGAAATAGAAGAACTTAGTAACCAGTTAAGGCTTTTAAAGGGAATACTTTCTTTGAATGAAAAAAGCAGCGAAGTAGAATCAGAATCAGATAAAAGTGAGGAATAACTTGATAACGTGAGTTTTATGCAGTTTCCTGCGTTTAACCCACGTTTTTTTATTAGACCTCTTCCGAAACTCCATGCCGCCGTCTTTGCGGCGAATTTTCCGTTTTGACTACGTCAGAGGGAAACGTACATACGGTGCTTAGTATGCCCGCTTCCCTCTTCCTTGCAAAACGAAAAATTTCCTCGCAAATACGACGACAGCGAGTTTCTGAAGAGGTCTATTATGTTGACAAGCAGAATATTTTGTTGTAACATATGAATAGATGTTCACATATTAATATGAAGGAGTGATTAAGTGACAGAGGAAATGATTTACGACTTGGCGGATTTCTTTAAAGTATTTGGAGATTCCACAAGAATTAAAATTTTATATACTCTTTTGAATAAGGAACTTTGCGTAAATGAGCTTGTGGAAAAACTAAGCATGACACAATCTGCAATTTCTCACCAAATGAGGGTATTACGGCAGAATAGGCTTGTTAAATTCAGAAAAGAGGGGAAGACCGTTTATTATTCTTTAGACGACGACCATGTTTCATCTGTTTTGGAACAGGGAATTAGCCATATCAAACACAGGGTTTAAAACAAAATATAACTTTTACATACAAGGGGGATATATATGGAAAATTCAACATTATTACATTCGGAAGCTTGTTGTCCGCATTGCTCTCACACTCACCATGAGAAAAAAGATACAAAATCGGAATTAATTATTTTTATATTAGGTTTAGTAATATTTTCGTTGGCTCTCTTTGCAAAATTGCCTGATGTATTTAAAACATTTATGTTTTTGGCGGCATATTTGGCTTTTGGCAGGGAAGTTGTCTTTACAGCTGTAAAAAATCTTTTTAAAGGAAAAATATTTGATGAAAACTTTTTAATGACAGTTGCAACAGTTGGTGCTTTTATAATCGGGGAGTACCCGGAAGCGGTTGCAGTTATGTTATTTTTTCAAATAGGAGAGTATTTTCAGGACAAAGCCTTAAATAAATCAAGAAGCTCAATAAAAGCGCTTATGGACTTAGCTCCGGAATATGCAAACAAGGAAACAAAAGACGGCATAATAAAAGTAAAACCGGAGGATGTATCAATAGGAGATATTATTATTGTAAAACCCGGAGAAAAACTGCCTATTGACGGAATAATCGCAGAGGGAAGCTCTAATCTTGATTTATCTTCTCTTACTGGTGAATCTGAACCATGCTTTAAGCAAGAGGGAGAAGAGATTTTAAGCGGTTGTGTAAATGTTTCATCATTAATAAAAGTAAAGACTACAAAAGAATATAAAGATTCAACAGTTGTTAAAATATTAGAGCTTGTAGAAAACGCATCTGCTAAAAAAGCTCCAACAGAAAAATTTATAACGAAGTTTTGTCAGATATATACGCCGGTTGTAGTTTTTTCTGCTCTTGCGCTTGCCTTGGGTGGGCCGCTTTTAGTTGGCGGAGGTTTTGCGGAATGGGCAAACAGAGCTTTAGTGTTTTTGGTTGTTTCATGCCCGTGCGCCCTTGTAATTTCTGTTCCGTTAACGTTTTTTTCGGGAATCGGGCTGGCTTCTCGCCGGGGGATATTGTTAAAAGGCGGAAATACGCTGCAAACCATATCTCAAATTAACACAGTGGTTTTTGATAAAACAGGAACACTTACAAAAGGGGTTTTTGAGGTTAACGAAGTTGTAACTTACGGAAACTCAACTGAAACAGAGCTTTTAGAAAGCGCCTGTGTTGTTTTAAAATACTCAAACCATCCCGTAGCAAAATCCGTTGTAAAATATTGCGGAGAAATTGCAGAAGCAAACATTAATATTACTGACGTTAAAGAAATCGGCGGGCACGGCGTAACAGGGTATATTAACAAGAATTTTATTGTTGCAGGAAACATTAAGCTTATGGAAAGCAATAATATTAATACAGAAAAAACAAATAATAAAGGAACAACAGTATATGTCGGCAAAAACGGCAATTATTTGGGATACATTGCAATTTCAGATGTTATAAAGCCGGACAGCAAAAAAGCGGTTAGTGGCTTAATGAAAAAAGGCATTGACAAAATAATTATGTTAACTGGGGACAATGAGGAAGGCGCTAAAAAAGTTTCCCAGGAAATTGGTATAAGTCAAGTGTATTCAAACCTTTTGCCTCATGAAAAAGTTGAGGTGTGCGAAAGATTATACATGGAAAACCCGGAAGCAAAAATAGCGTTTTTAGGAGACGGTATAAACGATGCGCCGCTTCTTGCAAGATGCGACGTAGGAGTTGCAATGGGGGGGATAGGCTCTGATGCTTCCATTGAAGCCGCCGACGTTGTTATAATGAACGACGAGCCTTCAAAAATATGTGAGGCTATTGACATTTCAAAGAAAACAATGTCGGTTGTTAAACAAAATATTACGTTTTCTTTGGTGGTTAAAATAGGGGTACTCATTCTTGCGGCTTTAGGTTTTGCAAATATGTGGATGGCGGTTTTTGCCGATGTAGGCGTAACGCTTTTAGTTATTCTTTATTCAATAAAAGGTACTGAAACACATTAAAGCATTTTTCGTAAACGCCTCACTGCGATAATGTGCTGAAATCTATATTGATTATTTTCATAATTACTACAAATTTGCCGAAAATATGGCGGAATGAGGTTTTTAGAGGTTGCCTAAAGTGTAATCAAAAAAAACATGGAGGGTTACACGATGGATAGTTATTTACAAGAAACAAGTCTTTTGGACTATAGCAATGTTTCTATCCGAAGACTGATAATAGACAGAAACTGGGCACAGGAAGATACTTTTCATAAGATTCAAAAAATTTACAATTTTGTTCGTGATGAAATTGCGTTTGGTTATAACATAGACGACAATATTCCGGCATCTGTTGTTTTAGGTGACGGTTACGGGCAGTGTAATACAAAGGGGATTTTGTTTATGGCTCTTTTAAGAGCCGTTGGTGTGCCTTGCAGAATGCATGGGTTTACAATTGATAAAAGGTTGCAAAAAGGTGCAATGACAGGTCTGATTTACAGGCTTGCGCCGGAAAGCATTGTACACAGTTGGGTCGAAGTGGAGTACCAAGGTAAGTGGTATAACATAGAAGGTTTTATCTTGGATATGGCATATTTGAGGAAATTACAGGAAAAGTTCTCTGATAGTAACATCGGATTTTGCGGATATGGAGTCGCTACAGACGACTTCCAAAATCCCCAGGTTGAATGGGAAGTGAATGATACTTATATCCAAAAAGAAGGTATTAATAAAGACTTCGGGACATTTAATTCACCTGATGAGTTTTTTCAATATTATCAGCAACAACTATCTCCATTAAAGCGATGGATTTTTCAAAACGTTGGGCGTAAACTCATGAATCGCAATGTTGAAAGGATTAGAGCGCAGAAACAAGTATCCACGCAGTCGCTGTGATATTAATTGAGGTGTTTTTTTGAGAAAATTTCTATCTATGAATTTCGTAGGCGTTGTAATGTTTGCACTTATGGTGTTTATAATTCATGAGTTAGGGCATTATACAACTTACCGAGTTTTGGGTCACCAAGCTGCTATCAGAAAGTCAATTTTTGCCCCAGGTATTGACCCAAAAGAAACCATAGAGATTCCATGTTGGCAGGGAATATTAATTGCCATTTCTGGTTTTATATTTTCAACGGTTGTCGTTGTATTCCCGCTTTTTTTATTGCAATATCAATATTGGTTTGTATTACTGATTGGAAGTGTTGCAGGTTCTCTTGCTGATGTTATATGGGCAGTTTCCATGATAGGAAGAAAAAAGGTTACTATTTATGCTAGAAAAAAGAATTAGCATTGCGAACATAGCTGTTTATATTTTTGAAAATAGCTATATGGGGCGTGTTGAATAATCCTTATTGGGAAAATTTCAGATGTAAAAACGACCGGGTTTAGGGGCGTTTTTACATCGTTTTGAAATTTTTTAATCAATATTCAACACGCCCATATGAACGTTTACCGCTTTATTTCGATTCAAAAAATTTGCTCAAAAATCCACTAAAAGCGAGATTCCAAACAGGATCTAAGAAAAAATTCGGGGATGTTTACAATGAACAAACTGTCACTAAAACTATTTGCGGCTTTTTGGTTAATAATATTAATACTTATTGTTGTGTGCACAAAAAATAGTACATCAGCACAAACCCAGGATTATATTAACAAGCCTTATGCTGTTTTATCTCCTGATGGCATGAAAATAGCTTTTTTTGAAGATTTGAAACTTACTGTGGCTGATAATAAAGGTCGAATTAGAGAGTTGGCTTTAAACGATTTCCCTTTTACATCAGTTAATTATATAGAATGGATCGATAGCAGTTCAGAATTAATAGGTGTATGTGTCCATGTAAACCCGAGCCTTGAGGAATATATTATAATAAACTCAGCCAAAAGCGAAGTTTCAAATGATTATTACGGTATTTACTTTAAATGGGATAAAAATTTTGAAAATTTATATTATCTCTTGCCTCCTCCACATTTTTCAAGAGGAGAGGGAATATATAAAATTTACAGAAACGATGTAGTTATTTATGAAGAAACAGATGATTCCCAAGACTTTGAAATAATAGATAAATTGATAAAAATAATTTATAAGGCCGTTTCTTAAAGTTTGAATGGCCTTGTCATTTAATATACAAGCCTAGCAATCTGTCTATTGTTAAAATAATTGCAATAAACATTAATTATGGTATAATGGACTAAAATTAAAAAGGTGGGGTGACTTCACTGGATGAAAAAAATAGCTATTTTTATGTTAGCTTTTATAATAATCTTTAAGCCGTCTGTTGTTAAAGCGGCGGATATTTCTTTATTAAAACAGGCTAAAGTAGTATTTGTTATTGAAAGCTACGATAAAACCCTTTTAAATACTGTAACTACTGGGTATACATACTTAGATGCACTTAATAATGGGGCAAAAGAAAACGGAATAGAAATATTTTATACATATGGAGACGGCCAGGCAATACATTCTGTAAACGATATTAAAGCGGATAAATTTGGAGCAGAATGCGGCTGGTTTGGATATGTTATTAGAAAAGGAAATTTAATTAAGCCTGTTGATTTTCTTAATTTTCAGCTGGAAACAAACGATCAAGTGGTTTTATATTACGGACATAAAGACAAAACAAAAATAGCGTCATCATTTTCGTTTGTTCAGTCAAAAAATATAGTTACGTTTACTGCATCATTTCAAAATACGTTGTGGGTCAATAAGGACGAAAAATGGATAAGCGAAAATAGTGTGGAACTGCTGGAAGATATGAAAATAAAAATAAAAATGCCTAATGACAGCGTAAAGGTTTTAAAGACTAACAAAGCAGGACAAGCCACAACACAGTTTGAAATGACAGGGGTTTACGGATATCACGGAGAGGGTTATGTTAGCGGCAGTTACCCAATATTTGTAAGGACAATGGATTATGTTTATTTAAACGGCATTAAAGACGAAAAAAGGGTTACAAAAGGGGAAGCGGCGGCGTTTTTAGTAAACACATTTAAAATTAAAAAAACAGATAATATTAAAGAATTTTCTGATGTTAATGTAAACACACCTAATTATAAAGAAATTACGACAGCAGCGTCTGCTGGCCTTATACACGGAAATTCTCATGGGGAATTTTCTCCGGATTCTGAAATAACTCTTTTGCAATTAGCCATAATGTTAAGCGGAATTAATCTTAAAGATAGTAAAAATGATGGCGGTACTTTAAGCTTAGACGTTGCGCCATGGGCATATGAAAGCGTTAAAACAGCGATAAATACTGGGTTACTAAATGGAATATATAAAAATTGGGAAAGCTCGGTTTCAGCTCAAAATTTAATGCAAATATATAATAACAATAAAAATTGAATATAAGATAATACAAAATATTGTAATAATAGTCAAAATGAGTTATAATCTGCTGGACATATAAAACCGGAAGTGGAATATGAAATAATCACCAACTTTCAATAATCCGGGGCGATTACAACTCAGGGGGAGAAGATGCAGACGTTTTTTGTAGTATTTAATAAGGTTGTGATGTTATTTTTTTGTATGGCAGTTGGATATATTTGCTTTAAAGTTAAAATAATATCAAACGAAGCGAAAGTTTGTCTTTCGGATTTGCTTTTAAAAGTTACATTGCCTTGCAGTGTAATTTACGCACTTCAAAAGCCGTATTCAAATCAGGTTTTAATAGATTGCGGTCTTGTGTTTTTGTTTATTTCAATTTCATGTATTTCAGGGCTAGTTATAGGTTTTATACTTTGCAAGCTGTTAAAAGTTGATATTCTAGACAAAGGTGTTTTTGTAACATCTCTTGCCATGCCCAATATGGTTTTTATGGGTGCGCCTGTTTTGAATTCAATATACGGCTCTGATGTTTTAATTTTAGTTTATTTTGGCAATATTGCATTTATATTACTTGCGTTTACATTAGGTGTTAAATATATAGCTTTGGGATATAAAGAAAACGTTAAAATGGACTTTATGGGGGTTTTGTTAAACCCGGCGGTTTTATCTACAATTATTGGAATGGCTCTGTTTGTATTATCAATCAGCCTTCCGCCGGCAATTAACGACGGATTAAACGTTGTCGGTCAAATGACAACGCCCCTTTCCATGATTGTTCTGGGAGCGACACTTGCTCAAAACGATTTTAAACTGTTTTTATCTAACCCCAAAATGTATTTTTTTACGTTTGTAAGGCTTATTGCAATGCCTATAATGCTTTTCTTTTTAACAAGAAAAATAATTACAAGCGATATAGTTTTTGGTATTGTAGTGCTTATCCCAGCAATGCCTGTTGGAACAATGACAGCAATTTTTGCAACAAGGCAAAACGCCAACGAAAGCCTTGCTTCAAGGATAGTAAGCGTATCAACTCTTTTATCAATATTAACTATACCGGCAATTTCTTTATTGCTGGAATATAAGTAAGTATGTACAAATAGGAGCGGAGCTATGTTTTCACAAATTAAAGGAGAAAATTTAAAACTTTCAGAGCTTTTTAAGCTGGCGGTTACCGTTTATAAAAAATATTTCGGATATTTTGCGGTTATTACAGCTTTTATTTATGTTCCGTTCTGTATTATATTGGAGCTTTTTCCAAAAGATTTGTTTCTTATAGAAAATTTAGCGGCTCAAAATATTGAATCTCTTGGTCTTATGCCCTATGGGTTTATTGGTGTGTATTTTTTGTTTATACCCCTTGAAACAGCCGCTATTACTATAGTCAGCAAACATGCTGTGGAAGGCAAGGAATTAAAATATACAGACGTGCTTGACAACACATTGTTAAAATGGTTTAAGCTTTGTGTAACTTCGGGGTTGTTAGTTTTGATTTTAGGAGTTAGTGCTATTTTAATTGTGCTTCCCATGTTTTTATACGTAAGCTTTCAGTTTTATGCAAATATAGTTGCTATTACAGATAAGTGGGGGTTTAGTGCATTAAGAGAAAGCCATAAGCTTGTAAAGGGAAAATGGTTAAAAACTTTTTTATATGTTACGCTAATATTAATTGTATCTTTTATAGCAAGCTTTATGTTAAATCTGATTTATGCATTAACTATAGGAAATGTAATAGCAATTTCCAGAATTGTTTTTTCAGTTGTTATTGAAATGTTGCTTGTGTTTTTCAAAGTGGTTGTCAGTTTGTATTTCTTGAATTTATTTTATTTAAAGAATGCTGATATAGGTGCATAAATGTTCATAATAAGCGAAGAGAACAAGGTGTTTTTAAAAAAAATATTAAGGTTTGCCCTGCCTGTTATGGGGCAAGAGCTTATAATAAATTCGTCGCAAATAATAACTTCGATGATGGTAGGTTTTTTGGGGGTACATGCTATAACAGGCGTTACAATTGGCAACCAGGTATACTTTCTGTTTTATATGTTTTGTTATGGCATAAACTCTAGCTGCGCTGTTTTTTTCGGTCAGTTCTTCGGGAAAAAGGATATGGAAAGCATACATAAAACAATGGGCATTTCTTTTTCTGCCACATTTTTTTGTGCGTTTATATTTGCTATTGCGGCGGTTGCTTTTCCAAAGTACATATTGTTGTTTCTTTCAGACGGAACACCGCAAGTTGTTGAACTTGGCATTAAATATTTACGAACAGTGTTTTTAAGTTATTTTATAATTGCTGTTTGTGATTCTATTAAGTTTGCTTTAAGAAGCACAGGGCAAATGAAAATTCCGGTTATTGGAAGTGTAGTCGCTCTTTCTTCTAACACGGTTTTATGCCTTTTGTTTATAAAAGTTTTAAACTTCGGCGTTAGCGGAGCGGCGGCGGCTCTTGTGCTTTCTCGCTTATTTGAAATGATTACTCAAATAACTTTAATAAGAAAATTCAAACTTTCAATTTTGACTAACTTTAAAAATTATTTTAAAGCTTCAAGGGAATTTATAAATGAATATTTAAAAATTGGCTGCCCTGTTATACTAAACGAAATATTTTGGTCAATAGGAACGGTTATGTATATGTACTGCTATAAATTTACAGGGCTTAACGGACAGGGAGCTATAGCCATTTCTCAAACCATTAACAATTTGTTTTCAGTTTTAGGCTTTGCCGTTGGCACAGGTTGTGGTATAATGCTAGCCATAAGCCTAGGCGCAGGGGAAATTGAGCTTGCCAAAAAATATGCTAAAAAAAGCCTGGTGTTTGTAGCTGTTTTAAGCCTTATAATAGGAGGGCTGTTAATATTAGCAAGCCCACTGATTATTAATGTGTACGATGTTACGCCGGAAGTTAAGGATTTTGCTCATAAGATAATGTTAGTTATTGGTTCTGTAATGGTTATAAGAATGCTTAATTATACAATGATTGTGGGGATATTGCGAAGCGGTGGAGACACAACGTTTTGCTTAATATTTGAAATGATTGGCGTTTGGTGTGTGGGGCTTCCTTGCGGGTATATTGCTGCAAATTATTTCCATCTTCCCGTATACTTTGTTTTGATGGCGATTTATATGGAGGAAGTATTTAAGTTTATAGCTTTTTCATTACGAACCAAAACAAATAAATGGGCAAGAAATTTAGTATAGGGGTTAAAAATGGACATAATACATAAGCTTTTAATAATTTGCCCGTTAGTTTTTTTCGGTGGATTTTTGGATTCTATTGCCGGAGGGGGCGGAATAATAACATTGCCGGCTTATTACGTTGCAGGAATTTCGCCGCATTTTGCGCTGGGTACAAACAAATTTGCATCAACTTTCGGTACGACAATATCCGCTTGGCGTTTTATAAAAAACAAAAGGGTAGAGCTTAAGTCTGCGGCTGTTGCGGCCGTTGCGGCACTTATTGGGTCGTCTTTGGGGGCATCACTTGCTCTTGTAATAAGTGAAAACTTTTTAAGAGTATTTTTAATTGTTGCGTTGCCGTTTTTATGTATATTTATTATTAAAAACAAAAAAATGAATAATGAAAGCACCGATAAGAAACATTCTAAAAACAAAGTAATGGTATTGTGCGCCATTTCGGGCTTTATAATTGGAGGGTACGACGGATTTTTCGGTCCGGGTACGGGGACGTTTTTAATAATTGTATTTAACACTGTTATAGGGTTTGATTTATTAACGGCATCTGGTAATGCAAAAATAGTAAATTTAGCTTCTAACGCCGCTTCACTTATTACATTTTTAATTAATGGCAATATTGTATTTATGATTGGTATTCCGGCCGCAGTGTTTTCAATTATGGGGCATTATGTGGGGTCTCATCTTGCCATTACTAAAGGAGCGAAAATTATTCGCCCTGCATTTGTGTTTGTTTTAATTTTATTACTTGGAAAAATTACGTATGATCTATTTAATCGCTAATTTTTGGAGGCTTTAATGAGTATTGCAAAACTAAAAGAAGTAAACAGTAAAAAACAAAAACTTGCATTTATAAGAACCTATGGTTGTCAAATGAATGTACATGACTCGGAAAAAATATTGGGTATTTTAACGGAAGCAGGCTTTAAAGAAGCAAGAACCCAAAAAGAAGCAGATGTTATTGTATATAACACATGCTGTGTGAGAGAAAACGCTGAAAACAAGGTTTACGGGCATTTGGGCCTTTTAAAAAAGCATAAAGTTACAAAACCCAATTTAAAAATAATTTTATGCGGATGTATGATGCAAAATGAATCCGCTGTTTCTGTTGTAATGGAAAAACATAAGCATGTAGACATTATCTTCGGAACGTATAACATGCATAAGCTGGCGGATTTATTGTGGTTAAGTTATGAAACCGGCAAACAGGTTATAGATATTATGCAAACCAGTGATTATGCAGGCGAAGAACTTACGGCTATACGCAAGCAAAAGCATAAGGCTAGCGTAAATATAATGTATGGCTGCAACAATTTCTGCTCTTATTGTATTGTGCCTTACGTTAGAGGGCGGGAAAGAAGCCGGAAGCCGGAGGATATATTAAAAGAAATTGAATATCTTGTTAACGACGGCGTTAAAGAAATAACACTTTTAGGGCAAAATGTAAACTCTTATGGGAAGGGTCTTGAGGAAAGTATAAATTTCCCTCAGCTTTTGGCAAGAATAAACCATATTGAGGGAGATTTCAGAATCCGCTTCATAACGTCTCATCCTAAGGATTTGTCAGACGAACTTGTTTATGCAATAAGAGATTTAAAGAAAGTTTGCAAGCATTTGCATTTGCCGATACAGTCAGGCAGTACTGAAATTCTTAAAAAAATGAACAGGGGATACACAAAAGAGGATTATTTGAATTTAATATATAAGCTTAAACAAAACGTTCCTGATATTTCAGTAACAACAGATATAATTGTGGGATTTCCCACAGAGACGGAAAAAGACTTTCTGGAAACATGCGACTGCGTAGAAAAAGTAAGATTTTCCGGCGCATTTACGTTTATATATTCAATACGCACAGGGACTCCTGCGGCAGAAATGACAGGTCAAGTGCCAGAACCTGTTGTTACAAACAGATTTAACAGGCTTTTAGAAACATTAAACCCAATTATTTTAGAAGAGAACAAAAAGAAAATTGGTCAAACACTTGTTGTTTTGGCAGATGAATTGTCAGACCCAAAAAAGGGAAGCATTTCAGGCAGGTCAGATGATAACTCTATTGTGCATTTTAAAGCAGACGAAAGCGTTATCGGCAGCTTTGTAAAAGTTAAAATAACTGATTGCAAAACGTTTTATTTAGTTGGGGAAATAATTGAATAGAGAAGGTGAAATAATGGTTAATTATTATGAAGAAGCAAGAAATTTGGGGCAGCATATATTAACGTCTGTTGAGGCGGTTAAACTGGATGATGCAAGGGAAGAGCTTGCTAAAGACCCGGAAAGTAAAGAGTTACAAAGTCTATATCAGTCTGCGCTTAATGATTATAATACTTTAATTACGAGAGTGTTAAACATAATTGTTCTTACGGCAACGGGAGGTCAAATGCAGCAAGGCTGCGGAGGCGGCTGCGCATCTTGCGGTAAAGATTGCGGAGGAGAGAATGAGTAAGTTATCTCCAATGATGCAGCAATATTTGGAAATAAAAAGGGAGCATGAGCACTGCCTTGTATTTTTTAGGCTTGGCGACTTTTACGAGCTTTTTTTTGACGATGCGAAAACAGCTTCAAAAGAGCTTGATATAACTCTAACCGGGCGAGACTGCGGCCTTGAAAAGCGTGCGCCAATGTGTGGCGTGCCTTTCCATGCCGCCGAAGGTTATATTGCAAAATTAATTGAAAAAGGCTATAAAGTTGCAATATGCGAACAGGTGGAAGACCCAAAACAAGCTAAAGGCATTGTTAAACGGGAAGTAGTCAGAATTGTAACTCCCGGCACTGTAATGGACAAAAATTCATTAGATGAGGGGAAAAACA
Organism: uncultured Eubacteriales bacterium; assembly: GCA_964545475.1. GTDB lineage: Bacteria > Bacillota > Clostridia > Lachnospirales > JAISER01 > CAZJGG01. The sequence goes on along the minus strand of CAZJGG010000010.1, from coordinate 25,146 downwards.
ATTTCCTTGTTTGTTTATATGCTGATAAAGCAGGATTTGGAATTGCATACGTGGATGTTACAACTGGAGAATTTTACACTTCCTCATTTTTGCCCCACGAGGAAAATCTTTTACTTGATGAAATTTTAAAGCTTTCTCCAAGGGAAATTATAGCCAACGACGATTTTTTAGCAAGCTCTATAAATTCCGCTGTTTTGCCTGTTAAGCCGGAAAGTTATTATTACTGGGCTTTTAGCAAAAAAAGCGCTTATGGCAAAATTTGCGAACATTTTAATGTTTTAAACCTTAACGGTCTTGGTCTTGAAAATGATGATTGTGCAGTTTGCGCCTCTGGGGCGCTTCTTGTGTACTTACACGAAACACAAAAAACTATGCTAAATCACATTTTGTCTATAAAAATTGTTTCAAAAAGCGATTACTTATCGCTGGATCAATCAACACGTAGAAATTTAGAGTTAACAGAAACTATGCGGGAAAAATCCAAAAAAGGCACGCTTTTATGGGTTTTGGATAAAACAAAAACTCCATTAGGCGCAAGGTTATTAAGGCGTTTTGTTGAGATGCCTTTAATATCATGCATTGAAATTAACAAACGGCTTGACAGTGTTGAGGAATTAAAAAATGCCCCTCTTTTGCGAGAAGAATTAAAAGAGTTTTTAAGCGCATTACACGATTTCGAGAGAACCGCCGCAAAAATTGCTTATAAAACTGCAAACGCCAGAGATTTATTAAGCCTATCAAACGATTTTTATTATTTGCCGTTTATTAAAAAGCTCTTAGCGGAGCTTAAAAGCCCATTAATTGCGGAAATACTTTTAAACTACGACGATTTAGCAGACGTTTGCGCCTTACTAAAACAGACCATTTGCGACGAACCTCCGGCTGCGATAAACGAAGGCGGCTTTATTAGAGACGGATATAACCTGGAACTTGATAAGTTGCGAGGGGCTAAAAACCAAGGAACTAAATGGATTTTAGAAATGGAAAACGCCGAACGTGAAAAAACAGGAATTAAAAATTTAAAAATAAGATATAACAAGGTTTTTGGCTACTATATAGAATTAAGCAATTCCAACAAAGGGCTTGCTCCGGAACATTACATAAGAAGGCAAACTTTAGCCAATTGCGAAAGATATATTACAACAGAGCTTAAAGATATTGAAGAAACAATTTTAGGGGCAGACGAAAAAATTGCAAAGCTAGAGCTTGAAATTTTTCAGGAACTTATATTAAAAATTGCAGACGAAATGCCCCGGATACAGTTTGCCGCTCATATAATAGCCACTATTGATGTTATTTCTGCTCTTGCAGAGACGGCAGACAAAAATAATTATGTTCGCCCGGTTATTAACAATTCCGGCAATATTGAAATTAAAAACGGAAGGCATCCGGTTGTGGAACATATGACAGACCAAAACTTTGTTCCAAACGACACTAGTCTTGATTCATATGCTAACAGGCTTGCTATTATAACAGGCCCAAATATGGCTGGTAAGTCAACTTTTATGCGCCAGACAGCTCTTATTGTTTTAATGGCGCAAATTGGAAGCTTTATCCCCGCGGATTACGGTCAAATAGGAGTTGTGGACAAAATATTTACAAGAGTAGGCGCTTCCGACGACTTAGCCTCAGGTCAATCCACATTTATGGTTGAAATGAGCGAGGTTGCGAATATTTTAAATAACTCAACCGCCAACAGCCTTATTATTCTTGACGAAATTGGAAGAGGGACAAGCACTTATGACGGGCTTTCCATAGCTTGGGCGGTGCTTGAATATATAGCAGGGAAAATTTGCGCAAAAACTCTGTTTTCTACCCATTATCATGAGCTTACAGAAATTGAAGGCAAAATAGAGGGAGTTAACAACTATAGAGTTTTAGTTGAAGAATCCGGCGGAGATGTAATTTTTCTTAGGAAAATTGTTAAAGGCGGCGCAGGGCAGAGTTACGGTATACACGTTGCAAAGCTTGCCGGAGTTCCGTCTACTGTTTTAGACAGAGCAGGGGAAATTTTAAACGCCCTTAACAATGCGGACATTGTAAAACAAAATAAAAATAAAAAAGTTGAAGATGAAGTTGTTTATTACGGAAAGAAAAAAAATAATCCTGACAGCGTAATTTTTATTCAGGATTTCGTAAGTTATGAGCAGGAGTCTTTATTATGAGAGAAATTCAAGTCTTAGATAACGGCTTAATAAACAAAATTGCCGCCGGAGAGGTAGTAGAACGCCCTGTTTCTATTGTAAAAGAGCTTGTGGAAAACGCTATAGATGCCGGAGCAACGAAAATTTCTATTGAAATTTCCGACGGCGGCATTTCTTTTATAAAAATAAGCGATAACGGCTGGGGTATACCAAAAGAACAGGTGAAAACGGCTTTTTTGCGCCATGCCACAAGTAAAATAAAAAACCTTACGGACTTGGAAAACGTTTTAAGCCTTGGCTTTCGTGGTGAAGCATTGTCTTCTATTGCGGCTATATCACAGGTTGAAATTTTGACTAAGACAAAAGACGAAAACACTGGGATAAGGCTTGTTATTGAAGGCGGAAAGGTTATTTCAGAAAACGAAGCCGGAATGGTTGACGGCACAACGTTTATTATTAAAAACGTATTTTTTAATACACCAGCCAGGCGGAAGTTTCTGAAAAAACCATCTACGGAAAGCGGTTATATCTCTGATATTGTACATAAATTTGCAATCGGCAGACCGGAAATTGCTTTTACTTATATTAACAACGGTTCAGAAATTTTTAAGACAAACGGTAATAGCGATTTAAATACAGCACTACTTAATGTTTACGGAAAAGAAACGGCAAAAAACTTAATACCAGTTTCTATAAATAAAAACGGAATAACTCTTTCAGGGTTTGCAGGGAAACCTGTAATAAGCCGGGGCAACAGGGCATACGAACACTTTTTTATAAACGGCAGATATATAAAGTCTGATATTGTGCAGTCTGCCGTTGAAAACGCCTATAAAACAAAACTTATGGGAGGTAGATTTCCGTTTTTTATTATAAAGATGGATATTGCGCCCCATTTAGTGGATGTTAACGTTCACCCGGCAAAACTTGAAGTGCGCTTTGCTCACGAGGAGGAAGTTTACGCCGTTATTTACGAAGCTGTATCTTCAGCTTTAAAAAGCGAAAGCCTTATTCCAGAAGTTAAAATACCCCAAAAATTTTCTGAAATAACTCAAACTCCTGTTTTTACAGCACCTGTACAAAATTCTATTGCTGATATTGTTTATAAAACTACAGACAGGGTAGTTGTAAAGGAAGATTATCAAAGCTTTTCAAATAGCAACGAGGGAAAAAGGGTTTTACCATGGGAAGACTTTAAAAAAGAAAAAGAAGATGTTAAGCCGGTTGTTAATTATAAAGTAATAGGGCAGTTTTTATTAACCTATTGGCTTGTGGAAGCTTCAAACTCTTTATATATTATTGACCAGCACGCCGCTCATGAAAGAATTTTGTTTGAAGAAATTACGGAAAACTTCAAAAATTCAAAGGTAGTAACCCAGCAATTGCTTCAACCTAATGTTATAAAGTTATCTTTAAGTGAAATTGATACATTAAACGATAATAAAGAGTTAATTGAAAAATTTGGCTTTGATGTTGAAAGCTTCGGGGAAAACACTTTTGCTGTTAGAAGCGTGCCTTATATAATAAAAGGGCTTCCTAATGCAGGTTTTTTTAATGAGATATTGGATAAACTTTCTGGTATTGATACTAAGATTTCAAATGTGATTGAAGCCAAAACAGAGGCAGTTGCGCTTTCTGCATGTAAAGCGGCTGTTAAGGGCAACGACAGATTAAGCTTTGCAGAGGCAAGGGAGCTTATCGAAAAGCTTATGAAGCTTGAAAACCCATATACATGCCCTCACGGAAGACCTACAATTGTTGAAATAAGCCGATACGAAATTGAAAAGATGTTTAAAAGGGTGTAAAAAATGAAACAACCGCTTGTTGTAATTGCCGGACCAACGGCTTGCGGAAAGACAAAAACCGCAATAGAGCTTGCTAAAAAAATAAACGGGGAAATTGTTTCTGCGGATTCCATGCAGGTTTATAAATACATGGACATTGGAACAGCGAAGCCTACGATAGAAGAAATGCAGGGAATTAGACATTATTTAATTGATGAGCTTTACCCAGACCAGGAGTTTAACGTTGCTGTTTTTACTAAAATGGCTAAAGGTTATATTGATGAAATATATAACAAAGGTAAAACTCCCATTATTGCAGGGGGGACTGGTTTTTATATACAAGCGCTTATAAAGGGCAATAACTTTAGCGAAGAACAAAACGATTTTTCCTACAGAAATGAACTTTTACAAATGGCAGAAAGTAAAGGCAATGCATTTGTATATGATATTTTAAGGCAGACAGACCCTGAGGCCGCTGAAAAAATCCATGAAAATAACATTAAAAGGGTTATAAGAGCACTTGAATTTTACAAGCTGACAGGCACAAGGATTTCGGAGCATAATAAGGCAGAGGCTGAAAGAGGTTATGCCTACAACGTTTTTTTTGCTATTTTAAATTGTGATAGAGAAAAGCTTTATAATAGGATTGAATTAAGAATTGACAAAATGATAAGTGATGGGCTGGTTCAAGAGGTAGAAAATTTATTAAATTTAGGGTACGGTGAAAGCCTAGTCTCCATGCAAGGGCTTGGTTATAAAGAGCTTGTTCCCTATGTTAAAGGGCATATACCCCTTGAAACAGCCATTTATAATTTAAAGCAAAACACAAGGCATTTTGCTAAAAGGCAGCTTACATGGTTTAAAAATAAATGTGACGGAATTTGGTTTAGAGTTGACGAAAATGACATTTCGTGTATAATAGAGGGTAAACTACAAGATTCAAAGCTAAATTTGACATAATATTAGAACTAGTATTTCTAATATGCAGCGGAAGGTTTATTGTTAAAGATTATACCAGAGCCAGTTTTTTTAGCGAGTATAAACTATCCGTTGCAGGAAATAAAATCAAATTTAATAGGAGGTGCATTAAGTGGCAACTAATTTGCAGGACGTTATACTTAACAAAATTAGGAAGGAAAACGTTAACGTTACAGTGTTTTTGCTAAACGGCTTCCAAATTTTTGGAGTTATTAAAAGCTTTGACAATTATGTTATTGTTGTTGAAACAGACAAAAAGCTTCAGATGATTTATAAGCACGCAATTTCAACTATAATTCCGGCAAAGCATTTGAATAACTTGAACATCCAAAGTACAGGGACTGATGAATGAAATGCAAAATGGCATTACAATTGACAGTAAGTTACAGCAATTGTGTGAAACTATAATAGACGAGACAAGCTCTATTTTTAAAAATATAGATAAAATAGGTGAACTTAACCAATTAAAAGTACTTATAGCAATGCAAAAAAATAAGCTTTGCGACACACATTTTTTGCATACAACAGGGTATGGATATAATGACAGCGGACGGGACACTCTTGAAAGCATTTATGCAGATGTTTTTAAGGCAGAAAGTGCGCTTGTTAGACCACAAATAATTTCCGGTACTCATGCATTAACTATTGCGCTTTTTGGTAATTTAAAGCATGGGGACGAGCTTCTTTCACCATGTGGGTCGCCTTACGACACGCTTTTAGGTGTTATTGGCGTTCGCAAAACTAAAGGTTCTTTAATTGAACATGGCATAAGTTATAAACAAGTTGAACTTTTGGAAGAAGGTGGATTTGATTACGATAATATTAGAAAAGCCATTAATGAAAAAACTAAAATGGTAACAATACAACGCTCCAAAGGTTACACTTGGAGGCGTTCTTTTATGTATGAAGAAATTAAGACTCTTATTAAATTTATTAAAAATATTCGTGAAGATATAATTTGCATGGTGGATAATTGTTACGGAGAATTTGTGAACACATGTGAGCCATGTGAAGCCGGGGCGGATTTAGCAGTTGGTTCTCTTATAAAAAACCCGGGAGGTGGGCTTGCCCCTGTTGGAGGATATGTTGTTGGTAAAAGGGAATACGTGGAAAACGCTGCTTACAGGCTTACTTCCCCAGGGCTTGGCAAAGAGGTAGGTCCATCTTTAGGGGTTGTTCCTTCAATGATGCAAGGGCTGTTTTTAGCACCTTCTGTTGTTGCTTCAAGCTTAAAAGGAGCTGTTTTTGCAGCAAGGCTTTTTGATAAGCTAGGGTTTGATACAGAGCCTTGTTTTAACGCCAAACGCTCTGATATTGTTCAGGCTATTAAAATGAAAAATGCGGAAAATGTAATTTCTTTTTGCAGAGGGATTCAGGCGGCTGCTCCTGTTGACAGCTTTGTGACGCCAGAGCCTTGGGATATGCCGGGATATGATTGCCCTGTTATAATGGCAGCAGGGGCGTTTGTGTCCGGCTCGTCAATTGAGCTTTCCGCAGACGCCCCCATAAGAGAGCCATATGCCGTGTATATGCAAGGCGGTTTAACATGGTATCACGCAAAAATCGGTATTTTAATTGCTGTAAACAATATGATAAAAGACGGGTTAATATCTATTAATTAGACTTAGCCATTTTTAAATATTTATAAATTATTATTGCTAAAATTACTTTTAAATAATCTGCAACAATAAACGGAAGTACTGTAGCAGTAACGGCTTTTGATAAAGATGCTCCTGTAACCAACATAAATTGTGTTACACCACAGGCGTATACTATAACGAGCCCAGCTGTTACGGCAAGTATTGTGTTTATTGTTGTTTTTTCTTTGTTTTCAAGCAAACCGCTTATTATGTATGATGCAGGAATAAAGCCGATTAAAAAGCCTCCTGTAATGCCCATGAGATAACCTAAGCCGGACTGAAAGCCGGCAAACACAGGCAAACCGCAAACACCAAGTAATATATATACAACAGCGGTTAAAAAGCTCATCTTCTTATCTTGCATAATGCTTGACAAAAATAGTGCAAAAAGTTGTAAAGTAATAGGGACAGGCGTTATTGGCAGTGGTATTGGTATCATTGCGCATACGCACAGCAATGCCGTAAATATACTGCAATAAGTCATGTCTTTGGTTTTTGTTTTTGTCATGTCTTCTCCTTTGTGCTTGTGGAATTATGGTAGTTAATCAGCTTAACCGAACCCACGTTAATTTAAAATCACTTGTGCTAATGTTTCAGCCAACGGATAAACTGCATTTCGAGCTTCTTCCTCAGTGTTGGTTTGCGCTCCAACTTCCACAAGAAGTGATTTTGGAAGCATATGCAAGCTATAACGGTAAGCGTTTAAATAAACTTTGCGGGTAAAACCGGGGAACAGCGAATTTGCTGCTAACTGCATATTAAAGCTAAATGCAAGGTTCGTTTTTAAATTTGGATTGTTAAGACCGCTTATTTCTTCAAGAACGCCGTTTTTGTTTAAATGGCTTAACCCATTAACAAACATTATTTGCGCTGTTTTTTTGCCGTTTATGTCGTTAACCAAGTGGGTAGATTCTACCACCCCGTCTCGGTGAATGTCAATAGCTACTTGAATTGATGGATTTTCTTTTAAAATTTTTTGTATAACAGGCTCCATTCTTTGGTACGCCCCCATAACCTGAGTTTTGCCGTCTACAACGTCAAAGCTTTCAGTAACGTGCATTGCCTCTATGCCATATTCTTTTTCCAAAACTTCACGTAAAAGATTACCTACGCCAACAACTCCCTTATTTTTACTATCAAGCTCAGGCTTGCTGTCAGAATAATCTTCTCTTGAATGTGTATGGAAAATAAGAACTTTAGGGCCTGCTGTATCAGTATTTATAGATAAATCCGTATTAAGGAATTCGTCTATATTAAAAAATTCCGGGGTTATGTCCGTTCTTTTATCAACTATGTAAAAGGCACTTTTTAAATTTGCTAAATCCCTTAAAGCAGATACGTCTTCAATGGTGAAGTTTTCTTTTTGAAAGTGGTGATACATATCGGTATAGTCTGTTTCTGGCTGATAAACAATATCATTAAGCCCAATTAATTCTGTTTCATCTATTTGAACAACGGTATTTTCAATTTGCTCAATTACAACCGGGGATTCTTCTTCAACTGTTTCCGAAAATACAGTGGCAGTTTCTGCATCAGTTTCTGTTTCGCTTAAAGCAACTTCTACGGGGCTTAACTTAAACAGCATTTTCATGCTGTCGTCAATTTTATAACTTGGTAACATTTCATACAGGCATATTTCAGCAACAACCGTATCTTTGTTAAACGCAAACATAACAGCCAAAATACAAAGAGACAATAAAATTCCTTGTGAAATCATAGTGAAATAGCTATCAATTTTTTTTTTCATTTTAAGCTCCTTTGTAAAAGTCCTCGTGCTCATCACATTATAACATGAGAATTGCTCCGCAATTTAAGCTGTTAAAGCGGCTTTTCGACTTCGTCGAACTCACATTATATTATACTGGAGCAAAATTAAATTATTACAAAAAAATAAGCGGTACAGCCTTTAAAAACAGAGTTTTTTAGGCAACACCGCATAATTTTTAATAAGAGATAGTTAAATTTTTTAATAAAAGGGTTAAGCTTTCGCCATATTTCATAACAATTTTCCCGTTATGATTAAACTTATCAATTCCTTTGTCGGAATATTGCCCAGAGTCTACAACATCAGGGTCGTTATGAATAGGAATTGCGTGGCGCACATTAATAATAGCGGCGCATTCGCTGGCTTCTTCCGGGCTCATGTTAAAGATTCCGTCAATGGGAAGAAGGGCATAATCAAGCTCCATTGTAGAAAGTTTATCGGACATGTCGTCTGTTTTAGATGTATCCCCTGCACAATAAATTTTAATTCCGTCAAATTCCACTACATAACCAACACACTCGTTAATATCGTGATTTTCGTTATAGGCTTGCACTGCCATAATTTTTATGTTGCCATAGTTATAGCTGCGGTGTGCTCCTTCGTTCAAAGCCTCTTTTGGAGTAATTGTAAGGCATTTTTCGGATTTTTCTATGTTATTTGTCCCCGTATGATGCTTATGGTTGTGAGTTATAAGTAAAATGTCTGCGCTATCGGAATAATCTCCGGGGAAAAAAGGGTCTACATAAATGGTTTTTCCACCACTGGTTTTGAGCTTTACGCTGCCATGTCCAATAAATGTCAAAGTTGGTTTCATTTTACTCACACCTTTTTTATTTATTATAATATAAAATTAGTACAATAGCAACATTATAAACCATTAATTAAAGCTTTTAACTTGAAAATAAATTTTTTTGATGTTAAAATAATAAAAAACCTCATAAGGAAGTGTTATTAGTTGAGAAAAGAACATGAAGAAATAATTAATTTATTTGAAAAGGGGCTTGAAAGCAAAAGCGCATTTATCGGTTTTGACGGCTTTGTTGATGAAATTGTGCATCTTGTAGACAAGCGCATTGATTATAAAAACTATACCAAAGTTAAAACTATTAAAGAATTTGGAGAAAGAATTTCCAGAGCGGCAGGGCTTAGCACAAATATTGAATTTGTTACAGAGCAGATTAAAATTGGCGGTAACTGCCCAATTTTTGCAAACGCTATTATTAGTTATGGTCAGGATGTAACCGTAGCTGGCGCACTTGGAGTTCCTTTGCACCCTGTTTTTGCGCCGATTACAGAAAACGCAAAGGTTTATTCAATTTCAAACCCAGGGAAAAGCGATGCTGTTGAATTTGATGACGGCAAAATAATTTTGGGAAAGACAAGTATTGTAAATGATTCTAATTATGAAAATTTAATAAAAGTAGCAGGGGTCAAAAATTTAACAGAAGATATTGAAAAAAGCCATTTGCTGTGTTTTGCAAACTGGACTATGCTTGCTTTTATGAACGGAATTTGGGAAGGCATTCAGCGAGATATTATGCCTAATATATCCGAAGGCAAATATTTGTTTTTTGACTTAGCAGACCCGGAAAAGCGAACTAAGGAAGATATACAGAAATGCCTTGAAATTATGGGAGATTTCAGACCTAAATTTAAAACTATTTTAGGGCTTAATCTTAAAGAAGCAAAACGAATTGCAACAGTTGTTGGGGTGGACCCGGAACAGGATTTAGAAGGGCTTGTTTGCGGCATTGCTAAAAACACTAATGTTTATGGCGTAGTTATACATCCGGTGGAATGCGCTTGTGCCTGTGTCGACGGCGAATACCAATATGCAGAAGGGTTGTTTTGCGAAAGCCCAAAACTAACAACTGGCGCAGGAGATAATTTTAATGCAGGGTTCTGCTTTGGGCTTATGCAAGGGTTTAATTTAAAACAATCTATAGCTATGGGTACTATTACAAGCGGATTTTACGTTAGAAATGCAAGAAGCCCTAAATGTGAGGATATTATTCCATTTTTAAAATCTTTATAATTCTTTGTTGATGTTAGAACCTGTATTCAATAAGCTGTTACCCGCTTTGAAAGCGATTATTCCGCCATTATTTGTTGCGGCGGCTTGCCATAATTATACTCCTTAACCATATAAAATAGCACTGCCTTGCGGCGAATTTTACTTGTGGACTACGTCATCAACTTCTTGTGTGCCGCTAGCACACGGCGTCGTCTCTTCCTTGCCACAAGCAAAATTTGCTCGCAACTCAGTACTATTTTATATGGTTAAGGAGTATAGCTCTATTATGCCTTCGCCGCCGCTCCGCGAATGGCGAAAAATCGCTGTTTCAAATTCGGGCAACCCATTATTGAATACAGGTTCTTAATATAAGATTGGGTGGTTTTTATGAACAAAAGCGTTTATGGATATATTACACCGCATCCGCCGGTACTTGTCCCAGATGTTGGCCGTGGACGACAAAGAATGGCTAAGAAGACAATAACCGCTATGGAACAAATTGGAGAAGAAATAAATTATTTAAGGCCTGAAACTATAGTGATAATTTCTCCTCATGCCCCAAGCTTTGACGATTTTATTTATTTTTACAGCGGAGAGGTTTTGTCGGGGAGCTTACAAGCATTTGGTTCAAATGAAACACTTACTTTTAAGCATGACAAAGAACTTTCCGAAGAAATAGTTAGGCAGTTAAAGCTGAACGGATTTAACGGTGGTTCTGTTGACAATGTTCTATTAAAGAAGCAAAGTGAAAACGGTATTGATCATGGGGCGTTTGTACCCCTTTATTTCGCAAGTGAATATTATAATGGCTTTAAGGTCGTCATAATGTCCCCGTCTTATATGAGAATTGACAAAACATACGAATTAGGCAAAGTTATAAGGCAAGCTGTTGCTAACACTGGGAAAAGGGTTGTTATTATTGCAAGCGGAGATATGTCTCACAAAGTTAATGAGCAGAGCCAATACGGCGCTTGCCCAGAGGGCGCAAAATTTGACAATATGTTAACCGATATGCTAAACGCCGGAGATTTTGAATCTATAATATCAATAAATGAAGAATTGAGAGAAAATGCTGATGAATGCGGTTACCGCCCATTAGTTATTCTTTGCGGTTATTTTAGCGAAGCAAAACCTCAGGCAACGGTTTTATCTTATGAAGCACCTTTCGGCATTGGTTATTTAGTAGCTAAACTTTGCTTAAAAGTCAACGGCGATGCATTCTATACAAAGGTAGCCAAACAGTCTTTGGAACATTATGTTAAACACAATACACCTATAGATAAAAGTGAATTCAGTTATTTAGAAAATATTACTGAGTTAACAAGTAAAAAATCCGGTGTATTTGTTACGATTAAAAAATATGGAGAGTTAAGGGGCTGTATTGGCACTACTGCGCCTACAACGAAAAGCGTTTTGGAAGAAATAATACAAAATGCAATTTCTGCCGGAATGCAAGACCCTAGATTTCCGCCTGTTTCCGAAAGTGAACTTCATTCATTGTCTTACAGCGTAGACGTTTTAGGTGATCCAATGCCTGTAAAATCAAAAGACGAGCTTGACACTAAGAAATATGGAATTATTGTTTCTAAGGACTTTAGAAGAGGGCTTTTGCTTCCGGATTTAGACGGCGTAGATACAGTTGATTATCAAATTGAAATTGCTTTGAAAAAGGCGGGAATTAGCCCTAACGAAGAATATAAAATACAAAAATTCATTGTTACAAGGCATACTTAGAATCTATCCGAAAGTTAAAAAATTCGCCGCTTTTTGGTGTTTCAGCCCCTTCTTTGTCGGCGTAATTGCTGTTATTATTAAAAGGAATGATTGTATAAAATATGAATAAATTAATAGAAAAATTTTTTGTGATTATATTCTGTATTATTATATTATTTAGACTTTTTATTTTAAAAGAAAGCAATCTATTCTTTTCAATTGCGACAGCAATATTTATACTGTTATATTGTATTTTCGTTATAAAAACTAAACTACATTATTTAGACTTTCGTCTTAATGCTTTTTGTATATATACCGTACTTACAATTACGGGATATATATCTAAAAATAATAATAACATGATTAGTCTTCTTATTGTTAGTGTTATAATCATTGTGTTATTAGTCACCACATACTTTATTTTAAAAAATCAGAATAATAAAAGCTAAAACGAATATAAGTAGGGCTGTTAATAATAAATATGTAAGTTTTGCGCCAATTTGCTGTTTTAAAACAGCAAATTGGCTTTTTTTATAGAGAATACTCATATTTAAGCATATTTTCTATAAATATGCCGTATCCCTTATAAGGGTCTTGCACAAAAACGTGAGTTACTGCGCCAATAATTTTTCCATCTTGAATAATAGGGCTACCGCTCATGCCTTGAACAATACCATTTGTTCTAGATAAAAGTTTAGGATCAGTTATTCTTATAACCATACCTTTGCCGTCTTCAAGATTATTTCTGTTTACAGTTTCAATAAAAATATCATATTCTTCTACTTTTGTGCCATTAACAGTAGAAAATATTGTAGCAGGTCCTTCGTGAACTTTATCACTTAACCCGATTTTATATTTTTTGCTTGGCATTTTTGTTATTGAGCTTATGTCCATAGAGCCGTAAATGCCGTAAGGGCTATTATGCTCAACATGACCTATAACAGGAGAGCCTTTAGTTTCGCCGATAAGCTCACCGGGAGCACCTTTTTTACCCTTTACAACAGTGCTAATATCCGCAAGCTTTAATTCACCGTTTTTAACATTTAATATTTGTTTTGTATCAACATCTAATATGCCATGACCAAGAGCTGCAAACCTGTTTGTGGACGGATTATAATAAGTTATTGTGCCAATGCCGCATGTGCCGTCCCGCACCCATACACCTATTTTGTTTTCTTTATCGTCCTTGCCTAAAACAGGCTTAATTTTTGCAGTAAATTCGCTATCTTCTCGCTTTACCTTAACTTCTATGTCCTCTTTGGAATCTTTAATAATTTTTCCAAATTGTTCTTTATTCTGTAAGTTTTCTTTATTTGCTTCTATTATTAAATCCCCGGATTTTAAAATGCCATCGCTGGGATTATATTTTTTGCCGTCATCGCCGTCAACTGATTGTGTGCCAAGCACCATAACACCTGAAGTATTGATTTTAACTGAAGCGGTGACCCCACAAGGTATAACCTCAATATCCGGCAAAATATCTATTGCCACTTTTTTAACGGGAAGCCCAAATGCACTTAATGTCATTGTTGCTTTACCAGATTTTTCAGATTCGATTGTTTCAATTTCTTTTATATTAAAAATACTTCCTCCGCCAGAAATTAATTTATTATTAACTTTCAAGCAGCTAATTATCTCATCATCGCATTCAATTGTTGCCTTTAATGGCAGTTTATACTCAATTTTGTTAGAATTTCCTTCAATTAAGCTGATTTTATTAGGAAATTTCAAATATTCTATAATTAAATAACCTAAAGATGTGCATAATATTATTAATGCAATAAATGCATAAAAAAATTTTTTTAAATTAATGCTCATTTATTTCACGTCCCCGTTTTAATTACGGTTTTTAACCGCACAATATTATACTTGCCTTTTTAATAACAGATATACTATGGCAAATGCGTTAAACCTTCAAATATATGTCTTTACTATTTATAAATTTATAGTATAATGAAGTAAAACAGAACAAGTTTATTGGAGGATTATATGTTATTAATTAAAAGTATATTTTGGTATATACATATGGTAATTACCTTTATATTAATTTTTCCCAGAATTTTAACTTTAAAATCAAAAACTTCAAATTTTACAAAGAAAGAATATTATGAATATACATATGGAGTTGCCTATAGATTTGCATATAGTAATATAAAGCTTACAGGCTCAAAAATTCATGTAATCGGTACGGAGAATATTCCAAAAGATAGGGCTTGTTTATTTGTTTCAAACCATCAAAGCCATATTGATATAGGAATTTTTTTAGGTTATATTGATACTGTAAAGGGTTTTGTTTCTAAGGCGGAGCTTTCAAAGCTTCCAATCGGTAATAGGTGGATGAAGGAAATTGGATGCGTTTTTTTAGATAGGGCAGACATTAAAAAATCCGCCAAAGCAATTAACGAAGCAATGCAAAATTTGCAAAATGGGCATTCAATGATTATTTTTCCGGAAGGCACAAGGAGCAAATCGTCTGAAATGGCGGAATTTAAAGCCGGCAGTTTTAAACTGGCTACAAAGCCTAAAGTTCCTATTGTTCCTGTAACTATAGACGGATCTTACAAAATATTAGAAGATAATAAGTTTCCTTTAATTAAAGCACATGATGTTTATGTAACAGTACATCCTCCAATTTTTACAGAAAATTTATCAAAAGAAGAAACAGCGGAGCTTCCAGGCAAAGTTCAAAAAATTGTTGCTTCAGCAATAAAACACTAAAAAATGGCTTTTGCATTACATAATGTGAAAGCAATTTGGA
>CAZJGG010000010.1:0-10250 GCA_964545475.1 uncultured Eubacteriales bacterium | reverse complement strand
ACGCATTGTATGCGTTCCTCAAGCTGATAACAGACATTGTCGGCAGTATAAGGCGAGTCTGATTTACGGCTCATTTTTTATTAAAAAAATGTAAGAGCGATGTACATTACAAAAAAAGTAATTTTCATCGCTCTTTGATTATATTCCCACAATTTGCGGCAAAAACAGCCACATCTGTTGCTTATAACATGAGAATTGCTCGCAATTTAAGCTGCTAAAGCAGCTTTTAGACTTCGTCGAACTCACGTTAAAATATTATTTAGCTAAGTACCCTTTAGCTGCATCTGCTGCAGAAGCTGCGTCAGTTGCAAATATGTCTGCGCCAATAGATTGGCAGAAGCTTTCAGTAACAGGAGCGCCACCTACCATGATGCACATTTTGTCACGAACGCCTTCTTTTTCAGCAAGCTCAACAACACGTTTCATTTCGCCCATTGTTGTAGTTAAAAGAGCTGATAAAGCAACAACTTGAGCATCGTTTTCTTTGAAAGATTCGATGAATTTTTCAGCAGGAACGTCTACGCCTAAGTCGATAACTTCAATGCCTTTGCCTTCAATCATCATACGAACAAGGTTTTTGCCGATGTCGTGAAGGTCGCCTTTAACTGTTCCGATAATAGCTTTGCCGATTGGTTTTTGTCCGCTTTCAGCAAGGTAAGGTTTTAAAATTTCAGTACCAGTATTCATTGCTCTAGCTGCAATTAAAACTTCAGGAACATAAACTTCATTATTTTTGAATTTTTCACCGATGATGTCCATACCTGAAAGTAAACCTTCTGCAAGAATTTGTTGTGCATCAATTTTTTCTTGAAGTGCCTTTTCAACTAATTCCTTAACAAGTTTTGCTTTACCTTTTTGTAATGCTTCAGAAATTTCTAATAATGTGCTCATTAAAAAAACCTCCCATTTTTTATTATAAGGCTAAATAGCCATATATAACTAACTTATTGCAACCCCTCGGGACTGCCTGTATCGCAGCGGAGTCATACCGGTAAGCTTTTTAAAAACTTTTGAAAAATAACTTTGGTCTTCATAACCTACCATGTTTGAAATGTCGGCTATGTTAATATTTTCGTTTTGCAGGAGTTTTTTGCTTTTTTCAACCCGAACAATATTTAAAAATGTGTTGAAATTGTGCCCAGATTCCTCTTTAAATACTTTACTAAAATATGTGGGGCAAAGGTAAACGTAATTTGCAACTTCTTCCAAAGTTATTTTATTCATATAGTTGGTTTTAATATAATCTGTCGCTTTGTAAATAACGTCAACATGTTTAACGCCTACAAAATTAAACACATACTCGGTGAAACGATTCATAATCATACTAAGCCAATAAGCCATATCTTCAACGTTGTCGAAGGAATCTATCTGCTTTAAATAATCAAAGTTAAGGCCGAAAATAAGCTCTGCATCTGCGCCGCCTTTAACAGCCGCACGGGATAAAAGCACTATAAGTTCAAGTATTCTTGAACGGATAATTTCAAAATTAAATCCGGAATAAAAGAAAATATAGCCTAACATTTCGTTAAGCAGTGCTTTTGCGCCTTTAACATCCCCGGAGGACATTGCAAAAAGAAGTTCTTCTTCTTTGTCCAGCGGATAGTCTTTTGAGTCTTTGTCCTTTTTTATCTGCATTATATAATCGGATATGACCCCTTGAAGTTTTTGCTTTTCAAATTTAAGCTGTAATTCGTTGTATTCTTTTTCTAAAATATTATTAGCGCATATATAGAGCATTTCGCTCATTGCATGTACTCGTTCAGGTATAATATAAGGAATATCCTCAAGTAAATCTCTTAAACGTTTTATTTCTGTTTTAGGAAAGTCGTGTTTGGCAATTATATCTTCTATAAAAAATTCTTCATGCTCAACCATAAGAAGAGGACCCGCCATAAGTGATGCTTCAACATGGGTTCCTTCCCCGATGGGAGACATAAAATAAACAAAGCCAAAATGACAAAAATATATGTATCGCCCGCCGAAACGTTGAGCTTGAAAACCACCGTAAAGGTGTGACATTCGACATTTTTCACTAAGAGGAAGAAATTCGTTTACAGCACTGCAAAATTTAAAGCATGGCGGAACTTTTTTTGTTTTATATATTACGTTTCCGCTATTATCTATAATAGATAAGCCTATGTTTGTAGATAAAGAAAAATTCTCACATACTTCTAGCTGCTTGTCTTTGAAAACTATTGACATCAAACTCACCTCCATAAACTTATCATAACACATAAAAATCATATTGTAAATAATTTGTTTTTTTTGTATTAATTTATGTAAATCAAATTTATGCTTTTAAAATGCACTTTTTTATTGGTATAATTATTAAAAATAGATGCTTTTTAGGGGAGATTTTATATGAAAAGGCTAAAAGTTCTAGCGTGCAAGGTGTTATCTAGGGAAATATTTACCCTTGCTGCAAAAAGTGAAAATTTTATAGACGTTACAACCTTGCGGCAAGGCTTACATAATACGCCGGATATTCTAAGATGTGCACTACAGGAAGAAATTGATAAAATAGACGATGGGTCAGACTTATTAACGGCGGAGGTTAACGCATTACAGGATTTTGATGCGATATTACTAGGCTATGGTTTATGCTCCAACGCTATTTGCGGTATTTCCAGCAAAAAATATAAAATTGTTGTTCCAAGAGCCCACGACTGTATTACTTTATTTTTAGGTTCTAAAGAAAAATATAGAAATTATTTTGATTCTCACAGCGGTGGGGTTTATTGGTATACCGCAGGCTGGAACGAAAACACCTGTATGCCAGGGGAGGACAGGTTTAAGGCCATATTGCAAAGTTATAAAGAAAAATATGGCGAAGATAACGCCGAATATTTAATGCAAATGGAGCAGGACTGGCTTAGAGAATACAATATGTGTACGTTTGTTAACTGGAAATGCTTAAATAATGAAAGGCACATTGAACATGCAAAAAAATGCGCCGAATTTTTAAATTGGAACTTTGATTTATTAGATGGAGAAATTAATCTTATGGAAGACTTTTTAAACGGAAACTGGTACGACGAGGGTTTCCTAGTCGTAGAGCCAGGGCAAAAAATTCAGCAGTCCTACAGTGAAAATATTGTACGAGCAGTATAACAATTTAACTATCCGCTATATTTTAAAATAAGTAACTCAACGGCAAGCTTGTCGTCCATTTTGCCTGTTTTAATGTTTAAATCGGCATTAAGGCAATCGGACAGAGCTTGCCGTAATTGTACTTTATCAAAGTATCTGCCTTGGTTTAAGCATTCGTTTACTAAAAACTGGCGTTGGCCCATAGTCTCTGCAATGGCTGTGGCAGATAAGCCGCTTTCCCGTAAAAGCTTTGCTTCCATTATAAGCCTGAACTGCCTGCCTATCATTGCGATAATCATAATAGGGGATTCTTTTAAAACAATTAAGTTGTTAAAAATGTCAAGAGCAACTTCTGTTTTTTTGTTGCCGATTGCATCAATCATATCAAATATTTTTATGAGAGGGGCTTTTGTGCATATTGCAGAAATATCTTCTGCAGTAATGGTGTTTCTCTCCCCTGTGTAAGTTACTAGCTTATTAATCTCAGCTTCAACGGTAGACATATCATGGGCAACGGTTCTTAACAAAAACATTGCATCTTGAACGGTTATCGCTTTACCGCTTGCTTTTAAAGTGCGGCCAACCCAATCTATAAGTTCTTTTTCAGTGGGGGTTTTAAATTCTACAAGCCGCCCGGTTTTTGTTGTGTCCTTTGTTATTTTTAAACGTTTATCTATTTCATCTTCAATAAATATTATTGTTGTAGAGCTCGGAATTGTTAAAATGGCTTTTGCCATTTCTTCAGAATCGTCTTTTCTGCCGGAAGCAAAAAGACGTGAATCACGCCAAATAATAAGCCTTTTTTCAGACATAAACGGCAATGTGTTAATTGCGTTAACAGCGTCGTAAACTGAAGCTTTGTTTCCCTCAAAAATACCAACATTCATCATTTCTGCGCCCGGTTCAATAACTGCGCTTTTAAGCTTGTTTTCGTACAGCTTTTTTAAATACCGCTCTTCACCGTAAAATACATAAACGCTCTTCATATTTTTACTTTTTATGTCATTTAATAGCTCTTTCAAGGTGTTTCACTCCATTTTGTAACTTTTAATTTGTTTCCGTGGGGTTCTAAAATAATTGCGCCTGTAACGGCTGTATTATAAACGGGAATAGCTTTTTTGTCAAAATAATCAATAACTTCCAAAGCGGGATGCCCAAAGGAATTATTTTTTGACGTGCTCACTATTACGGCTTTTGCATTAACTTCGTCAAAAAAAGGTAAGCTGAAAGAGTGTTTAGAACCGTGGTGTGCAAGCTTAAAAACATCAGCTTTAACCATTTCACCATCTAAAAAAATTGAGGATTGCACTTTTGTATCTATGTCCCCGGTAAATAAAAAAGATGTATTGGCATATTCAGCTTTTAGTACAAGGGATGTATTGTTTACGTCATTTTCAATAGTATCGTTAAATGGGTAAATGCATTTGAAGGAAATACCGTTTTTGCTGTAAAAATCTCCTTCTTTAAGCTTGATTATCTGCGCTCCGTTTTTACGAGCTTTTTCCGACAATAATTTATAAAGATTATCAGTTTCATCTACTGCCGCAGATAAAAAGAGCTTGTCCGCTTTAATTTCGTCTAAAAGCTCAATGATTCCGCCGGAATGATCAATGTCTGTATGGGTAACGAAAATGCCGTCTACTTTTTTTATTCCAGAATATCTTAAATAGGGTATAAGCACTGTGGCTCCTGTATTTTTGCCAAATTCTTTTTGAGCTGACCCACCGCCGTCTATAACAAATGTTGTTTTTTTATTCCCAATAACAAAGGAATCCCCTTGTCCAACGTCTAGCATAACAACTTGAAATGATTTTGCCATAACATTATTTATTACGGTTATTAACAGCAAGCATATAAAAAACATATATAAATATTTAATATGTTTTTTATTACGCAACCCTAAAAACACAAGCAAAACTAATATGTACCATGAAATAATAAAAGTTATGGGCTTATAGCCGGTGTAAATAAGGGAAAGAGGTATTTTAGTAAATACATCACACATTTTTTCATAAAACTTAAGCATAACAAAAGGAATGCCGGATATGAAGACGGAGGCATTTTGGCTGAAAAGCCCTGCTAAGCCTGATATAAAGCTAGAGATTGCCGTTAAAGCCGCTGTTGGAAGCACTAACATATTTAATACTATTGAAAACGGCTGTATGTAATAACATTTTGTTATGGTAAACGGCATAGTACCAACCCAAGCCGCCGTGGATGCCGAAAATGCCCCTAATGAATTAATTAAAATTTTATTTTTATTCAATTTGCTAAGCCTTGACTGTAAAGCCGTTTCCATAGGTTTTTGGCATAAAGATATGCCGTAAACCGCTGAAAAACTGTATTGAAAGCCGGCATCCCACAGATATAGTG
Organism: uncultured Eubacteriales bacterium; assembly: GCA_964545475.1. Classification (GTDB taxonomy): domain Bacteria; phylum Bacillota; class Clostridia; order Lachnospirales; family JAISER01; genus CAZJGG01. The sequence goes on along the minus strand of CAZJGG010000010.1, from coordinate 4,787 downwards.
GCTGGTAAATTAAAAGGCACAAAGCGGCAAAAGATATACTTGTTGTTAAGTCTCTGCGCCTGTTTATAATTATGCCAAAAGCTGTTACGCCGAACATAACTACTGCACGGACGGTGGATACGCTGCTGCCTGTAAAAACACAGTATAAAATGAGAAAGCCAAGTGCCAAGGCGGCGCTTAGCTTTCTTGAAAAGTAAAGCCGTAAAACTTTGCTTAACGCAACCGCTATTATCGAAATGTGAAGCCCGGAAATGCAAATTATGTGGTAAATTCCTGCTTTGCGGTATAAGTCTGATATTTGAGAATCTACTGAATATTTGTCTCCCATAACCATGGCTTTAACAATACCGGCTTCACTTTCCGGCAAAGATTTTTCATATATATCAGAAAGCTTTTGACGAAAACTATTTAAAATAAGTTTAAATGATTTTTCATAACCGTTTTTTAGAACTATTTCAGGAAACATCTGATAATCAATGTTTCTTGTGCGGTAATACATATATTGGTCAAAGCCGCCGGGAATGCGGCTTTTTGAAAAATGCTCAAGTTTACCCTCTACAGTTATTTTTTGCCCAAATTCTACAATTTCCCCTTTTTTTAGAATTGCTTGGATTTTAACATATGGGGAGTTTATTGGCTTTAAAATAACGATTTGCCTGCTTTCGTCCGAAGATAACCTTGTTTCATTTACAACAGCTTCAATGGAAGTATATTGTTCAGACAAAACAAAGTTTTCCAATGCTGGATTTTTGTATGCAAAGCTGTATTTAGTTAAAAATACGGCTAAAACGGTGAAAGCAAAAAATATAAAAATAAATTTATGTTTGTAATTTAAATACAATAAAAGACACAACAGAAGAACAAGCCCGAAAAAGCAAGATAAAATCAAGCTTCCCCAGGCTAAATATCTTCCTGCCAAAATTCCAAGTAGAAAAAATACAAGAAGTGCAACAAGCGGCCTTTTCACAAAATCACTCTTTCAAAATATAATCCCTGTTGCGCAAAACAGGCATACTTAAATCCACAACGTTTTTAAAATTATCGATTTTTTCACCCTCAATTAAAAACTGAACCTTATTAACGTCTTCAAGCTCCGTTATGGAGTTTACAACAGAAAAAATGTTTGTTAAAAGCAATTCTCCTAAAGCATTGTTTCTGGACATATAATCGTTGCTTAAATTTATATAACAAGTTCCGTCCTCGGTTTTAACATCGCCAAGTATTTTTGTTTCTGGCGGTACTGTAGGGCTTAAACCCTCTTTTTTAGGACCAGCGATTAGCTGTTCTAAAATATATTTTGCAATTGGTTGGTTAGGGTTTACTAAAACCTGACGTTGCTCTGCTTCTAACTTTTTTGCTGACGAATTATAAAAATAAAGCGTAAAACGTTGGGAGATAACTTTTTCCGGCGAGATAACAGGGTTTATTACAAAATTATCTCTGCTCATATAACCCACAGGGTTGCCGTCAGTCCGCAATAACTCATGACCATCTACATATAAAAGGACATCGTTAACAAAAGGAAGCTCCGTCATGCTAAAAACAAGGGAAGCACGGAAAAACTGCTCTTCCGGTGGTGTCATTTTATTATACTCCTGGGAAAACTCAACTTCCAGAGAAGCGTTTGGAGAATTGTCTTTTATTACAAGGCGACCGTCCAAAAACTTTACATAATCCGGAAAGGTTTTTATTAATGTACTGCTTTTAGGCCCCTCAACAAGTTTTGCTAAAACTTCTTGGGCAATTTGATTATTTTCTGTGGAGTTTAAATAATATATTTCCGGCTCAAGCTCATTAGAGCTTGGGTTTAAAAAATAAACCAGTGTCTTTGTTCTTCCCATATCCTTTTTTGCAAACATGTCCACTAAAATTAAAGCGATTATAAATAAAATAAAAATCACGACAGATATTGCCGCTGTTTTATGCAGATTTCTTTTGTTCACTTAATCACCTTCAGCTTGCCCTATGCAAGGGTATTCTAACAACAAAGGTTGTACCTTCGTTTTCTTTGCTTTGTAATCGGATGCTACCGTTATGAAGCAAAATAGTGGAATGGGTTATAGATAGACCAAGCCCTGTGCCGCCTGTTTCCCTGTCCCTTGTTTTATCAACTCGGTAGAACCTGGTAAAAATCTTGTTTTGGTCTTCATCGTTTATGCCTATTCCTGTGTCCGCCACGGTTATAAATGCGTTTTGGTGGTCACAATCCACAGTGACTTTAACAGTGCCATCGTTTTTAGTGTATTTTATTCCGTTTTCAACTAAATTTGTTAACGCTAGGGAAAGTTTCATTTCGTCCGCCGCAATGGTAACTTTTCGTACCTCTTCAAAAATTAGGTGTATATCCTTTTGGTTTGCAAGGGGATATAACCTTTTTAAAATATCTTCAACCATTTTGTTTAAGTCTATTTGTTTAATGTTAAGAGGAACTTCTCGCTGGTCAAGCTTTACAAGGTTAAGTAAATCGTTGACAATATTTGTCATTCTGTCAATTTCAGAATTTATGTCCTGCAAAAATTCTGTATACATTTCTATAGGGACATTTTCTTCAAGAAGAATTGATTCTGTTAAAACTTTAATAGAGCTCAAAGGGGTTTTTAGCTCGTGGGACACGTTTGAAACAAATTCCTCTCTTGTTTTTTCAACCTGTTGCAGCTTTTCAGCCATTTGGTTAAAAGCGGTGGCAAGTTCTGCAAATTCATCATTTCCTTTAATTGGTATACGCTCGTTTAAATATCCTTCTGAAATTTTCGGAACAACTTTCAAAAATTGTGTAATTGGGCCTAAAAGGAAGTTAGATATAATAAGTACAAGAATAATTAAAATAATTACTGTTAGTATTGTGAAAAGCAACATTTTTTGCCTTATGTCCGCTATTGAATCGAAAATATCCGAAATTGAAGCTATAATAAGAACAGCGCCAATTTTATTAGAATTTTCATTAACAATTGATGCGGCAGCATAAATGCTTTTTTCGTCATAGTGGGTGGCTACTTTGTCTTTTTTGCTTAATGCCTCGGCAACTTCAGGCACGATTAACGTTTTGCCTGTTTCGGTGTTGTTAGAATCATTAACTACAAATCCAGTGGCATCTAAAACAAGTATTCTAAAATTTCCCTCTTTGCTTTTTTCGTTTATTTCATAATTAAATTCACTTTTAACGCTTTCGTCAAAAATATAGTTGCCTTTATTTATGTTGCCGGCAACAATGTTTGCAGATTGCAACAAAGCACTTTCTCTATCCTTACGGTAATAAATTTGCATTGATGACAAAATCATGCTATACAAAAACAAAAGCGGTATAAAGCTGATTAGCAAAAAGATTACAAACAGCTTCCACCGCCAGCTTACAAATAATTTTTTTGAAAACAGGTTTTTAGTTTTATTGAAAATAGTAACCAACCCCCCATTTTGTGTGAAGGTATTTAGGGTCGGACGGATTTTGCTCAATTTTTTCTCTTAACCTGCGGACGTGAACGTCTACTGTCCGGGCATCTCCGGGGAAATCTTGCCCCCAAACAAGCTGGAGTAGGTTTTCCCGGCTGTAAACCCTTCCAGAATTTTCCATTAAAAGCTCTAAAAGGTCAAATTCTTTTGCCGTTAAAAATGCTTCTTTGCCTTTTAAGTAAACACGCCTAGATTCTGCATCAATCTCCAAATCACGCACTTTTTGAGTTTTTGTTTTTTCTTCGTAAAAATCCGCTCTGCGTAGGCTTCTTCTTAAAATTGCTTTAATTCTGGCTTTCAGCTCTAATATGTTAAAGGGTTTTGTAATATAATCGTCTGCTCCAAATTCAAGCCCCATAATTTTGTCCATATCGTCGCCTTTCGCCGTTACCATAATAACGGGAACAGCGCTGAATTCTCTTATTTGCTGGCAAACGCTAAGGCCGTCGATTTTTGGGAGCATAACATCAAGCACAATTAAGTCGTAATTTTTTTCTTTTGTTAACCTTAAAGCTTCTTCTCCGTCGTATGCGGCGTCGACAATCATACTGTCCTGTTCCAAACTGAACTTTATTCCTTTTACTATTAGCTTTTCATCATCAACTACCAACACATTATAAGCCATTGTTTCTCCCTCTTTAATCTATAATAATGCCGCTAAAACGGCTTTTGGTTTTGCAGCTCTCACTTTACAGTGATATAATCTTTTATTTGTTCAAAAAGTTTAGACCCTATGCGGGGTACGTTCTGTATATCTTCAACATTCTGAAAATTTCCATTTTGCTCCCTGTATTTTATAATATTGTTAGCTGTTACTTCACCGATTCCCGGAAGCTGTGACAATGTGTCGGCGTCGGCGGTGTTTATGTTAACAATTAATTCTTCTAAAGGGGTATCTACATTTTTGACATTTATTTTTTTTACTATAACCTGACCGCCATCTTTTAGTTTTTTTGCCATATTAATTGATTTATCGGCATTTTCTGTAAAACCACCTGCAATTTTTATTGCATCTTCAACACGACTATCTATTGGTATATCGTAAACTCCTGGGTTTAAAACTTCGCCGATAATATGTACTTTTACAGTAGAAGAAATTTCTAGCCTTTCTTCATCAAGAGTGATAACTTCTGTGCTATCAATCATTTGCCGCCTGTAGCCATAATAAATAAAACAAATGCAAGCCATAAAAACAAATGCGGTCAGCCATAAAATTATTTGCCTTCTATTCATTTTATCACCCCAATTAAAGAAAAAATATTAAATATAGTTTACAAATAATTAATGTGAGAATTGCTCCGCAATTCAAGCCGCTAAAGCGGCTTTTCGACTTCGTCGAA
>CAZJGG010000009.1:0-60797 GCA_964545475.1 uncultured Eubacteriales bacterium | reverse complement strand
TTAGCAACAGCTACATAAATAAAAGAAATTCTATACCATGTGGCAAAGTCCACAATGCCGGTACTTGGAAGTTTGAAAATTTCTTGGAATGTTTCAACTGCAATTCTTGTTTGTTCTCCGTAAACACCATCCACCTTAACTTTGTTAATAAGGGGATAATTGTTTGATATTGTATTAAGCTGCTGCTGGATTGTGGTTACATCCTGCCCTTTAGAGCCCAGCTGCAAAGGTGTTCCGGGGTAAGACTGAGGTATACCCTGAACTTTTTTCGCCTGCATTAAAAATATATCCGGCCCGTAAAAATTACGCAAAATTTCAACTTCGTTATAACCCTGGTCGCCTAAATCCTTGCTCCCCCACTGTTGCATCCAGTTCGGACAAGTACTTTTAACGCCGTCGCAATACTGGGTAAATAATGGCTGGCGAATGCCGGGCTTTGTTATAAAAGTTGTAAAGATATCATCTACAATTTGAGAAATTTCTTTAAAAATATTTCGTCCATAATTAAACGCTTGGTCAAAAGCTGTAGAATTTGTAACGGTGAAGTTAAAACCTTGGGATCTATACCATTCTGTATAAACTCTGTTAAGGGTAAATGATATAATAGCGAGGACGTTTGCCTTTATTGTAGATTCAGGCCAATTTGAATATATTTCGCTTGAAGCAACGTTTTTAATGTAGTCTTTAAAAGGGACATAATAATTTTTAGCAGTTGTGTCTGTGGGAACGCCGTTATGAACCACTACTGTTTCCGGAACAATGGGGTCTGGTAAAACAACAAACCCTGTGGATTCCGGCAGGCTTTTAACGCTTGGTTCAGGTATTTTAGGAGGGAACGTACCATAAAGTACAGGTTCTTTTATGTTAATTATTTCTGATCCCCTTGCATTATTTACCTCTTCATTTAAGTTTACGCTTTGAAAAGCCGTTGTCTCCGGAAAAATTTGAACTCCGTTAATTATGGCCGAGTTAAAACCGTTATTTTCAATAATAATGTCATAAGTTTCAAAGGGTCTTGGCATGTTCGGCTCTAACGAATATTCAATAGGCGGACAGGGCAGGTTTATTACAGCGGTCTGCCCAGAGGGATCAGTTATCAATTCCTCTATAACGCTTAAATTATCCCCTCTTTTTGTAACACGGACAGTTGCGTTATTAACAGGTTTGGCGACTCCTTGGTTGTAAACTCCAATTTGAAGCCGTCCTTCGTCAATTAAGTCATTTTTGGCTAATTTCTGTATTGTTAAGTGCCTGTAACTCATAATTTCCCCCCTGTTTATAGCAGTTTGCATAAACATCGGTGAAGCGTTTGTTTTCCTGCTCCACCGATGGTAATGTTTTGCGAAATTGCTCTAAGATTCCCTTAATTTATTGAATGTTTGATACAGATTAAGCCTCCCATAGCCATATTGGTTATTTGGGTATTCCACGTTTTTGTCTCTTTCGCAGCCTCTAATTAAAAGGGCTCTTACTCTGTTTGAATTCATGCCAGGGTCGTGGCGTTCTATCATACCCCATTGTAGAACGAGTGCGCAAGCCCCGGCAGTTACAGCCGCTGCAACGCTTGTTCCGCTCATCATGGAATAACCCGAGGGTGTAACCCCTCTTACGTTAACGCCGGGGGAGAGTAAATCCGGAGAAATTCTTGGAGCTGTTGTGGGGCCCCAAGATGAGGAAACATAAAGGCTGTTATCTCTCATATCATATGCGCCGCAAGTTATAATGTCGAAAGCCGTCCCCGGAATTGTAATTGTATAGTTTGGATTTGGAGTCAAAAATTCAACGTTTGGGCTAACGAGTCCAGTCAGAGGCAAATATGCATGGTATTCGCCTAGAACAATAGAATCGGCATATACCTCTATATCCCATATGCCTGGAGTAGGGTCTATAAAGCGCACAACGCTTAAAGAATTTGAATCTTCATAATATTCAACTGTGATAGTGGTTTTTTCTAAAATTAGCTGTTTAGTAAAAGTATATCCTGGCTGAATGGGAGACTTATCAATAATTTCCCCCGTTGGAGATTTAACGCCAACGGCTATTTTATCATAGGAAACGCTCCAAATTGAAACACTGAAGCTTTTAACATTTTCTCCAACTTTAATAGGGATTGTTTGTTTTTCACCCTCTTTTTTAAATATTCCGTTTGCATGATGTTTTGCGTTGCTTTCATTTCCAGCCCCAACGCAGAAGACTAAGCCTGCTCTTCTGGAAAGTATGGATAAATATTGCTCAAAAAAAGAAAAACCATTGTGTGCCCCAAATGTTGTTCCAAGACCTAAACATATTGCAAGGGGGCGGTTTAACTTGCTTGCCAGAGCCACTAAAAAATGTATTCCTAAAAGTACATCGTTTGAATCAAAGACATTGTTTTGGTCTTGTGGTATTAAAAATTTTTCTATATAATATTCTTTTGCTTTTCTAAGCTTTACAACAACTATGTCTGAATTAGGTGCTGCGCCTAAATATTCATTTTGCTCATGGCCTGCTGCAACAGAAGCCAGGAATGTTCCGTGACCATTCTCATCTTTAGATGGCACTATGCTATATGGGTCTTCGGCTTTCAGTGCTTCGTTTATATCCGTATCCGTAAAAACCGCACCGAAATGCATTTCATTAGGAGGTGCTCCCTCAAGAGTTTGATCCCAAAGATATTTAATTTTTGTTGTACCATCTTCGTAAATAAACGTTGGTTTTGTATAATCTATTCCAGTGTCTATAAAGCCGACTAACACACCCTCGCCCTTTAGATATAGAAAGGGTTGGTTATGTACTCTGGATATACCTGCTGAGTCTAGGCTTTCTTTTCCTAAAAGCCCCAAAATGCGCACAAATGAATTTACATACCCAAGGCCTAGATCTTCAACTACTTGTTCAACCATATCCTGTTTTGTATATGCTATTACATATTCACCTGCAAGCACCGTTCCTACCTTTATATATGGCTTATCTTTTACGTAGGTTCTAAATCTATTACTGTATATAGCTATAAGGCTTACGACGTCAGGCTGCTTTACAAACTCATCAATAGGAATATCGTAGTTTTCAGTAGCGATATACTTTGTTTCTTTGTCCATTTTAACCCTCCTTACCAAAGCTTTTCAAATAATCCATAGTATTTTTTAAGCAAAGGGCACCGTATCCCCATTTTGTATTAGGATATTCAAAATTTTCTTCTCTTGTTGCCCCGAGCTTTAAAAAAGCTTTTATGCGCTGGCCGTATAAAAAAGGGTCATTTTTATTAACAATTCCCCACTGCATCATTAGGGCGCAAGAGCCTGTTACAAACGGAGCAGCTATGCTGGTTCCGGTAAAATTGTCGTAACCTCCTCCTTTTGCAGTTGTAAGTATATTTACTGCCGGAGCAACAATATCAGGCTTGATATACACAATACCAACAGTAAAACCTCTGCCGGAAAAATTTGCAAAAATATTTAATCTTTGGTCATAACCGCCTACAGATATAGCATATTCCGCTGTGGACGGTATTGTTAGAGTATTATCAAGGGCCGGGACAGAAAAGGCGGTGTCATCTGTTACTTGTTCAACAGTGGGTAGCCATATCTCAATATTACCGTCTACTATTTGACCTGTTCTTATATTTATTTTCCATAATCCTTCGGATAAATAACCAGTACTTGTTTGAATTTGGAAAAAGATTTGTTGGTTATCATTATAATGAGTCGGCTGCCCATAACTTACAAATATATAAACATTATCCAATTTTATTACGCGTTTTGTATCTAAATAACTGATTTCACCTGTTTTCTTTCCGTTGGGTAAAACAAGTTCAACTGTAAAACTGTCAACAAAATTTTTCCAAAATGTTATATAAAAATTTTGAAGACCCGCCGAAGTGAAAAATTCCACAACAGTGAAGTCATAAGGTTTTAATTTTGTTTCAAAATGATGATAGGCAACTCCTTCATTTCCGGTTGCTATGCATATGTTTGTTTTCCATCTCATAGATACGCTGTTAATATATGTTTCAAAAAGTGAGTTACCATCGTGAGAGCCATTATTTGTTCCGTAACTTATATTAACGGCAATTGGCATATTAATAGACTGGGCTTTGTCTATAACATACTTAAGTGCTCTCATCAGTTCTGTGGAACGTGTAAAAGACTTTAAGCCCCGTTCCCCAAGGCGTACCGCTATTATGGAGGACTCCGGTGCAACACCAACGTTTATTCCTCCGCTTGCTCTGCCGTTTCCTGCTGCCACCCCAGCAACCGCCGTGCCGTGGCCTATAAAGTCTAAATCCGGAATTATTAAAAATGGGTTTTCGTTTAAAAGGGCGTTGTCTAAGTCTTGTTTTGTATATTCAACTCCGTTTTTAAAGCCTTCAGGTGGCTTGCCGTTTCCGGTTTGATCCCAAAAATAAAGGATTCTGCTTGTGCCATCCTCATTTCTAAAGTCTTTGTGGGTATAATCTATGCCGGAGTCTATAATGGCAACTAAAACACCTTTACCTCTTAAATTATATACTTCGGGGCTTTGAACAAGCGGAATGCAGGAACGGCTTAAGCCTTGCACTAGGGTAAAGCTTAAATTTTTAGGCTTTTCAATATGTTCTATTTCGGTATAATCGTATAACAACGGTATTTTATCAGCTGGGATAGTTATTATGGCGTAATCGTCTCCCAAAAACTCAACTTCAGCGTTAATATCTTTTTCAATTTTAATTATATCACCGTGATATTTAACAATAACTTCCCAAGTGTTATTTTTTTCGTTGTATCCAGACTCCAGCTCGCTTCCTTGAAAATCTGAAAGGTCATTGCTTATTGGTATAACCAAAGCTTTACCCCCTTAATAAAATGATTCTATATCAAATGTTCTTATTTTCGTGTTTTCACAATCATTGATGCTTTTGCATTTATAACCATAAAGGTTGAACCTTGTTACATTAATAGGGAAAAACCAAAATTCGTCATCATTTGTTAGCCAAATGTATACAAAAGAGTTAATATAACTGTTAAGGGAGTTAAATTCTTTTGTGCTTAAAGAAGCGGAGCGTTCCGGCTTTATTTGAGGTATAGGTATAGCTGATATCGACTTTGAATTCTGGTCACTCATAAATACACCCCTACTTTCAGCATATAACACAATATGCTGTTTATTGTTAATTGTTAACAGTATTATTAATGCTGACAAGGATAATTGTACAATATAAAAAAAATTTGTTAGAATATAAAGTGAATTTTGTGAAATATATAAAATTTTGATAGTTTATCTATGTGTCTTGTTAAAAATTTGCTAAATAAAATTATAGAAGCGCCTATTATGGCAGACACTATTTACTTATAGTTATTTATGTTTTTGCAAATAGCTATAAAAGCGGGATTCTGAACAGGCTTTAAGTGGAATTTGAAAAAGCTGACCCCTGTTCAATTCAGGAATCAGCTTTTAGCTTCTTAACTCTTTTTTACTTTGTCCTTGACATGGGAACCATTTTACAGCTATTAAATATTTTTATCTTTTTTTATTGCGGCGGAAACGGCGTTTACAATGCCGCTTTCAAAACGGTATTCCTGCAAAACGCTTACGCCCTCTATAGTAACGCCTCCCGGGGAACATACTGCATCAATAAGCTCCCATGGATGGTCTTCGCTTTCTAAAAGCATTTTTGCGCTTCCGTAAACCGCCTGGGCAGCAATTTTTAGGGCTTGCTTTTTGTTCATACCATTTTTATGCGCGCCTTTTGCAAGGGAATCTATAAAAAGGTATGTAAACGCAGGGGAGCAGCCGGCAATGGCGCAAAACTCACTGAAGAGCTCTTCGGGAATCATAACAGTTTTGCCAACGGAGTTTAAGAAAGCTTCCGCTTTAGACAAGTGTTCTTTAGATGTATATTTATTTGGGCAAACAGAGGTTATCGTTTCGCAAACCGCCGCATTGAGGTTAGGCATAATTCTTATAACAGGAAAGGTTTCTCCTAACACTTGACCTAATTGGGATAGGGTAACGCCTGCCGCCGCAGATACTAAAACAGAGCCGGTTTTTTTAACGGTCTCCTTAATTTCACTTAAAACGGTTGGTATAATTTTAGGCTTTACTGTTAGGAAAATAACGTTGCACTTTTCGGCGATTTCTATTGCGGAAGAACCTTTGTTTACGCCAAATTCCGACTGAAATTTGTTCATTGCATCTTCGCTTACGTCATATACGTGTATTGAGCTGTTTTCAATTTTTTCGCTTCTTATAGCGCCTTTAACTATGGCGTATGCTAAATTGCCGGCGCCTATAAATCCGTATGTCATAACATTCCTCTCCTTAGTTTTTATTATTGGACTTTTCAAGGGTTGGAATGCTTGCCGCAAACTCCCTGTTGTTTTTTGTTCTTGTAAGCATGTCGGTAATTTGCTCTGTAAGTTCCTGGGTAGGTAGCTGGCCGGATAACTTTCTTATTGTATAAATGGCTTCAAGCTCTTCCTGAGAAAGCAGGTTTTCTTCTCGCCTTGTGCCGGATTTATACACATCTATTGCAGGGAATATGCGTTTTTCGCTCATTCGGCGGTCTAACACAAGCTCCATGTTGCCTGTTCCTTTAAATTCCTCGAAAATAACATCGTCCATTCGGCTGCCTGTGTCTACAAGGGCAGTAGCCAAAATTGTTAAAGAGCCTCCCTCGGCAATGTTTCTTGCAGCGCCGAAAAACTTTTTAGGCATATAAAGTGCGGCAGGGTCAAGCCCGCCGGAAAGAGTTCTTCCGCTTGGAGGGATTATAAGATTATAAGCCCGGGCAAGCCTTGTTATGGAATCAAGTAAAATTACTAAGTCCTTGCCTTGTTCCACAAGCCTTTTTGCTCTTTCTAAAACCATTTCTGCAACTCTTTTATGGTGCTCCGGCTGTTCGTCAAATGTAGAATAAATAACATCAACGTTAGGACCGAATATGGACTGTTTCATGTCTGTAACTTCTTCAGGGCGTTCATCTATTAATAATACAATTAAATGAATATCCGGATGGTTAAGTGTTATGGCATGAGCAATTTTTTTAAGTAAAACTGTTTTACCTGCTTTTGGAGGTGCAACAATCATGCCCCTTTGTCCTTTGCCAACAGGAGCAATTAAATCTATAAGCCTTGTAGACATTTCTATTTGAGATGTTTCCAGGCGTATTTTTTGCATTGGGAAAATGGGGGTTAGCTCTTCAAAATTAGGGCGTCTGGAAGCTGTTTCGGCATCGTCGCCGTTAATAGACTTAACGAATAAAAGGGCGCTGAATTTTTCGCCTTCCTTTGGAATACGGATACTACCCTTTACTAAATCTCCTGTGCGTAAATTAAAACGTCTTATTTGCGACGGTGAAATGTATATATCTTTTGCTCCGGGTAAAAAGTTTTCAGTACGCAAAAAGCCGTAACCATCTGCTAAAACCTCTAAAACACCCTCGCCTATAATTCCGCTGTCAAGAGTTGCCGGGTTAAAAGCCTTTTTTGCTTCCTGGGCTGATTCAACTCTTTCTGTTGGGGCGTTTACCGGAATAGATTGCTCAATAACTGGGGGCGGTGGTTCAACTTTTTGCGCTGTAGTGTTCTCTGGGACATCTTCTTTTAGGGTAATTTCACCGTCTCCTGCAATATCCTTTATTTTTTCTATAAGTTCGGCTTTCCTAAGCCTTATAATATTTTTTATCCCAAGCTCTTTTGCTTTTTCTCTTAGCGTAACAAGGGACATTTCTTCAAAATTCATTACTTCCCTCCTATTAATGTAAAAAGGAATTAAAGGGTTTTTTAAACCCTTTAATTCATATGTTTTATTTTATTGATTAGTGAATCCAATGAAGTTGAATAAGCCGCTGTAGCGGCTTAAATTGTGAAGCGATGTTCACTTTATACTTGTGTAAATTTATCAAGGTTCGATGAAAATTGTATGTTTTAATTTTCATCGAACTTTTCTTAATAATTATTCAGGAATTTTTATTTCTTGACCAAGCTTTATAACGCTGGAAGACTGTAAATTATTTGCATCCTGGATTTTTTTAATATTATCGTTAGAGCTGTTGCCATAATACTGCTTTGCAATTTTTCCTAACGTATCCCCGGATTTTACAATATGAGTTGTTCCCGTGCCAACTGTAGATGTGTTTGGTTGATTACTCTCGTTATCGGTAGTTTGCCCCTCTTCTTCTTCAAGACCTGGAGCCGGAGCTTGAGTACTTTGCATTGAATCAAGCTGAAGCTTTAATTCGTCAAGCTGAGACTGCAACTGTTCTTTTTCCATAACAAGTGTAGAATTTTGCTGTTCAATACCTGCAAAATCTTCAATTTCTTTTTCAGCTTTTTTAAGCTTTGCGCCTAAAGATGTTACTTGAAAAACCAAAACAACCATAATAATAATTGCTACAACGCTTCCCACAATCAAAACGATTCTTTTAACCGGCAAACCTTCACCGTCTTCATAATCATAATCTTCCGCTTCATGGCGTGGAAGCTTTCTTTGTATTGCAGGCTTCGGCCGTGACGGCGGAACAGTTTTAATTGGTGCTGGGTAAGGTGTGTTTCTTATTGGGCTTTCAATTTTTTTTGCTTCCCGTTTTGGTGGAGCTTTTGGGCGCATTGCTTCTGGCGGAATATGATTGTCAAGTTCGTCATATTCACCCCAGCCAGATTCTTTTCTTTTTCTGTACAGAGAAAAATCGTAATCATCGTCTTCTTTTGTCCTTACTCCGGGAGGAGCAGGGCGTTTTTTAGGCGGCGGAGGTGCTGGGGCTTTTTCAAAACCCTTAACAATATCCTCGTCTTCAACATCATATGCATCGTCTGGGCTTGAATATTCCTCCTGATAATTGCTTTCGCCTCTTCTGCCTTTAGGAGGGACTGTTTCACCAAATGAATTATAATGCTCTTGGGAAAAGCCTTCGTCCTGACCGCCGTCTCCTGCTGTGTTTTTTACGCCGCTAAAAAGCTTGCCGACAGCCTTTCTTGACACATCGTCATTGTAATAATCTATAGAACCACTGTAACCGTCTTCATCAAAAGGGCCTCTGTTTTTTGAGTTGCTCATAAGCCACCTCCTGTTTTTCTTTTGTTTAAACTATTTTTTTATTTTAGGTTTCAAACACATTGTATATTTTTTCAGTTAATAAGTCAATAAAAAACAGTGGTGTAAACGTTTTTTAATGTTTTTTAACTTTTCTTTGCCATGTTGTTTTATTAACTTGGCGCTCTCTTGCTATAGCTAAAGAGTTTGGGGGAACATCCTCAGTTATTGTAGAACCTGCGGCTGTGTAAGAGTTCTCTTTAACAGTAACGGGAGCAACTAGGTTTGTGTTGCATCCAATGAAAACATTATCCTCAATTACTGTGCGGAATTTGTTTGCGCCGTCATAATTTACTGTAACTGTGCCGCATCCGAAATTAACGTGGCTGCCTACGTCAGAGTCGCCTACATATGTTAAATGTGAAGCTTTTGTATAGTCTCCTATAACGGAATTTTTAATCTCTACAAAATCTCCAACTTTACAATGTTTACCAACCTTTGATTTAGGGCGCATATAAGCAAAAGGACCAACAGTTGTTTCACTGCCTACTTCAGATTCTAAAATTACCGAATATTCTGCTAAAACTCCATCAGAAACAACGGATTTATAAATCTTAGTGCTAGGCCCTATAATACAGTTTTCACCAATAACCGTTTGACCTTCTAAATATGTTTGAGGGTAAATAACCGTTCCTTTGCCAATTACAACCGATAAACCTATATACGTTTGAGAAGGGTCAATTATTATTACACCGTTTTGTAAATGGCTTAAATTAATTTTTTGCTTCATAACTTCTACGGCTTTTGATAAAGAAAGACCATCCGTAACTTTTAAAAACTCTGCTTGACTATAAGTATGTTCATTACACTCTGAAAGTAAACTTAGGGATAAATCTTCACAATTTAAAACATAAACCCCACAAACATATGTACAAGCCTCTCCAGATTTTCTGTGACTGTTTATTATGTTATCCACAGTACTTTTTGTAATAAGCGGCATTGGAGCTGTAAATATAACAGCCTCTTTTTCGCTTTTTAAAATTTCGCTTAAACTATTTTTTTTATCTAAGGTTAAAATTTCATTAGCTTTAGTGTCTTTTAAAGCTTCGGTCATATATTCCAAAACCGTTTTATCAATAATCTGGGTGTGTAAAGTCCATTCTTGGGAATATAAGATAATAGCTTTCATAGAACTCTCCTTTTTTAGCTTTTAATTATTATAATGCAAATAATGCTTGTTTTGCAAGAAAAATATTGTCAATTTTTTTTCAGCACAATCATAGTATACATGGAAATGAAATTATTAAGGAGGCTTACGTGATGAATCCCATGGCTTCAAATAATTTAATGATGCCTTTACTCATGATGATGATGATGGGTGGAGGGCAAGGCGGACAAATGAACGATATGTTAATGATGTTTATGCTTATGTCTATGATGAACCCAGGCGGCGGATGCGGTATGCACAAGGGTTTCGGAGCATTTGAAGCAAGTTAGGCAACCCCAGAAAATAACAATATAGGCATGCATCTTTCATAAACGCTTTACTGCGAAAAATATGCTGAAAGCCTATAATGAGGGCGTGTTGAATATTGATAAAAAACTTCAAAACAATGTAAAAACGTCGCTAAATCAGGTAGTTTTTACATCTGAAATTTTCCTAATAAGGATTATTCAAAACGCCCATTGATTATTTTCGGAATTGCAAGAGCATCATTTCCAGTGCCAGTACCAGTACCAGTACCTATAACCAGAGAAAAAATTGTGGGCGGCAAATGCCGCCCCTGATTAAGGATTTGAATTCAAATTCAAATTGCTCTAGTAAAAAACTTATAAGCCCATGCTGATATAGTATGGGCTATTTCTTATAAACGGAGCATACGATAATAAATGGTGGGAAGTGATGAAATGGAAGATATGGAAAATCAATATGAAAAAATGCTTGAAATGATGAAGTTTATTCAAATGATGCAGGAATTTAATGAAAGCCAGCATGAGGAAGACCAGGAAAATGAAGGACATAAAAGCACAATGCAGAACATAGAAAGTGAAACCCATGTTTATTTCGACGATTATATATATACTCCGGAGCTTAGGGCAATAAAAGCCGCAATTCCATATTTAGACGTTAGATACCAAAGAATGATGGCGATTTTTATTAAGTTTATAGAAATTCAAAAGCTTATGGAAATGTATAGCTCCAATATGATTAACAAAAACATACAAATGGTTTCAAACGGGGATTGGCGCAGGGGAATGCTCTCTGCAATAAAGCCTCATATGCCGCCGGATAAACAAAGGAAAATTGACATGCTGCTGCAAGTAGCCTCTGCTTTTGAGATGTATAATAAAATGATGGAGGTACAAAATGGATATTGATGAAATCTTTAAAAAAGACGCATTTAAATTATTTGATGAAGATAAAAAACAAGCAGTTAAAGAGGTTATAGAAAAAACTAAGGGCAAAAAGCCATTAGAAGCCATGCCAATCTTTATGGAGTACATGAACAGGGTTAAACAAACAAGACCCCTTTCTAAGGAAGAAAAACAAGCAATGATTATTGCCATACTTGAAACAATGCCGCCGGAGGAACAGAAAAAGTTTAAGGCAATTGTAAATTTAATGGAAACCCAATAATTACTTACAAGAACAGTGTGAAGATTAAAGAATTGATTTTATTTAAAATAATCAATTCTTTAATCTTCACACTGTTTTTTTTTATGAATTGATGGCAATAATTTCTATAAACAGAAATGGGGTGCATAAATGGACAAGATTATAATAGAAAAAAGTCCGCCTTTAAAAGGCACGGTTAGAATTGACGGTTCAAAAAATTCGGTGCTTCCGATTTTAGCAGCCACACTGCTTACGGAAAATGATTGCGTTATAAATGATATTCCTGAGTTAAGCGACGTTAAAATAATGGAGCGTATTTTAAGGGAGTTCGGTGCAAAGACAAATTGGGACAAGCAAAAAGACCGTTTATTAATAAATTGCTCAAAGATTGTTCCTGCCGCCGCCCCATACGAACTTGCCAGTAAAATGCGTGCATCTTTTTTAATAGCCGGCCCTCTTTTGGCAAGGCTTGGGGAAATTGAAATTCCTCTTCCCGGGGGTTGTGCCATAGGCGCACGGCCTGTAGAACTTCATTTAAAAGGCTTCGGGGCTTTGGGGGCAGAAATTTATCAGGAACACGGTTTTGTTTATGCAAAGGCAAAAAGGCTTAAAGGAAACAAAATATATTTAGACTTCCCCAGCGTAGGGGCAACAGAAAACATTATTATGGCGGCGGTTTTAGCAGAAGGGCAGACTATAATTGAAAACTGCGCCGTAGAGCCGGAAATTGTAGATTTATCAAGCTTTTTAAACTCAATTGGTGCGCAAATTAAAGGTGCAGGAACAGATACAATCCGTATAAACGGCGTAAACAGCTTAACAGGTGGAGAACACACGATTATTCCGGACAGAATTGAAGCAGGAACGTTTATGATTGCCGCCGCAATGACAAAGGGAGAAATAAATATAGAAAACGTTGTGGTTGAGCATTTAAAGCCGATTATAGCAAAGCTAGAAGAATCAGGGGCTTTAATTAAGCAAACTGATAACGGGCTTTTTGTAAAAGGCGGAAGCGGCTTAATCGGAACAGATATAAAAACTATGCCGTATCCCGGCTTTCCTACAGATATGCAAGCCCAGTTTATGGGGCTATTAACCCTTGTGGAAGGGAATAGCGTTGTTACAGAAACTGTTTTTGAAAACAGGTTTATGCACGTTGGGGAATTAAAACGCATGGGAGCAAGCATAAAAATTGAAAGCCGCTCTGCAATTGTAGAGGGGATAAGCAAGCTCACAGGAAGCCAGGTTAAAGCTACGGATTTAAGGGCAGGAGCTGCTCTTATGCTTGCAGGGCTTTGCGCCGAAGGGGAGACAGAACTTTCTAATATATATCATATAGACAGGGGTTATGTTGGCTTTGATAAAAAATTAACAAATCTTGGAGGAAAAATAAAAAGATTAGAAAATTTTCCAAAACTATGAATAACTGTAAAATGCTTCGGCAATAATACAACTGGAGGTGTTAATTGGATGAAAAATCAAAATCCAAAGGAAAGTATTTTTAAAAAGAAAGGATTTTATGTAGCGCTGTACTCTTGTCTTGGTGTTGTAATGGTTATAGCAGCAGCGGTTTCTTTTAATAACCTGTCTTTGTTAAATAAGACTCCGCAGTTATCTCAAAACAACGAAGTTGATTTTGACAAAATGAAAACAACAAGCCTTAACAACGGTAGCAGCTTAATGCAACAAGAGGTTGATGACGAAATTGCCATTTATATGGATGAAGAGGAACTGGCTTTAGAAGATGAATCAGCCAGAAGTAACGCTCCGAAAATCACGCCACCACCTGCTGCAAAACCAGATGTGCCAAAATCAAATTCACAGGCACCTGCTGTTACGCCTGCACCATCAGCACCAGCTCCTTCGACTTCGGATTCTAACAACGAACAATCCGCAAAGCCAAGTGATAAACCTGCTGAAAAACCGGCAGACAAAAAGTCTAGCGAACGTACTGAAGCGGAAGAATTAGACAACTACTATGCTGAAACAGATGCTTTTGACGAAACAGATGCGGCTGCTATGGCGCAAGGACAAAGACCAAGAAATGTTGATGCCGGATTTGAGGGCTTTTCAGAAGACACAAGAATGAAATGGCCTGTATTTGGCGATGTAGTTATGTATTTTAGCGATAAACATGCGATTTATGACAAAACCCTTGACCAATACAGAACCAACGATACTCTCTGCATTAAAGCCGAAGTTGGAGATCAGGTTGTGGCTGCGGCAGACGGTGTTGTTGAAAAAATAACAAAGACAAGAGAAACCGGCAAAACTGTAGTTATTGACAACGGTAATGGTTGGAAGACTACATACAGTCAGCTTCAAGACCGTGTGTTAGTCAAAGAAAACGACGCTATTACTAAAGGTCAGGTATTAGGCGGCGTTGCAAGCCCATCTATTTATACAGTGCTTTTAGGCAACCACGTTGGCTTTAAAGTAACTAAAGACGAAGTAGCAGTAGACCCAACAACGTTGCTTGAATAATTTTTAAAAAGGAGAGAAAACTATGTCTAATTTCACACAATCAGAGCTTAACTCCATTAGGGAAATTGCATCAGGGCATCAAATGATGGCATCAAAGTTTAACACATACGCTTCTCAATGCCAAGACCCTCAAATTAAACAAATGTTTACAAACGCATCAAAGCAGGCAATGCAAGCAGCAAACAATTTGATTCAAATGATTTAGAGCAAGCAATACGAAGCTATATTTTAAGGAGGACAAACAATGCAAGAAAGAGACATGGTATTAGATGTTTTAAGCGGTACTAAAGCAAGCATAGGCAATTACGCAAAAGTTATTACAGAATGCGGCAACCCGAATTTAAGACAAACTTTCCAGCAAATGCGCGACGGCGATGAAAAGTTCCAATACGATTTATATAAAATCGCTGAACAAAAAGGATATTATATCCCGGCGCCTCCTGCAAGTCCGCAGGACGCTACGACTATTAAATCCAAACTCACGCAGTCAGCTACTATGCACCAAGGCGGCGGACCTATTCCAGCAATGTAGAGCAATAGCTAGAGCAATTTGACAAAACATTGACAGGTGTGGAGCGGAAACAGCAAACGTTTCACCGCTGTTTCCGCGAACACAGCTGTTTATGTTTTTGCAAATAGTTATGTAATAAAATTAAAGATGGCGGAATGCAGAAACTTTGCATCCGTTATTTTAGAAAATCGCAAAAAAAGCCGTGGTCATAAAGTTACCACGGCTTTTTTTAAGTGTTCATACTATATCCATATCAAAACATTGAAAGAAAACGCAGAAATACACCAAAAAGACAAGTTTTTTCAAGGTTTTGGCGTGGAAATAGTATCAGTGCATTCCTAATATCCTTTTAAGTATTGTGCCTAAAAATTTAGGTAATTTTATTACGGTGAACCTCAATACAAACACCCCCCAAAAATTACATAAACAAAAGCCAAAAACCAATTATAAGCAAAAGCGCCGCCAGAATGAGTGCGCTGTTTGTTAGTATGACGCCTAAAAACATGCCAAAAGAAAAAGATAAAAGGCAGAAACCACAAACCCTTCTTCTAAAACACATAATATATCCCCTTTCTTATGGTATGCTTATCAATATTTTATATTACGCATAAGAAAAGATTATGTGCCTGTACATAGGGGAAACCATGGATGCTTAGGAAGCTTAATTTATAGTGTTTTGCAGGAAGTAATTACTTCTTTCAATAAACTTTGTCATTGCTTCAGGGGATAACGGCTTGTAGCTTAACATTGCAAGGTCGTAAATGTGTTCGCAAATAAGCTTTATGTCATTTTCTCTTTCTGTATTGTCTTTAATTTCCATAAGTTTTTGCACTAAAGAGCTGTTTTTGTTAAGCACAAGAGACTCTTCTGAAGGAAAAGCTCCGCCCATATTCATGCCGCCAAACATTTTGCTCATTTCCGCCATACGTCTTGCGTGTTCCGGCTGTAAAATAACAGCGGCAAGTTTGTTGTTTTTAAGGTTTTCCGCTTTAATAACAATGTTTTCATTGTTTAATGATTTTTTAAACAGTTCTTGCAAAGCTTCGTCAAGCTCTTTTGTTTCTGCTGCTTCCCCGTCTTTTAAAGATTCGGAAATATCCGAGTCAATTCTATGGAAATGCACATTGCTTTCGTAAGATTCCAAATAAGAAATAAACGGATTATCAAGGTTCGTATTTAAAATGACAGCATCCATGTCTTGCTCTTTAAACATTTGAACATATTGAGCCTGAACGTTTTCGTTTGTTACATAAAATACTTTATCCCCGGTTTTTTCTTTGTTACGTTCTAAAAACTCTTCTAAAGTAACAAAATCACCTTTTATAGATTTAAATATAATGCTTGGCTTAACTTTTTCATAAAAGTCCTTTTCTCTTATACAGCCGTATTTAATAAATGGGTGGATGTCGCTCCAATAAGTGTTAAATTGCTCTCTGTCTTTTTTAAATATAGAGTTAATTTTGTCTGCAACTTTTTTAGTTATATAACCGGACATTTTTGTTACATAACCATCGTTTTGTAAAAAGCTTCTGGAAACGTTAAGCGGTAAATCCGGGCAGTCGATTGTTCCTTTTAAAAGGAGTAAAAATTCAGGGATAACTTCTTTTATATTATCAGCAATAAACACTTGGTTGTTATAAAGCTTAACTTGCCCCTCAATTGATTCAAGCTCATGTTTTAATTTTGGAAAATACAAAATTCCTTTAAGTCTAAATGGATAATCCATGTTAAGGTGTATCCAGAAAAGAGGGTCGTTAAAGTCTGAAAACACTTTATGATAAAATTCTTTATATTCTTCGTCAGTTGTTTCGTTTGGCTGTTTAAGCCATAATGGGTTTGTATCGTTTATTGGGTGTGGCTCTTCTGGTTTTTCGCCTTCTTCATTTTCCACAACTTTACTATCTTCAAGATATATTTCTACCGGCAAAAAGCCGCAATATTTCCGCAAAATAGTTGAAAGCTTGTAAGTTTCTAAAAATTCTTTCTCATCGTCCATTAAATAAAGAGTAATTGTTGTTCCACGGCTCGTTCTTTCGCCGTCGGTAAGTTCATATTCTATGCCGCCGTCGCAAAACCATTTGGCAGCTTGCGCCCCGTCTTTATAGGAAAGTGTGTCAATTTCAACTTTTGAAGCAACCATAAAAGCAGAATAAAAGCCAAGCCCGAAATGACCGATAATTTCGTTGTCTTTATCAATTTTGTCTTTATATTTTTCAATAAAATCGCTTGCGCCGGAAAACGCAATTTGGTTAATATACTGCTTAATTTCATCTGCAGTCATACCTATACCGTTGTCTATAAAAGAAATTGTTCCGTTTTCTTTATCTAATTTAACAGTAACTTGATATTTTTCGTCTTTAGGCACATTAGGGGCGTCACCCATATCTACAAGCTTTTTCATTTTAGTTATAGCATCTGTGGCATTAGAAACCATTTCTCTTACAAAAATATCAGTATCTGAATAAAGCCATTTTTTTATAATTGGCAATATATTTTCGCTGTTAATTGATAAATTACCTTTTTCCATTAGAAATATCACTCCTTGTTTTTATCTTTTATTAATTTTAAATTATAATTTGAGAAAAGTCAATAAAAAATTAGCACTCAACCAAAGTGAGTGCTAATAACTTTAAAATCATAATTCAATAACAGCTATACCATTTTTTTTAAGAAAATTTCTTATTCTGTTTTCCCAAACAACATCTACAATTTTTTCAAGGCTGAAATTTTTCTCAGATGTGGCTGTAGTGCACAAAATTTCGTTATTTTCAAATGTAATGTTAATAAAAAGTGCTTGAGCGTTTTCGTGAACACTTTCTACATGTCCCTGAGGATAAGACAAAGTTAGTTTAAAAAACTTAGGCCGTTTATTGTTTTTAATAATAAACAATATGTAAGGCTTAATTTCTTGCCACAAACAAAAAGAACGAGTTAGGGGTTCTCCGCCAACTTCAATATATTCCTTGTTTAAAGCTCCGTTTATTGAAAACTTTGTAACTGCCCAGATTTCAGCCCCACGCACCTCAAATTTATCAAAGGCTTCCTCCCGCAAAAGCTTGTTCATAAACGGCTTAACTTCCTGCTCAATAATTTTAAATGCAAACATAGCAATCACCATTATTATTTTACATCTATTTCATATTTTTTTCAACATGCCCCTTGTAAAAAGTCTAATAATAATATATAGTATTTTTACTTGAGAAGACTGAGAGCGAGAGAACAACTGTAAAAGAGGGAGCTCCAATTTTGAATATTGATTTATCAAAAACTCAATAATATTTAGAATGGTTAAAAACTAAGCTATATTTAGATTCGATTACTGAAAATGCAAAAACTCGCAAAGTAAAAAGAGGTCAAGTATATTGGTGTCATTTTGGCTACAATGTTGGTAGTGAAATGAGCAAAGAAAGTCCACGTCCATGCGTGATAATTCAAAAAGATGTTATTAACATAAAATCTCCTAATACTATTGTTGTCCCTATTACCCATGATACTAGCACAGTCCCTTGTCTTGTACCGATAAATACAATTAAAAATGAGGAAGATGAGGTTATATTAGATGGCAAAGTTAATGTTTCTAATATATTATGTGTTAGTAAAGCGAGATTAACTAATTATATTGCGACTCTATCTAATTCTGAAATAAAAGCTATTGATGAGGCTATTGCTAAACAATTAAACCTATATACATACTATAATGAAATTTCAGATAAGCTTAACGATAAAGTAGAATATATTCAAAAAATTAAGACTCAAAGAAATATAGCCGAAGATAAACTGAAAGAAATAATGATAAAGTTAAACGTAGATAATGAGGAAAACATAATAGATAAAATTGATGAAATGCTTGACAAGCACTAGACGTTATGCCATAATTATATTACAATAAAAATTCTCTATTGGAAATAGGGAATAAATTTATAAAAAAATAATATACTAGCATCACAAGAAAGATCTTGCCTCGGATAGGCGAGATATTATAAGGATAACAGGCACTTTGCATAAGTGCCTGTTATTTTATTTTCAAACATTTTTTCAACATGCCCCTTGTAAAAAGTCTAATAATAATGTATAAATATAGTAATCAATTATTAACATAGCAATTTACTAATTCATTGGACTGCATTAAATAAAATTGCTATAATCGGGGTTTTTATATTGGAACTACTTAACATAATTGAACAGATGATAAAATTAGCGGAAAACCGCATTGAAACAAGCAATTTTTATTACGATACACATTATTGCCCGGAAAATGACAAAAATTCCGTAATCCGTATGGATTATACTATAAAAGATGAAAAAACGGGAAAAATAGTAAGAATAGGGAATTGTCCAGATTGCGGAACATTATTGTTTCATAACGATTTTGATGAAAAAAACACATAAAAAGGAGAAAAACCATGGAAAATTTAAAAGAAACTGGCAGTTGGCTGCACCAGTTTATACATGAAGATTTAAAAGGGGACTATAATAAACTGCGTACTCGTTTTCCGCCCGAGCCAAACGGTTATTTGCACATAGGCCATGCAAAGGCTATTTGCATAAATTTTGGCATGGCAGAGCTTTACGGCGGAAAATGTAATTTGCGCTTTGATGACACAAACCCTGCAAAAGAGGATACAGAATACGTTGAAGCAATTAAGAAAGATATTAAATGGCTTGGCTTTGACTGGGAGGACAGGCTTTATTTTGCTTCTGATTATTTTGAGCAAATGTATGAATTTGCAATACGCTTAATTAAAAAAGGTAAAGCTTTTGTTTGCGATTTAACAGCGGAAGAAGTTAAAAAATCTAGAGGAACTTTAAGCGAGCCGGGTAAAGAAAGCCCTTACAGAAACCGCCCAATAGAAGAAAGCCTGGATTTATTTGAACGCATGAAAAACGGAGAATTTGCTGACGGAGCTAGAACATTAAGGGCTAAAATAGACATGGCTTCTCCAAACATGAATATGCGTGACCCAGTAATTTACAGAATCGCCCATATGACACACCATAACACCGGGGACAAATGGTGCATTTACCCTATGTACGACTATGCTCACCCATTGGAGGATGCTATAGAAGGGGTAACTCATTCTCTTTGTTCTTTGGAATTTGAAGATCACCGCCCACTATACGATTGGTATATTAATGAAGTCGGTGGGTTTGACCCTGTGCCAAGGCAAAGCGAATTTGCTAAGCTTCAGCTTACAAATACAATTATGGGCAAGCGGTATATGCGTAAGCTTGTGGAAGACGGCATAGCAGACGGCTGGGACGACCCACGCCTTGCAACCCTTTCCGGAATACGCCGTAAAGGATACACGCCAGAGGCAATACGTAATTTTTGCGATAAAGTAGGGGTTTCTAAAGCCAACAGCAAAGTTGACATTGCTCTTTTAGAACACTGTGTAAGAGAGGACTTAAAGCCTAAAGCAAAAGCTGTTATGGCTGTTATTGACCCGATAAAAGTTGTTATTACAAACTACCCAGAGAGGCAAGTTGAAATGATGACAATCGAAAATAACCCGGAAAATCCTGAAATGGGTAATAGAGAAGTACCATTTTCCAGAGAGATTTATGTGGAACGAGACGATTTTATGGAAGATGCCCCTAAAAAGTTTTTCCGCCTTACAATTGGGCAGGAAGTGCGCCTTAAAGGAGCATATTTTATAACCTGTAACGAAGTTATAAAAGATGAGACGGGAAAAATTGTTGAGCTTCACTGCACGTACGACCCGGAAACAAAAAGCGGCTCCGGTTTTACAGGCAGAAAAGTTAAAGGAACAATACATTGGGTAAGCGTATCTCACGCTGTTAACATAACTGTTAACCTCCTTGATTACCTTGTTTTTGACGATGATGAATCTGAATCTGGATACAGAGAAAACCCTAATTCCCTTATAGTTATGGAAAACGCTGTAGCAGAACCGGCAATAAACAGCGCAATACCTGACGACAGATTCCAATTTTTAAGAAACGGTTATTTTTGTCTTGACTATAAGAAAACTGCTACAGATAATTTAGTTTTTAATAGAATTGTTTCTCTTAAAAGCTCTTATAAACCTGAGTAAGGTTGATTATAAAAAAGGCGAGGACTGGTTCAGCCCTCGCCTTTTTGACTAAATGTCTCCACGTAATAAATTCTCGGCATAATCTCTTAAAGATTGGTAAGAATTTACGTTTTGACCACGGGTACTTATTTGTTCTCTAACATATTCCGGTAAAGAGTTGTAATAACTTTTTGCTTCACTTTCACTGTTTATAAGGCTGCTAAGCCCATCATATTTTTTAGACAAATCTATCACCTCGGTTATAGTTTGTGCATAAAAAATAAAAATATTAAACAAGATTATTTTATTAAACCATTTTGCTTATTTCTTTTTTTAGCCTTGAAATAATTTTCTTCTCCAGCCGGGATATGTATGATTGGGATATGCCCATCATATCCGCTACTTCTTTTTGCGTCATTTCATTGCCGTTAGAGTTTATTCCGAAACGCAGCTCAACAATTTTTCTTTCACGCTTTGAAAGTTTATCAATTGCTTTATTTAGTAAATCTCTGTCAACTTCATCTTCAATATCTTTATATATTATATCCACATCTGTTCCCAAAATGTCTGAAAGCAAAAGCTCGTTTCCCTCCCAGTCAACGTTAAGTGGTTCATCTATGGAAACCTCTGTTTTAGTTTTTGTATTTCGGCGTAAATACATTAAAATTTCGTTTTCAATACAGCGGGAGGCATAGGTTGCAAGCTTTATCTTTTTATCTGTTTTAAAAGTGTTTATAGCTTTAATAAGCCCTATTGTGCCAATTGATATTAAATCTTCAACGTTAACTCCCGTATTTTCAAACTTTCTTGCTATGTAAACGACAAGGCGCAAATTTCTTTCAATTAAAATGGACTTAGCCTGTAAATCTTGGCCCGTCCCAAGCTTTTCAAGCAAATCCGCTTCTTCTTCCGCATTTAACGGAGACGGCAAAATCTCGTTTCCGCCAATATAAAAAATTGTGTCCTCCTCTTTGCCGTTAATTTTCATAAAAAGCTTAACCGCCATGTCTTTTGCTTTGTAATAAAAAATCTTAAATTGAAGCATGTTATCCTCCTCCTTTTATAGTAGACCTCTTCCGAAACTCCATGCCGCCGTTTTTGCGGCGAATTTTCCGTTTTGACTACGTCAGAGGGAAACGTACATACGGTGCTTAGTATGCCCGCTTCCCTCTTCCTTGCAAAACGAAAAATTTCCTCGCAAATACGACGACAGCGAGTTTCGGAAGAGGTCTAGTCTTAACTTGCCTTTTTTATTAACTCAGGATGTAAAAGTCCCTGATAAGAACCGTCTTTTGCCAAAATACAGTTGTATATCCCAACGATAACGTTATTTTCTGTTACTGTATTTTCATTTAATGTTATTTCAATTTTATCAGGTCTAAAACCGATAATAAGACCATTTTTCTTGCCGATGCTTGCAAAAGGTATCATGCGGATTCTTCCTGCAAACCCTGAACTTTCTGTAATGTTACCCAAAAGCTTTGTTAAGTCATCTTCGTTATTTTCGTAATATATAAGCTTTATTTTGTCAGGCAAAAAATTCTTTACCGCATTAAATTCCGCAATAATTACAGGGGAATTTGATATAGGGTCGTAAAGGGAGTTGCCTGTATCTAAAAGTGCTGTAAAAAGCACATCGCTTTCATCTAAAAATATTTTTACAGAATAAAATACTTGTTTTTTTATAATTACTCTTTTATACCAGCTATAAGATAGCTTTAAAATTATGTAAAAGAAGCATGTAGATGTTATAAGCAATTTAAGCGAGAAATTCCCTAATGTAACGCCGGCAATATTGCCAAGAACATCCGGCATGTTTACAAAATAAAATAGAAACATAGCTATTCCGCCGATTGCAAAAGAGGAGATATAAGAAAACGCTATAAGCTTTAAAAACTCCTTAACTTTTTCGGGCTTAAAGGCAATGAAAATCCCTAAAGCTAAAATAGTTACAGAAGCAAAAATATTTAAATACGTATGTAAAGCTGTTAAAAACATTAATAGGCAATAAGTTAAAGCCATAAAAAAACCGGCTGCTAATAAACGTTTTATTTTTATTACCCTGTGAGATAACTTTCCAACAACAAATAAAATAAAAAAATCCATAAAAAAATTAATAAAAAAAACTACATCTGCATAAATTTCCATGATATACCCCCTAATAAAACGGGTAGTGTTGCACATACGTGAGGTGATAAAGAAAAAGTGACATTGGCATAGTAATAGTAACAAAATTTTTTTAAAAATTTTGTCATATAAACAATTTATGTATTTAAAATTATGCGACATTTTTTGTTTTGATGGGCGTGTTTACATCGTTTTGAAATTTTTTAATCAATATTCAACACGCCCTTGATGGATTGTTTTTGGACAATAAAAAAGACGCTATGGTTCACCCATAGCATCAATTACATCGTATAAATTCTATTAAGCTCTTATTTTGTACAATGTTCACATTTTTCACAGTGCCCGTGGCAACCTGATTTTGACTTTAGTATTCGGCGTATAGAAATGACAATTCCGAAAACTATAACTGCTACAAGTACAATATCTTTGATATTTATATCAATATTTAATAAAAACAATTTCCCGGTTTGATACACTAAAAACGCACAAACCCATGCAAAAGCCAGTTGGAACAAAACAATACCCATTGTCCAAACGTTTCCAAGCTCACGTTTAACTGCCGCAACTGCCGCAATACATGGAGTATACAACAAGGTAAACACAAGAAAACTTGCGGCTGAAAGCGGTGTAAACATCATACTAAGCCCACCTGCTAAATTGTCAGAGGATTGCCCGGTTAAAACGCCAAGAGTTCCCACAACAGCTTCTTTTGCCATAAAACCGCTAACCAGGGCAGTAGCCGCAC
This sequence comes from uncultured Eubacteriales bacterium, assembly GCA_964545475.1. Classification (GTDB taxonomy): domain Bacteria; phylum Bacillota; class Clostridia; order Lachnospirales; family JAISER01; genus CAZJGG01. The sequence continues at coordinate 37,290 of CAZJGG010000009.1, read as the reverse complement.
GCCAGTCCCCAAAGCCAAGGGGTTTTAAAATAACTGCAATTATTCCACCAAGGGCAGAGAGAATGCTTTCATTAGGCGCATCTGCAATATTAAGGCGGAAATTAAAAGTTTGCAGAAACCAAATTACAATACTTGCCACGAAAATAACTGTAAACGCCCGTTGCAAAAAGTCTTTTGCCTTGTCCCAAAGTAAAAGCCAGACATTTTTTGGAGAAGGCAGACGGTAGTTTGGCAGCTCCATAATAAACGGTATGGAATTGCCATGAAACGCAGTATTTTTAAGGGCAAGCCCAACGATAATAGCAAGCAGCACTCCTGATAGGTATAACCCCATCATAACAAGGGCAGCGTTGTTTGGGAAAAAAGCGGCGGCAAATAAAGCGTAAACCGGAAGTTTTGCAGAACAGCTCATGAACGGAATGAGAAGTATTGTAAGCCTGCGGTCACGTTCGCCGGATAACGTCCTTGTAGCCATAATCGCCGGGACAGAACAGCCAAAGCCAATTAAAAGCGGTACAAAGCTTTTGCCGGATAACCCAAGCTTTCGCATTGGCTTATCCATTATAAAGGACACTCTTGCCATATATCCGCTGTCCTCCAGCAGTGATAAAAAGAAGAAAAGTGTAACGATAATTGGCAGGAATGATAATACTGCGCCAACTCCGGCAAATACACCGTTTATAATTAAGTCTTGAATAATAGGGTTAATACCCATAGCTAAAAGTGCGTTATCAGCAAGTGAAGTTAAACCGTCAATGCCAATGGCAAGCAAATCACTTAGGAGTAGCCCCACCACATTAAATGTCAACCAAAAAATAGCAAATATAATTCCAAAAAAGACAGGTATTCCTAAATACTTGTGGGTCAGTAGCCGGTCTATTTTAGTGCTTCTAATTTCTTCTCTGCTTTCAGGGGGTTTTGTAACGGCTTTATGGCACAAGTTTTCAATAAATACGTAACGCATATCCGCAAGAGCCGCCAAACGGTCTGTTCCAAGCTCTGTTTCCATTTCATGAATGCAATGCTCAATTGTTTCTATCTCGTTTTCATCTAAAGCCAATATTTTTGTAATTGGTTCATCGCCTTCAATGAGCTTGACGGCGGCAAACCGAACGGGAATTTCTGCTTGCTTTGCATGGTCTTCAATGAGATGTGCCATGCCATGCAAACAGCGGTGAACTGCACCATCACAAAAATCTATTTTTTGAGGTTTTATTTGTTGCTTTACAACTTGGATAGCAGCGGTAATTAAATCGCCAACACCCTCGTTTTTTGCGGCACTTATGGGAATAGTGGGTATTCCAAGTTCTGTTGAAAACTTTTCAATTTGAATACCGCCGCCGCTTGCTGTAAGTTCATCCATCATGTTAACTGCAAGCACCATGGGAATGCCAAGTTCAGTTAGTTGCAAAGTCAAGTAAAGATTACGTTCAATATTTGTAGAGTCGATAATATTAATAATACCGTCGGGCTTACCTTTTAATATAAAATCTCTTGTAATAATTTCTTCGTTTGTATAGGGAGAAAGCGAATAAACGCCGGGTAAATCCACAACAGAAACATCAGTGTGTTTTTTTACGCTTCCGCTTTTTTGCTCCACAGTAACACCGGGAAAATTACCCACATGTTGGTTTGCACCGGTAAGTTGATTAAAAAGAGTAGTTTTGCCGCAGTTTTGGTTGCCAACAAGCGCAAAGATCATATTGAGACCTCCTCAATGGCAATCCTTTCTGCGTCTTCACGGCGTAAAGTTAATATATAACCTCGAAGTTTAATTTCCAAAGGGTCGCCCATAGGTGCGGTTTTTCTTAATGTAACAATAGTTTTTGGCGTAATGCCCATATCTAAAAGGCGGCGGCGTAATGCACCTTCGCCGCCAACGGCAATAATGCGTGCGCTTTTACCAACCTGTAAATCCTTTAAGCTCATGTCTGTGCCTCCTGCCAGTTAGTTTGAACTAACTATAATGAAGTTAGTATACACTAACTATCTTATGTTGTCAATACAGAAAAGTTATTTGACATTAATATGAAGTTGGTATATATTATTTTGTAAGGAGGGCGTGATTATGAGAGTGTTGGAATCGTCTGAAAATTATCTTGAAACCATTTTAATATTAAAAAAAACCTCCGGTGAGGTTAAAGCAGTGGATATTGCAAACCACTTAGGATATTCCAAGCCCAGCATAAGCGCCGCTTTAAAGCTATTAAAGCAAAATGGATTCATAACAGTAGAAAGCTCCGGGCATATTACGCTAACCAAAGAGGGGCTAGGCATTGCAAACGAAATGTATAGACGGCATACAGTACTTACTAATTTCTTGATTTCAATTGGAGTAAACGCTGATACAGCCAGAGAGGATGCCTGTAAAATAGAGCATTATTTAAGTCCAGAAAGCTTTGAGAAGATAAAGGCTCATTGTGAGATGTGTAATAGGATTGAAAACGGTATAAATACTGATTAATTAAATAAAAAAGGTTCTATAATAAATGTCAGGTTTGTTTAAAGCCAGCATTTGTTATAGAACCTTTTATTTTATATTTTAGAATAAGCCTGAAATAACGCCCATATCGTCTACGTCGATTTTTTCCGCCGCAGGAACTTTTGGAAGCCCAGGCATTGTCATTATATCCCCGGCGATAGCAACTACGAAGCCTGCTCCGGCAGAAAGCCTAGCTTGACGGATAGTAATTTCAAAGCCTTCCGGCGCGCCTAAAAGTTTCATATTGTCTGAGAAGGAGTACTGAGTTTTAGCAATACAAATTGGAAGATTGCCATAACCAAGAGATTCAATTTCAGCAATTGTTTTAGCAGCATCTGCGGAAATAGCAACGCTGGATGCGCCGTAAACTTTTTTAGCAATATCGTTAATTTTAGCGGCAATTGGCTGGTCAAGTTCATAAGAGAACTGGAAGTTGTTTGGTTTTTCAAGAGTTTCCAAAACTTTGTTGGCAAGGTCAATTCCGCCGTCTCCGCCTTTGGAGAACACTTCAGAAATTGAAACAGTAGCACCCATTGCGTGAACTGTGTCAAATACAAAGTTAAGTTCTGCCTGAGTGTCTGATGGGAATTGGTTAATAGCAACAACCGCCGGTAAACCGAAAACATTTGTAATATTATGTATATGTTTTTTAAGGTTTGTAATACCTTTTGCAAGATAATCAAGGTTTTCTTTATTAAGTTCATCTTTAGGGCTGCCGCCGTGATGTTTTAATGCACGTACAGTAGCTACGATAACAACTGCGCTTGGGCGAATGCCAGTTTTCCTACATTTAATATCAAGGAATTTTTCTGCTCCAAGGTCAGCCCCGAAGCCAGCTTCCGTAACAACGTAATCAGCCATTTTCATAGCAAGTTTAGTTGCAACTACGGAGTTACAGCCATGTGCAATGTTAGCGAAAGGACCGCCGTGAACTAAAGACGGAGTATGCTCTAATGTTTGAACAAGGTTAGGGTCGAAAGCTTCTTTAAGGAGCGCTGTTAAAGCGCCTTGAGCCTTAATTTGCCCGCAAGTTACAGGTTTGTTATCTCTTGTGTAGCCGATAACTATTCTGGAAAGGTTTTCTTTGAGCTCTGTTAAGCTGTTAGAAAGGCAGAATACAGCCATAATTTCTGAAGCCACAGTTATATCGAATCCGTCTTCACGAGGAGTTCCGTTTGCTTTGCCAGCAAGGCCGTCAACAACGCTTCTTAACTGACGATCATTCATATCAAGGCATCTGCGCCAAACAATACGTCTTGGGTCGATATTAAGTTCATTGCCTTGATAAATATGGTTATCAATCATAGCCGCAAGCAAATTGTTAGCAGCGGTCATAGCGTGCAAATCCCCTGTAAAGTGCAGGTTAATATCTTCCATAGGAACAACCTGAGCGTATCCGCCGCCTGCGGCACCGCCTTTAACGCCGAAAACAGGACCGAGAGAAGGTTCTCTTAAACAAATCATTATTTTTTTGCCAAGCTTATTAAGCGCATCTCCAAGACCAACAGTTGTAGTAGTTTTTCCTTCGCCAGCAGGAGTAGGGCTTATTGCTGTAACCAATATAACTTTGGCATCAGGTTTATCCTTATATTTTGCCAAAAGCCTGTGGTCAACTTTAGCTTTGTACTTACCATAAAGCGAATAGTCGTCTTCGGAAAATCCCAAGGACTCAGCGATTTCTTTTACTGGCTTTAATGTAGCGGCTTGAGCGATTTCGATGTCAGATTTCATAAAAATATCCTCCTTTTTACAATCATAAGTGGTATTTTTGCCTACACTTTTTACGTTTCGGTGCTAAGATATGTCATAAATATGTAATCCAAACAAGTATAGCAAAATTACAAAAAAAAGTAAAGTTATAAATTTTTGTTTATATCTTATTTTTTTCTTGACATAATAGAAAAAAGAAAGTATAATGTTCTAGCGTGAGGGGCGAACGTTTGTATACGGCGCCATAGCCAAGTGGTAAGGCAGAGGACTGCAACTCCTTTATCCCCGGTTCAAATCCGAGTGGCGCCTTGGTTTAAAGCCTCAGAGCCCTGCAAACGAATATGTTTGCAGGGCTTTTTGTTTAAAAAATTGATGCTTAAGAGGGCTTTTATGAAATCACTTTCTTTTGTTTTAATAATTTTAGGTTCTTTAATAATGATTATAAGTATTTTTAATTTTTATAAAATTTTATTATCAAGAAAATTGGAAACTTATAATAGTTCGCAGACTAACGCTACTATTTTCCAGCTTTTCTTAACGCTTATGTATATGTTTTTGGCAGGTTACATTGCTGTTGCCGTAATGCTTTATAAATCTCCTAAAATTAGCTATGCAGAAATTATTACAGCAATTGTTTTTTTCTTCGGCTCTATTTTTGTGTTAACAATGATTGCTGTGCAGAAAAAAATGAACCGATCTATAAGCGAAAAAACACTGGAAGTAATGAAAACCCTTGTAAATGTTATTGAAATGAAAGATATTTATACAAAAGGGCATTCTCAGCATGTTTATAAAATTGTTGAATTGTTTTTTGAATATTTGCCTGTAAAAGAAAAAAAGCAAATAAATAAAGCAAAGCTTTTAGATGCGGCTTTGCTTCATGATATTGGAAAAGTATCTATTCCCGATGCAGTTTTAAACAAAGAGGGAGCACTTAATGAATTTGAGTGGGAGCTTATGAAAAGCCACCCCAAAAACGGTAAAATTATATTAGATGACACAAGTTTTAAAGAAATAAGCGACTGGGTTTTTTATCATCACGAACGTATAGACGGCAATGGATACATGGGGCTTTCGGGAGAAAAAATTCCAATTGAAGCCAAAATAATATCCGTTGCCGACACTTTCTCTGCGCTTTTTACAAATAGAATTTACAGACCAAAGTTTCCTTTTGAAAAAGCAATGTTAATAATTAAAGAATCCGCAGGGACTCAGCTTGACGAAGAACTTGTAAATATTTTTATAACTATTCCCGAAGAAGAATTTTTAGAAATCGGCAGGGAGATTGGGGTTTAGTTTTTTTCTTTGTCTCTGTTTTCAGCGATTAATGAAAAAAGTTTGTCAAGGGCATCGTTTATTCCCCCAGTTGCGTCAATAAGCTTTTCCCTTACGGCTTCTTCGCCGATTAATATTGTGCCAACGTCCAGCACCAGTTTTTCAGTATCAAGCATAAGTTGTCTTATGCGTTTTTTTGTAATTTTTGAATTCCTTACTATAAAATTAATTACACGCTCTTGAATTTTATCAAAATAATCATAAGTTTGAGGCGCTCCGATAACTATTCCGTTTAGTCTTACAGGGTGTATTGTCATAGTTGCCGAGGGGGCGATAAAAGAAAAATCCGCCGCAACAGCAAGAGGAACACCTATGGAATGCCCTCCTCCTATTACAAGAGATACGGTTGGCTTTCCAAAACCGGCAATAAGTTCCGAAATAGCAAGCCCTGCCTCAACATCTCCGCCTACAGTGTTTAATAGTATTAAAAGCCCTTCAATTTCAGGGTTTTCGGCTGCCATTACAAGATGAGGGATGACATGCTCGTATTTCGTAGATTTGTTTTGAGGCGGTAAAACCATGTGTCCCTCAATTTGTCCGATTATTGTAATAAATGAAATGTTACCTAAAGGATTTTTATAGTTATTTAAAGACATTCCGTATTCTTTTATTGTATCTGTTGGGGGAGAAGACATTGCTTCCTGCTGCTTTTCAGGCTCAGTATTTTCAGGTTCTTCAGCTTCATTAAAAAAACCGAGGCTTGTTACATCTATCATCATATTCACTCCTTATCTGTTTGCTTTAGTGTTACCATAATTGTACTTAATTATTTAGAACCTATATTTAATAATGGGACAAGTTTTTGCACTGGTGTTAAAATACAAAGGAGGCATTTTATGAAGTTTTATCACATCGACTCATTTACACTGAACGTATTCGGCGGTAATCCGGCGGGTGTTTTAATTTTGGGAGAAAATTGGCTTGAAGATGATTTAATGCAAAAAATTGCAGAAGAAAACAACATGAGCGAAACTGCTTTTGCCATATGCAAAGATGGAAAAAGAGAAATCCGCTGGTTTACTCCAACAAGCGAAGTTTTGTTATGTGGTCATGCAACTCTTGCAACGGCTCATGCTCTTTTTAATCATGAAAAGGTAGAAGAGGAATCCCTAGTTTTCGACTCTAAAAGCGGTATAATAAAAGTTATCAGAAAAAACGGCATGTATGAACTGGATTTCCCAGTAAATAAAACGGAAAAAATAGATTTATCGGAAAATATCGACGTTTTTAATTATAAACCTATTGAAATTTTAAAAGGTAGCTTTGATTATTTATTTATTTTCGACAGCGAAGAAAAAATAAAGGATATTACATATGATTATGAAAAATTAAAAAATATTGACTTGGAGGGCATCATCGTATCCTCTAAAAGTGATAAGGTAGATTTTGTGGCAAGATATTTCGGACCTAAAATTGGGATTGACGAAGACCCAGTAACAGGCTCCGCCCAAACGCTTATGGTTCCTTATTGGCACCGTGTAACCGGCAAAACAAGCTTTGTAAGCAAACAAATTTCTAAAAGAGGCGGAACTCTTTACAGCGAGCTTGCAGGAAACAGAGTTAAAATTGCCGGGCACGCTGTAACATATCTTGTTGGAGATATTATTATAGGAGAATAACATGAGGCCGGAATTAATTGATTTAATAAAGCCCTATTACAGCATTTCCATAATAGGCATGGCTAAAAACGCCGGAAAGACCACAGTTTTAAACGAAATTTGCAGGCAGCTTTTTAAAGCAGGGGAAAAAATCGGCTTAACAAGCATTGGGCGAGACGGAGAATCAGTAGACATTGTTACAAGCACAGAAAAGCCGGAAATTTATGTGCTTAAAGGAACAGTTATTGCAACGGCAGCCCAGCTTTTGGAAAAATCTGATATTACGAAAGAAATTTTAATGACCACAGGAATTAACACTCCAATGGGGGAAGTTGTTTTTGTAAACTCTTTAAGCGGCGGATATGTCCAAATTGGCGGTGCTTCTATAAACAGCCAAATTAAGGGAATTTGCGACGATTTTAAACAGTTTGGCGTAAAAAAAGTTTTTGTAGACGGCGCAATAAGCCGCAAAACTATGGCAAGCCCTTCTGTAACAGATGCTACAATCTTATGCACAGGTGCTTCGCTCCACACAGATATTAACACAGTTGTAGAAGAAACCGCTCATACCCTTAATATGCTTATGCTCCCTCAATTTGAGGGGGATTTGCCGGATTTGGGCATATATGATGAAAAAGTTTTAATTATTAGCAATGACGAAAATAAAGTAATACCGCTAAACCTCGCGGAGTTTAAACCAGTAAAAGCCGAAATAAAATACATTTATTTAAAAGGCGCAATTTCAGACACACTTTTGTCTAAGCTTATCATGTCAAATATAAAGCTTATGGATGTTAAAATAATAGTTGAAGACAGCAGTAAAATTTTTGCCTCTAAGCTGACATATGAAAAGCTTAAAATAAAAGGGGCGCAAGTTTTTGTAAAAGAAAAAATAAACGTAATTGCCTTAACGGTTAACCCTGTTTCGGCTTACGGCAACCACTTTGACAAAAACGGATTTCTGGAAAAAATGAGCGAAGTTGTTAATATATCTGTTTTTAATGTTAAATCATAAAAGGGAGGGCAAAATGGATTACGAATTGAAAAAAGCAGTAGGGTTAAATTTTATAATTAACGAGCTTTCCCCGGATTCTCCTTTTGGGACTGAAAAAATTAAAAACATGGATGTTTATAAAAGCGGAGATAAAGAAAAACTTTTGGAGTGTTATTATAACTTAAACGCCTTAATAAACTATTTAGAGGAAAACTCAATAGATGCTTTAAGGCGGCTTTTAATGCGCTTTAAAAACATAAGAAATGCTCTTAAAAAATGCCAGCTTTCGTACCTAAGCGAAATTGAGCTTTTTGAAATGAAGAACTTTCTTCTCACATTTTATAAATTTATTCAGGAATTTAAAATTGTTAATGATATATGCCGTTTTAAAAATGTTTATTTTACTGAAACAGAAGACGCTCTGGATATTTTAGACCCGGACAAAAAAAGAACTGCTCCTTTTTCTATAAGCGAAAAATATACTCAAAAGTTATGGGAAATAAGGCTTGAAAAAGCAAAAATTGAAGGGCTTTTACATACGGAAACTGAAAGACCTAAAATAGAAAGGCTTCAAATAGAGCGGTCAGAAATTGTCGCTTTGGAAGAGGCCGAGGAAACAGAAATTAAAAAAGACCTGTCAAGGAAGCTTACACCTTTTATTCCTACACTTTTTGAAAATATAGACAACTTAGGCAAGCTGGACTTTTTAATTCAAAAGGCTTTGCTTGCAATAAAATATAAGGCGGTTTGCCCAGAAATAACAGACCAGCCAAGGTTGATGCTTGAAAACATGTTAAACCCGGAGATTGCAAGCATTTTAAGGCTTAACGGCAAATCCTTTGCAAAGGTTTCAATAGAGCTTGGAAAAGGAACGGCAATTATAACAGGGGCAAACATGGGTGGCAAAAGTGTTGCAGTAAAAACCGCCGTGCTTAATGTTTTGCTTTCAAGGCTTGGTTTTTATGTTTTTTGTGATTATGCCAAAATACCACTTTTTGACGATGTTTTCCTGATTTCAGAAGATTTACAGTCTGTAAGTAAAGGTTTATCGACATTTGGAGCGGAAATTGTGCGGTTTAATGAAATAATTAATAAAAGCAAAACCGCCTTTTCTCTTATTGCCCTTGACGAATTCGCCAGAGGAACAAACCCGGAAGAGGGGGCAATAATTGTAAAAGCTGTAGCAACGTATTTAAACAGTCAAAACGGCATAGCTGTTATAACAACCCATTATGATAATGTTGTGAGCTCAGAATTTAAGCATTACCAAGTTGCCGGGCTTAAAGATCTTAATTTGGAAGCGCTAAGCGACCATATACGGAAAAACCCTTTAAACGGCATTGACTATATTGCGGAACATATGGACTACCGCCTAGTAAAAACCGACGGAAAACAAGACCCACCAAGAGATGCACTTAATATTTGCAAAATTCTTGCTTTGGATAATGAAATTTTAGAGAAAATTGAAACAATGTATAAACAGTAGTTTAAACAATATAAGAAATTGGTGTGTTTGAGAACCTTTTAGCTATCTCAGTACGCAAAAACTCTTCGCCTTCCCTGCGGTATTCGGGCTTATAGCAATATTTGCCCCTGCCTCGCCCTGTCATAAGCTCTTTGTTATAAAGCATGACGGCATTTGGGAAGGCTTGTTCGTTTATGGCGTTGTGTATATAACTGTATGTCATAAATATTACTTCAATAAACATTGAAGATTTTGCTTTTTGGCTTAGTTTTTCAGAAAGCTCGTCCAAAAGGCTTAAATAATGCTCTTTCCAGTTGTCAATCATAACAACCGGGGCAATAAGCATTCCCACTTGATAACCTGCTTCGCACATATCGTTTAATGCGTTTATTCTACTTAACAGTCTTGAAGTACCAATTTCCACAAGCTTGATTATTTCTTCTGGGTTAACGCTCATTCTGAAAATAACTTTCCCATTATGATTAAGAGACAGCAAATCGTCAACTTTTGAAAACTTTGTAGGAAAAGTTAAGCAACCTTTGCCCTTTTTTCCGAACTCTTCAATTGTTTCAACTAGATTTCCGGTTATAATGTTTTCTAAAATTAAATCGCTGTTGCTGCCAATTTCATATACATATGAGCTGTCAAATTCGTTGGATTTTTTTATAAGCCTTGAAAGCATATAATCCTTATTTACAAAAACTCTTAAATATGAGCATTTGTTATAGTTGCAAACTAAATAACAGTACAAGCACATAGCACTGCACCCTGAAGAGGTATAAGGCACTAAAAAATTAGAAATTTTATTGTTTGGCACGTACTTATGGGTTTTCCTTACGCCAATAATCAAATAATCCTTCATTTCAACAAAATCCGAATTTGGCCTTGTTCTAAGCTCGAAAATATTATTGTGGTTTTCTATTTGTATTTGAGGCTTATCGCTGTATTTTGAAAGCAACTCTCTGCCTAACTGATAATCTTCTATTGCTTTTTCAAAATATATTTTTTTCGGAAACATAAACAATCACCCTTTTGTTTCCTATTATATCTAGGTAACCCCAGATTAATTCAATTTTAACGTTTGGGGATAAAAAAATATATATATTGACAAAATTCCGTTTTTGGAATGTTACATCTGTTCATGAATTTTCCACCTCAAAGAGATTATGAAATTGTATTTATTGAAGTTAATTAATAATATTTCTTTAAAAACTCCACTAGCTCTTTATCATTAATAATAACCCTATCAACATCATGTATACCTTTATACTGGCTGATAAATGCGAAATGTCCAAAGTGATTAATCTCACTGCATTTTGAACAAACAGTTATAATAAAAAAATATCCATCTCTTCCAAGCACGCTTATGTATTCGCCAGATTGGAATCTGTCAGGTGTTGATTTGAGCGGTCTCCACGCAAATCTTATATTATTTAATATTTCATACAGTTCTTCCTTTTCAGCACCTTCTAAATCAATACTCGAATCGTTACTATAAATCACCAGCTTAAAGCTATCTATTGGTGGTAAGTTTAGTTTTTCTGGAATTAAATTGATAAAGAAAATCAATAGAAAAATCAAAAAGATTACAAAAGTAATTTTTTTCCCTCTTCTCACTATTCCCCACCCCTAATTATATAATAACAATAACACAACCTATAATATACTACAACAATTTAACAACTAATTCCATTAACCAGCTTAGATTGTAATACATAAAAAGTCAAATGTCTATATTCTAGAGCGATTTTAAATGTACAGCTGTACTCACATAGAATAAAAAAATTTTTTATTCGACAAAATTCGGTTTTTTATTCTATTGCTTGTTTTATTTTTATATGTTAGTATAAAAATATATGGGGGAATTTACTATGGAAGATATAAAGTACTATTTATGGCTAAGCCGGGTTAGCGGTATGAGTTCTAGAAAAATGGACATACTTTTTTCGCGGTTTAAAGATGCCCGAGAGATTTTTAATGCCTCTAGGGAAGAACTTTTATCTTCCGAAATGATTGACGAGAAAACTGTTGATGCAATTTGTAAAGACCGAAGCTTAGAACTAATTGAATCTTATATACAAGAACTTAAAGATTTGGAAATGGGTTATATCTCTAGGTTTGACAAAGATTTTCCCGTTTATTTAAATAATATACAAAATCCTCCTATGGGCTTGTACGTTTTAGGGCATTTGCCACCGGAAGAGATACCTAAAGTTGGTATAATCGGGGCAAGGCGATGCTCGGAATACGGGCTTACCGCTTCATTTACACTTAGCAGAGATTTAGCATTTTCAAAAGTTTGTATTGTAAGCGGTATGGCAAGAGGTATAGACAGCCAGTCTCACCGAGGTGCCCTTGACGCAGGAGGGTATACCATTGCAGTGCTTGGCTGTGGGGCAGACGTGTGTTATCCCCCGGAGAATAAATATTTAAAAAAAAGAATTATCGAAAACGGCTGTATAGTTTCGGAATACCCACCGAAAACCAAGCCGCTTCCTGCCCATTTTCCTATGAGAAACCGCATAATAAGCGGTCTTAGCCTTGCAGTAATAGTTGTTGAAGCGGCTAAAAAGAGCGGAACTAATATAACGGTAGACCAAGCTTTGGAGCAGGGCAGGGAAGTGTTTGCTGTTCCGGGCAATATTACAAGTAAGTTAAGCGAAGGCACAAACGAATTTATAAAGCAAGGCGCAATACCTGTATCAAGTTATATGGACGTTTTAAATAATTTAGGAATAAAATACGATAATAAAAGTGAAATTAATATGCAAGATAAAAGGCTGGAAACTTTATTGCCGGTTGAGCGTTTAATATATAATACTGTTTCGGAGCAAAGCGTTAGCCCAGAGGAAATTGCAGCGCAAACAGGAATAGACATTAAATCAGTAAGTTCTGCGCTTACGCTTCTGGAAATGGATAAGTTTGTTAGAAAGCTTCCCGGGCAAAGATATGCCCGAATATAGAGGTTGTACAATTTTTTGTACAACTTATAAAAATGGAGGATAAGAAATGGCAAAAAACCTGGTGATTGTCGAATCACCCGCAAAGGCAAAAACCTTAAAAAAATTTTTGGGAAGTTCATATAAAATTGAAGCTTCGGTAGGTCATGTAAGAGATTTGCCTAAATCCGAGCTTGGAATAAATATAGAAAACGATTATGAGCCTAAATATATAACAATTAGAGGTAAAGGGGAAATATTGGCAAAGCTTCGCAAGGAAGCAAAAACTGCCGACAAAGTATACCTTGCAACTGACCCTGACCGTGAGGGCGAAGCTATTAGCTGGCATTTAATGCACGCTTTAAAGCTTAGCGATAAAAACACTAGCAGGATAACATTTAATGAAATAACTAAAAATGCCGTTAAAAGGTCTATAAAAGAAGCCAGAGCTATAGATATGGATTTAGTTAACGCCCAACAGGCAAGAAGACAGCTTGACAGAATCGTAGGTTATGAAATAAGCCCTCTTTTATGGAAAAAAGTTAAAAAAGGTCTTAGCGGAGGCCGGGTTCAGTCTGTTTCCCTTAAAATGATTTGCGACAGGGAAGCGGAAATTGAAAGCTTTATACCCCAGGAATACTGGACTTTAGAGGTTTTGTTAAGTAAAGGCAAAGAAAGCTTTACAGCAAAATATACCGAAGAATTAAAAACAAAAGAGCAAACAGACGGAGTTTGCAATGATATAAAAAACACAAAATTTATTGTGAAAGAAGTAAAAAAGGGAACAAGAACAAGAAAGCCGGTTCAACCCTTTACGACAAGCACATTACAGCAGGAAGCATCAAAGCTTTTGGGGTTTGCCACATATAAAACAATGATGCTTGCCCAACAGCTTTATGAAGGTGTTGACATAAAAGGCGAGGGGACAGTAGGGCTTGTTTCATATATCCGTACGGATTCCATGAGAATTTCCGACGAAGCATATGACGAAGTGAAAGCGTATATTTTGGACAAATACGGAAGCGAATACGCCAACGAGACAAAAACCGAGCACAAAGCAAAAGGGCGCTCACAAGACGCCCACGAGGCTATACGCCCAACATCAACGTTAAGAACCCCGGAGGATATAAAAGAATCTCTTTCAAAAGACCAGTACAAGCTTTATAAGCTTATATGGGAAAGGTTTGTTGCAAGCCAGATGACCGGGGCTAGATATGATACTTTAGGCGTAAAAATAATTGCCGGAGAAAAACATAACTTCCGTGCAAGCGGTTCTAAGCTTGTGTTTAAAGGGTTTTTGGCTGTTTACAGCAATAAGGATGATGGAGAAGAAAGCGAAGCGCAAATTGCCGCTTTTCCTGTTTTAGAAGACGGAGATAACTTAGACCTTAAAAAAACTGACAGCGCACAGCATTTTACTCAGCCTCCTGCAAGGTATTCCGAAGCTATGCTTGTTAAAACAATGGAGGAGCTTGGAATAGGCAGACCAAGCACATACGCCGCTATTATATCAACAATTGTTAACCGGGGATATGTTGTTAAGGAAAGCAAAGTTTTTTATCCCACGGAGCTTGGAGAAGTTGTAAATTTAATACTTAAAAATAATTTTGAAGAAATTGTGGATATAGATTTTACCGCAAAAATGGAAGAGGATTTAGATAAAGTTGAAGAGGGCGAGCTTGCATGGAAAGAGCTGATTCGCCGTTTTTACCCCTCATTTCATCAAAAAATTGTTGAAGCGGAAGAAAAAGTCGGTAATGTTAAAGTTGAAGACGAAGTAAGCGACGTTTTATGCGATAACTGCGGCAGGAATATGGTTATTAAATTCGGGCGTTTTGGCAAATTTCTTGCTTGCCCCGGCTTTCCGGAATGCCGTAATACTAAACCGTTTTTTGAAGATACAGGCGTAAGTTGCCCTCTTTGCGGAGGTAAGGTGCTTATTAAAAAGACTAAGAAGGGCAGAAAATTTTTTGGATGTGAACAAAACCCGGAATGCCAGTTTATGTCTTGGAATAAGCCTACAGGAGAAAAATGCCCCAATTGCGGCGAATATTTGCTTGAAAAAGCCAAAAATATTGTATGTTCCGCTGAAAAGTGCGGTTTTTTGAAGGAAAAAGAAGAGGAAGCGGATGAATGATTTATCTGATTTTATTAATGAATTAAGTCATCTTATTAAACATAACGACGCAACCCTTGAGATTATAAAAGAAATATGCAAAAAGCTTTCACAGCGACTGAATGCTTCCGTTACTCTTACGGACAGCGAAATGCGGGTGTTTGCCGAAATAAGTAGCGATATAATCGTTGAGCGCAATGTTATTGAAAAACTTAAAACAAGCGGATATAACATTTCCCTTAAGTCATTTGGTTTAGAAAACACATATGCCTGTGTAATTTCTATTATTGCACACAGAGAGCGGCTTGCCGCCGCTTACATATTTACGGAAAATGAAATTTCCGAAGAAAATAAAACGGTTTTAAAAACCGCTGAGCTTATTTTGGGAATATTATTAAGCAGGTTAACTGTACAGCAATCTTATTCAAGAAAAAGCCAGCACCATGCGGTAAAAAATTCCTTAGCGGCAATGTCTTACAGAGAAATAGAAGCATCTGTCGCAATTTTCAAAGAGCTTGGTGCAAGCGAGGGGATTATAATTGCCAGCAGTGTTTCCAAGCAAACCGGCATAACACGCTCCGCAATTGTAAATGCCCTTAGAAAGCTTGAAAGCGGAAGTCTTGTAGAGTGCCGTTCGCTGGGGGTTAAGGGAACCCATATAAAAATAAAAAACCCCGGGCTAATTGATGAGTTAAAAAAATATGATAAGATTAGATAAAAAATCCTGTTCCGGTTGCCGGAGCAGGATTTTTTAGCTATGTTTTTGAAACGGATATATCAAAATTTACTTGACTAAACTCTCGTAATTATGATATAACAACGCTGTAAATAAGTTAGCTAGGGAGATGTTATTATGCCAAATATTAGACCAATAACCGATTTGAGAAATAGCTCAAATGAAATTAGTGAGTTTTGCCGTAGAACTCGTGAGCCTGTTTTTATTACCAAAAACGGAATTGGTGATATGGTTGTTATGAGTCTTGAGGTTTATGAAAGACAGCAGGCACAGCTCGAACTTTATGCCAAACTTGCAGAAGCAGAAGCTGAAATTGCAAACGGTGATGAAGGCGAGGATTTTTTTGAGTTTGCCAAAAAATTAAGAGCAGATGTGGTGGGTAATGTATAAAATAAAAATCTATAAAACCGCCCAAAGCGATTTAAAGGCTATAGTAGATTATGTTAATACATTATCACCACAAGCGGCGATAAAGTATTATGACTTAATACTTGAAAAAATGGGAAGTCTGCAAGAAATGCCAGAGCGTTGTCCGCTGGCAAAGGATACACAGCTTAGATTGCGTGGATATAGAACTTTGATTGTGAATAACTACATTGTGTTTTACGTTGTAAAAGGCGATACTGTGCAAATTCGTAGGATATTGTATGCGAGACGGCAGTATGAGTGGATGTTGTAAGAGAGGATGACTATATGTAGTGCTTACAGTATTTTTTGGTTTCCATGTTTAGTGTCCATGTTTAGTTTTCTTTTTCACTGTAGCAAGTGCATAGAATTATAAAAGTTTTATTAAGAGAAAATAGAATTCCCCTGTATAAAACAGGGGACAATAAGAGCGGACAAATCAGGTTTTTAGCGGTTGCCTTAAATATTGCACATACTAATTACTCTCCATAATCTTGGTTTCAAATTCCTCAAAAGGCATAGGTTTTGCAAAGTAATAACCTTGTACAATTTCGCAGCCGATTCCTTTTAAAAAGTCTATATGTTCTTTAGTTTCAACACCTTCGGCGACGGTGTGGATTTTAAGCTTTGTTACCATATCAACAACACTTGATATAATAATTCTTTCCCGTTCGGTTTCGTTAGAATTTTCAAAAAAACTTTTATCAATTTTAACAACGTCAATAGGTATTTCTTTTAAAAGCCCTAAAGAAGAATAACCCGAACCAAAGTCGTCCATAGAAAGGGTGAAGCCTTGGTCGTGGAGCTGCCCTAAAACCTTTAAAAGCAAATCCTCATTTCCTACCATAGAAGATTCTGTAATTTCAATTTCCAAAAGGCTGTGGTCAAGGTTGTATTTATCTGCAATAATGGTGAGTTTTGCAACAAAATCATCTATAAGCAAATGAAGCCTTGAGAAGTTTACGGATATAGTAATTGGTTTACAACCTTCGTCTATTTTTCTTCTTAAAAACATGCAAGCTTGTTCAAACATATACATATCAAGCTGGGTTACAAAACCGTTTTTCTCGAAAATAGGAATAAAATTAGTTGGGTGCATAATAAAGTTTCCGCCAACCCACCAGCGCACTAATGCTTCCGCACCGGCAAGTTTTTCATCTGCCAGAGTATATTTTGGCTGCAAGAACATTTTAAATTCCTTATCAGCAAGCGCCTGTTCCATTCTGGATTCAATTTCACGCTCAAGCCTTAGCTCTTCTTTAAGCTTGCTGTCATAAAATTGTATACGGTTTTCTATTCTTTCGTTCTTTTTTGCAGTGTGGTATGCAAAAGAAACTTTTTCTGTTATAGAAACAATATCTGTTTCGCCTTCTTCGATAGTATAAATACCGTATGCAAATTTTACTTTATAAGACATTAGACCTTGTATTAACGTTGTAAAAACGATTTCAAACTTTATTAGCTTTTCTTTCGTATCATTAACTGTGTTGCAATTAACTAAAACAATAAATCTGTCTGCATGAATATGCCCATAACATTCTTTCTTAGAATCTAAAATGCTTTCAAGAGATTTTGCAACGCTTTTTATAACTGTATCCCCTGTTGTATAACTGAAAATTTCATTTATAAAATCTAACCCTTCAATGCTAAAACGTATAATTGTATATTTAGAATTAGGGTTCTGCTTTAAAAGAGTTGTAGCTGTTTCGTTAAATTTTAAAGAGTTAGGGCTGCCGGTAAGCTCGTTAAAATAAGCTTTCTTGTAAAGAACTGCCGAATGTTTTCTATGCATGGAGATGATTTGAAAGATTAAAACTATAAACAAAAAAACTATAAGAAACGTAAGAATTAGTGAAAGTCTTAACAAATAATTTGCTTCTTTTGCAATAACATTTTCAGGTACGGAAGCGAAGATATACCATTGGTTTATGCCAAGAGGCGAATAATGCATAAGCATTTTTGTATTCTCATAAAAAAATACGCTATGCCCTTTTTCGCTTATTTGCATATTTTGGATTATTGTATTGTAGTTATCCTTACTGGAAACTTTAACTGTTTTTAAGTAATCCAAAACATTATTATCAACGCCGTTTTTTTGCATTTTTGCTTTTGTTATAAGGTTTCCTTCAAGGTCGCATATATAACCATAACCTTGTCCACCAAACATAGGGAAAAATAAATTGGAAAGAGTTTTAGTTTCATAAGTACCAACGAGAACAGCGATTACATTTCCATCATCTAAAACAGGGGTGGCAATGGCAACAATTATTGTACCGTCTACTAAAGATGCTATAGGGTCTGAAATTGAATATTTACCTTGAAGAGCTTCTTTAAAATGGGAACGCTGAGAAATATCAATTTCGGCTTCCAAGCTTGTAATGCCTATACCGTTTTTATCCACAAGGGTTAAGTGTTTAAACTTGCTGTCTTTAGCAGCGGTTATTAAAAATTCCAAGGTTTCGTCTTTGTCTTTATATACTTTTTCCTTTGAAATGACGTCGGCTAAAGTGTTTATAACAGCGATTTCCCCGTCAATGTTTGATAAAAAAGTTAATTTTTGCTGTTCCATAAGTTCGTTAAGCGTTGTGCAGGCAGTAGCGGATAAACTAGCTCTTAATGCATTATTGTACATAAGAAGGGCAACAGTTATAATAATTGCGATTATTGTACATAAAAAATATAGTATGTTTTTTTTCATTAATATACTACTCCTCGTAATTGAATATATTAACGTCCTCTTCTTTGGTTAAAACTCTTAAAGCGCCATAAGCAAGCGCTTCCATTTCATTTTCCCCGGGCATAACTACTATTGGAAAAACATTGCCTAAATATTCTTTTATTTGGATAACGAGCATTTCGGAATTGGCAATGCCACCTGTTATTATAATTCCATCACAAATTCCACCACAAACTCCCATAAACCGCCCAATTGTTTTGCATATATTATAAGCCATGGCGTTATAAACAATCCTTGCGTATTCGTTGCCGCTTTCTATCATTTCTTCAACTTCAAGGCAGTTATTAGTTCCAAGGTGGGAGTAAAGCCCTCCTTTTGTTTTAACAATCTTAAACATTTCTGCTTCTGTTGGCCTTTCCTCGGTAATGTATTTTATAAGAGAAAACATAGGTAACCCCCCTGTTCTCTCGGGAGAAAAAGCACCTTCGTCGTCTGAAACAATATCAACTATCTTACCGTTTTTTATGTAAGAAACTGAAATTCCTCCGCCTAAGTGCGCAATAATTAAACTTGTATCATTAAAGCCTTTATTAATGCTTTCAGCATATTTCATAGCGGTTGCACGAACGTTTAGCTTATGCCCGATATAAAAACGCTCCATATCCATAAGCCCAGAAATTTTTGCAACAGGCTCCATTTCGTCAACTGATATGCTGTCATAAATATAAGCAGGGATACCAAGGGGAGAAGCAATAGAATCGGCAAGAACCGCTCCTAAATTTGAAGCATGTTCAAGGGCATTTTTTGATGTTAAGTATTCAAGCATAACGTCGTTAACAGAATAAGCGCCAGCTTTTACAGGAGGCAACAAACCGCCTCGACCTACAACGGCAGAAAGCTCTGTTAAAATTACACCATGCCGTTCAAGACAATTCAAAATTAATTCTCTTCGTATTTCTTGCTGGTCATAAAGTTTATTAAATTTCGACAGTACTGCTGCATCATGGCTGATGTTTTCTGAAAACAATAAAGTTTTGTCTTCATAAACGGCGATTTTTGTTGATGTTGAGCCGGGATTAACGGCTAAAATTTTAAACATAAAACCATTCCTTTAAATAAATGATAAAGCAATCAGCCCTATCTAACTCTTTGTGTTATTCTCAAAACGCAGTCTTTGGAATTTTTCCAAGGCTCATCTTTATATCTGTAGTCAAATTTTTTTATAAACCAGTCAACCTCCTCTTCAAATTTATTTATGCTAGTTTTTTGAACATTTAGTATTATACCATAAAATTCTTCAAGTTTACTACTTTTTAAATATTCTCCTCCAATTTTTAATAAGCAAGAAAAATGTTTAAAGCAAAATCCGTTACAGCTTTTTGTCATTTCTTTTATGCTATCCTCTTTTTTCCATAAAGCAAAATAAACATCAAAATATTTATCCATTTGCTTATCAATTTTTTCACATAAATAACAAGAATGTACAAGTTTTTCAAAATAAGTGGAAACATCTTTCGGCGTTTTTTCAAGGCTTTTAGTAACAGTTTGCAAATGAGTATGAAGCATAAGCGCAAGACCAAGCATGTTTTTATTTTCATAAAGCTTATTTAAATGTTTTTCGCAAAACCCTTGTAAATTTGTTAGATTTCGTATATCATTTTCCATGTAGGCGCTGTTTGAAAGTATTTGTAGAAAATCATCTTCAAGCTTTTTTTCCATTGCGCAAAAGGGGCATTGATTTTCAGCTTTAAAGCCGTCTACAATCGGTATTGTATAAATGGTTTCTCTCATAATAACCTCTTTACTTAGTATATACAAAGGACGTGAATATATGGACTATAATTATATTGGAAATTCAATCCATTTACAAATTAATGACTTTAATATAGCACAAACACTAGAAAGCGGTCAATGCTTCCGACATAAAAAAATAACAGAAAATCATTATACAATAGTTGCTCACGGCAAATTGTTAAACATAGAGCAAGACGGAAATTTATTTAAGTTTTACCCCTGCACCCCGGAAGAATTTGAAATTATTTGGATAAACTATTTCGACTTAAATAGGGATTACGGTGAACTTAAAAGAATATTATCAGAAAATGATGAAATTATGCAAAAAGCCATTACATATGCAGACGGAATAAGAATTCTTAATCAAGATTTTTGGGAATGCCTTGTATCATTTATAATATCTCAAAGAAGTAATATTAAAAGGATAAGCCATAACGTTGAAATGCTTTGCCAAACATATGGGGAGCAGATAAATGAATATTATTGCTTCCCCAGCTATAAAACCCTTGAAAATGCTTCCCCAGAAGATTTTGAAAAGTGCAAAGTTGGGTACAGAGCAAAATACATATACGATGCTGTTTTAAAAGCGAATGCAGAGCAAATACCTGATTTTGCCGGGTTAACCCCGGAGGAGATTAAGAAACATTTGCTTTCAATAAACGGAGTAGGGGAAAAAGTTGCAAACTGTGTTATGCTTTTTTCCTGCGGTGTTAAAAAAATGTTTCCTATTGACGTTTGGGTAAGAAGAATAATGCTTTATGCATATTTTAAAGGGCAAACCGTTTCCGATATTGAAATTGAAAAAACCGCAATAGATATGTTTGGGGAAAACGCAGGCTTTGCCCAGCAATATTTGTTCCATTATGCCAGAACATCCGACTGTTACACCGATATTAAAGGAGAGAAAATATGTTAGGCACAATAGTAAATTCGGCAGCTATAATTGCAGGGGGAATTTTAGGGCTTATTATTAAAAACAACCTGCCGGAACGCTTTAAGCAAATAATTAACCAGGCAATAGGTCTTGCGGTTGTATTTATTGGTATATCCGGCTCAATTTCTAAGCTTATTTTGCCCGATGCTAACCCAATGCTTTTTATTTTAAGCCTTATAATCGGCAGTGTTTTAGGAGAATTCTTAAAAATTGAAGACAAACTTGATGCCTTGGGGCGGTTTCTTGAAAGCAAATTTTCCGCTTCCGGCGGTACTTTTGCCCAAGGGTTTGTATCTGCCAGCCTTGTTTACTGTATTGGAACAATGGCAATTATAGGCGCTCTTGAATCCGGAATACAGGGAAATCATACTGTTTTGTTTGCAAAATCCGTTTTGGACGGTGTTTCAAGCGTTGTTTTTGCTTCAACTCTAGGGCTTGGAGTATTGTTTTCCTCTGCAACAGTTTTTGTATATCAAGGCTCTATAACACTTTTTGCAAGGGTAATATCACCATATTTAACTGAACAAATGATAAATTCAATTTCAGTAGTCGGCGGAATTTTAATAACGGCTCTTGGGCTAAAAATTTTAGATATTAAAAACTTCAAAGTCGGAAATATGCTGCCTGCTATAATTGTACCGGTTGTATATTACCTAATAAAAGCATTTATTTAATAAAAACATTTATTTAATAAAAACATTGAAAATTGATATAATTTATTAAAATTTAATACAAAATTTGTAAGATATATGTTATAATGGATAAGTTACAAATACATTTTGAAAGGGAAGATTTTATGCTCAAAAAAATCAACAACCTGATGACATTTGTACTTGTTTTATCCATTATTTTTACAAGTACATTTGGGATCGTAACAGTTGGAGCGGAAGAATTAAAGGCTGAAAGCAATTATAGCGTTAGCCAGATTATGCCGCTTAGCACAACACCTCCTTCCATTACTATTTACCACACTAACGACACACATGGTAGGATTTATCAGGTTAATGCAGACAACCAAGGTATGATTGGTATCGACAAAATTGCAGCAATTAAAAACCAGACTGAAAATGCAATTTTAGTTGATGCCGGAGACACTATTCACGGTTTGCCCATTGCCAACATTAATAAAGGGCAAAACTCAATAGAGCTTATGAAGCTTGCAGGTTATGATGTAATGGTTCCTGGCAACCATGACTTTAACTACGGCAGCGATAGGCTATTGGAGCTTGCAAACTATGCAAAACAAACGCCGGGAAGTTTCGATATTATTAGCGCTAATATTAAGAAAAGTAACGGTACTTCATTTTTACCTCCAACAACAATAAAAGAGGTAAACGGCATAAAAGTGGGTTTCTTTGGTTTATCAACTCAAACAACCCCTATGGTTACAAACCCTGTAAACGTATCTTCTCTTCAGTTTACAGATTATACCCAGGCTGCTAATTCAGCGATAGCAAGCTTAATAAGCCAAGGCGCTGAAGTTATTGTGGGTGTTGCCCATGTTAGCAGAGAAGACATTAAAGCAATTATTCCTAGTCTTACTGTTAAGCCTGCTGTTATTATAGACGGGCACGACCATTTAAGTACAAACGAAACAGTTAGCGGAGTACTTATTGCCGGTTCAGGTCAGAGCCAAGAAAACTTAGGAAAAGTTGAAATTGAATTAGATGAAGATAATAATGTTACATCAAAAACAGCAAGTAAAATTGCTAAAAGTGAAACAGCTTCAATAGTAGGCGATGCTGATGTAAAACAACGTGCAGACGAAATGAAAGAATCTGTATTAGATGTTTACAGTGCAGTTGTTGCTGAATCTGACGTTTTACTTTCAAGTGTAAGAGGTACTAATGCAGATAACAGAGGCGTTAGAAACACTGAAATGGCTTTAGGTAACATTGTAGCCGATGCTATGAGAATACAAGGGGATACGGACTTAGCCCTTACTAACGGCGGAGGACTCAGAGCTGATATTAAAGTTGGAGAACTTTCAAAAGGTGATATTAACTCTGTTCTTCCTTTTGGAAATTATTTAGTAATTAAAAAAATTACACCAGCACAGCTAAAAGCGGCTTTGGAAAACGGCGTTAAATTTGCACCAACTCCAGACGGAAGATTTCCGCAAATATCTGGCTTTAGCTTTGTTTATTCCGAAACGCAGGGCGAAGGAAGCAAAGTAGTAAGCGTTACTATTGACGGAAAACAGATTGACCTTCAAGATACTAATACTGTTTACACTATAGCCATTAACGACTTCCTTGCAAACGGCGGCGACGGTTATACTATGTTTGCTGAACTTGAAACAGTAACGGAACTTGATTCTCTTGACCTTCTTTTTGAACAATACATAACTTCACTTCCTAATAAAAAGATAACTGAAAAATATGCTAAAAAAGAAGAAAGATCAGCTTTAGGAGAAGCGGAGACAGTTCAAGCTCCTTTTGCCAATATTCCATCAGGCACTGCTGTTGCTCTTGAAAGCAAAATTGTTTTAGGCACAAATACACCAGGCGCAACAATTTATTATGAAATTGCTGAAACTGAAGTTGCTGAGCCTACTGTTTCAAGCACAAAATACACAGGACCTATCGTTATTAACAGTGCTTGTCAAATTAAAGCAATTGCGGTTAAAGGCGAAAATAACGTAAGCGAAGTTGCAGTGTTTAATTACTCTATTGACGAAAACAAAATTGCAATGCCTTTAACTACTGTTTTAAGCGGAGCTGTTCCTTATGGTACAGAAGTTGTTTTATCTCCTGTTTCTGGCGGCGCAACTGTTATACGTTATGAAATGGCTACAAACGATGATGAACCAAAGGACGTTACTGATACAAGCACTAAATATGCAAGAGCTATAAAAATTACTGCTGATACAAAAATTAAAGCAAGAGCTTTCTTTGATGAGAAAGAAAGTGATACACTTGAACTTGAATACACAATTTCTCCTGTAAATGCAGTTTTATCATTTGAGCAGGGGACAAAAGCAGGCTCTGTTAAGCTTATTATTAAGCCGGGTACAGACGGTAAAGCGGTTAATACCCTTGAATATGCAGTTGCAGAACCGGGCGCAAAAAAGGCATGGAAAAAGGTTTCAAAAGAAGTTATTAACAACGTTTCTGCTTCCGGCAGCCAATATGTTTATTTAAGAGCTGCAAAATCTGATAAAGAAACGGCAGGAGTTCAAATTCCTGTTAATAAAATAGCTCCTCTTGTTGCTCCAAAAATAAAAATTACTACAGAAGCAACAGGGGTTAACGGAAAAACTAAAATCAACTTTAACTATGGTAGCGAACGTAGATTAGTGGAATTTAAAGTTGGAGAAGGCAATACATGGACTCCATGCCCAAGCCCTGCTGAAAAAAGCAAAATTGCATCAATATTCTCTAATGCTAATGTAGGCGAATACATATATGCTCGCACACGTAAAACATTAGAAACACCATATTCTGTGCCTTCAAAGGGCGTATATGCACAGGTTTCTCTTCCGAAGCCACAAGTTGACGTTTCAATTTTCAAAGGAACAAAAGAAAATACAGCGATGATTTCTATTACACCTCCTATGGGTATGAGTGTAAAAAGCTTCCAGTATGCTATTGTTTCAAGCGATGACAACGAGACAATTATGGCTAAAACTACAAAGTGGAAAAAATTCAATTCTTCAGTTGTAGATAATTTAAATATAGGCGAAGACCAGTATGTTTTAGTAAGAACTACTGCTGCTAAACCAAATGCGGCATCCGAACCGGTTGTTGTTCAAAGACCAACAATTTTGAAATCTGTTCGTCCGGCTATTAATGACTAAATAAAAATAGCTGTCGACAACCATTGTCGGCAGCTATTTTTTATAATCGTTCTTTTCTTTTGCAAAGTGGGATTTGGAATGCGGAACGCATTCAATGCGTTCCCTACGAGTATATTTTAAAAATGATATATTGAACATTAGAAGGGCGTGTTGAATAATCCTTATTTGGAAAATTTCAAATGTAAAAACGACCGGATTTAGGGGCGTTTTTACATCGCTTTGAAATGTTTTAATCAATATTCAACACGCTCTAGAATGTGGTTTTGTAGGGAACGCATTGTATGCGTTCCGCAGGCAGGCAACAGCCCTTGCCGGCAACCTGATACTGTTGTCTACAATTTGACGGGCACACATATATGTGCGCCCGTATTTTTTATTATTTTATTCTCCACCATATGGAAGAGGAAGTTTCGTTATATTTTTCAAATCCATTTCTAACCAAAACATTTTGTGATGGTATATTATCAGAATCAGTTTCGGCAATTATTGTTTTTATGCCGTTCTGCTTTAAACCCCACTCACAAAACGCTTTTATTGCTTCGGTCATGTACCCGTTATGTTCGTGGGCTTCGCCGAGGCCGTATCCAATTTCAACTTCGCCGTTTTCATTAGGAATGTTTTTAAAGTCACAGCTTCCAACAACTAATCTGTTTTCTTTCTTTATTAAAAGCCAAAAGCTGTGGTAAAGATAGTCATTGTCATTTTTTAATACAACTTCAAGCTGACCATTAACAATTTCTAAAAAAATTCCCTCTAAAGGTTCTGCATCATATTTAATATTAAGCTCTCGCTCTAAAGATTGAATATCATTTAACCAGAGCTTTAACTGGTTTGGGTTTAGAGGGTGCAAAATCAATCTTTCGGTTTCTATCATGTTATACTCCTACTTGTCTTTAAATGTTATTAGCAACTCATTTTGAACAACCTGTTCTCCTGGAGAAACAAATACTTTATCAACGACACATTCCTTGTTATGAAGTATTGTAGTTTCCATTTTCATTGCTTCAACAGTCATTAATGGAGTTTGAGGGGTTATAACATCTCCCTCTTTAACAAATATTTTGCCAACTGTGCCGGGGATTGGGGAACCAATTTGATCCGGGTTGTTTTTGTCTGCCTGCATTATATGGTCGGCTTTAAGCTCTTGAGATTTGTCTACAATTTCAACTTCACGCATAGAGCCGTTAACTTCAAAGCTTAAAATCCTTTTACCTTGGCTGTTTGCCTCACCAATATCAATAAATTTAATTATTA
This sequence comes from uncultured Eubacteriales bacterium, assembly GCA_964545475.1. Lineage (GTDB taxonomy): Bacteria > Bacillota > Clostridia > Lachnospirales > JAISER01 > CAZJGG01. The sequence continues at coordinate 11,052 of CAZJGG010000009.1, read as the reverse complement.
AAAACTTGCCAACGTCTATTTGAATTGTAGTTTCTTCACCTTTTGCAAGCCCGTAAAAATAAATATGGCTTGGAAGCTTGGAAACGTCGTTATAATAATTAAGGTGAGTGCAGTAATCGTCATACACATTGGGGTACAAAGCGTGGCTTACAGAGTTTCGCATGGTTAAGCCCGGTCTGTATGTATCTATAAGATATTTAAGTGTTCCGTCTAAATCTGCTGGGGGTAAAAGCTCTCCCGGGCGGCAAATTATCGGCTGTTCGCCTTTTAAAACAATTTTGGAAAGCTCCTGTGGAAAGCCGCCGTCAGGCTGCCCCATCATTCCACGGAAATAATCCACAACAGAGTCGGGGTAAGATAAATCTTTGCCTTTTTCCAAAATGTTATCTTTGTTAAGACCGTTTGTATGCATGAAAATTGCAAGGTCGCCTACAACTTTTGAAGACGGAGTAACTTTTACAATGTTTCCAAGTAAGTCGTTGGCTTCTTTATAAAGCTGTTTAATATGTGCAAACTCTTGTTCCGCTCCCATATCTTTAACTTGGGCCAATAAATTTGAATATTGACCGCCGGGAATTTCATATTTATAAATTTCCGTGTTTGGGGAGTTCATTTCGCTTTCAAACTGCTTGTAAAGCTTGCGTACTTCCTCGTAATAACGGCTAATTTCGTTAAGCTGTTCGGAATTTAACATTGTATCCCGTTCAGTATTTTTAAGGGCTTCCACAACGGAATTAAGGCATGGCTGGCTTGTTAATCCGCTCATAGAAGATATTGCCAAGTCAACAATATCCACGCCGCCTTCTGCCGCCATTAAAACGGAGGAAACGCCGTTGCCTGTTGAATCGTGTGTATGAAGGGTAACAGGCACGTTAAGCTCAGATTTTAAAGCTTCAATAAGCTTTTTAGCAGCATAAGGTTTTAAAAGCCCTGCCATATCTTTAATGGAAACTATGTGAGCACCCATTTTTTCTATTTCTTTTGCTTTTTTAACATAATAATCAAGAGTATACTTCGTTTCGTTTGGCGATAAAATATCCCCAGTATAACAAATTGCGCCGTCTACAAGCTTTCCTGTTTTTAAGGCTTCGTAAATAGGGAGTTTCATGTTTTCAAGCCAGTTTAAGCTGTCGAATATACGGAAAACATCAATACCTGCCTGGGCAGATTCATGAATAAATTCTTTTACAACGTTGTCTGGATAATTTTTATATCCTACTGCATTGGAAGCACGCAAAAGCATTTGAATCATGGTATTAGGCATAGCTTCTGCAAGCTGGGTAAGCCTTATCCACGGAGATTCTTTTAAAAAGCGGTATGCAACGTCAAAAGTTGCTCCGCCCCATGCTTCAACGGAAAATGCGTTTTGCATTGCCATATTTGTATATGGAGCAATTTCAAGCATATCCTTTGACCTTAGTCTTGTTGCAAAAAGGGACTGATGTGCATCACGCATTGTTGTATCAGTAATATAAAGCTTTTTATCTTTTAATATTTTTTTAGATAAGCCTTCTGCACCAAGCTCTTTAAGGGCGTCTTTCATGCCGTAAAATTTTTGGGTTTTGTCAACTTTTGGGGCTTTTGCTTCTGCAAAATATTTTTTCTCTCCAGTTGAGTCATTTACAATTTTGTTGCCGATAAATTCAAGCATTTTTGTAGCTCTGTCCTGGCTAGTAAAGAGATTAAAAAGCTCGGGGGTTTGCTCAATAAAATTTGTTGTGGCACTGCCGCTTAAAAATGTTTCGTTGTTAATAACGTTTACTAAAAACGGTATATTAGTTTTAACCCCTCTTACACGCATTTCTTTTAAAGAACGGGTAAGTTTTCTGGTAGCGCCTAAAAAGCTTCTGTCGTGAGAAATTGTTTTAACAAGCAAGCTGTCATAATAAGGGAGGATTTCTGCACCTGTAAAAGCGTTGCCGCCGTCCAGCCTTATGCCGTAACCAGAGCCGGAGCGGTAAACATTAATTCTACCTGTATCCGGCAAAAAGCCGTTTTGTGGGTTTTCGGTAGTAACACGGGATTGTATGGAATATCCAAAGGTGTGTACAACATCTTGTTTTATATTAATTTCTGGGGAATCCAGCGGATAACCCTCTGCGATTAAAACTTGGGTTTGAACAATATCTATGCCGGTAATCATTTCCGTAACAGTATGTTCAACTTGAATTCTCGGGTTCATTTCAATAAAATAATAATTTTCATTTTCATCAACTAAAAATTCAAGAGTTCCGGCGTTTACATAATTTACTTTTTTTGAGAGCTTTATCGCATCGTCGAACATTTTCTGCCTTGTTTCGTTTTTAAGGGAAAAGGCAGGAGCATATTCAACAACTTTTTGATGGCGGCGCTGAACAGAGCAATCTCTGTCAAACAAATGTACAATATTTCCGTATTTATCACCTAAAACCTGAACTTCAACGTGTTTTGGATTTCTTAAATATTTTTCTATAAAAATTTTATCGCTTCCGAAAGCTTTTTTGGACTCCTCACGGGCTTCGCTAAAAGCACGCTCCATTTCGGCTTCGGAATTTACAATTCTCATGCCTCTGCCGCCCCCTCCGTTAGAGGCTTTAAGCATAATGGGGTAGCCGATTTTTCTTGCAACTTCAAGGGCTTGGGCAATATCGTGTAATGCTTCGTCCGTTCCGGGAATTATAGGAACACCACATGCAATGGCAATATTTTTGGAAGATATTTTATCTCCCATTGCAATCATTGTTTCTTTTGTTGGCCCAATAAACGTTATACCGTTTTTCTCACAGGCTTCTACAAAATTAGGGTTTTCAGACAAAAAGCCGTAACCCGGGTGAATAGCATCAACATTTTTTGCTTTTGCAATTCTGATTATGCCCTCAATATCAAGATACGCATCAATTGGCCCCATATTTAAGTCAAGCATATAGGCTTCGTCGCATTTTGTTCGGAATAAGGAATATTTATCCTCTTTAGAAAATATGCCCACTTTTGCAATGCCAAGTTCATCCAGGGCACGGAAAATACGTATTGCAATTTCGCCCCGGTTTGCAACAAGTACTCGCTTGAATTTATGTACTCTTTCCATAATTTTCGCTCCTTGCTTTTATACATTAGCTTATTATAACTTATTACTGTTGTTTTTGGCAATAAAAAAGATTTTATGCTTAAAGCCTGCTTGCGACTTCAAATGCAATGCGCACATGTTTTTCATAAAGGTTTTGGGGCATATTTGTTAAAATTCCGGCATTCCAATTTTCTCCTGATAAACTGTCTGCCGCATATAAAAACTGGTAAACTTCAACATTTCTAAAATCCCCAACAGCCATAACAGAAGCGCACTCCATTTCTACAACCAAACAGCCCTCGGATTTTCTTGCAAGCATATTATTTCTAGTTTCTCTATAAATTCCGTCGGTGGTCCAAGTTTTTGTTTTTACGTGGGGTATGTTTAGTTCTGTAAATATTTGGGATAGGTCATTAGCTGTTTTTACTTCGATATAGTCGCTTGGAGGGGCGTAGTGATAACTTACGCCTTCGTCACGGTAAGCGGAGGTTGGTATTATTAAATGGCCTGAAGTGACAGTGTTATCTAAAGAACCGCAAGAGCCAAAAAATAGAATTTTCCTTCCCCCTTTTGCTATAACTTCTTCTAAAAGCGCCGCAGATGTCGCTCCACCCATAATTGTATGGTAAAAGGCTATAGGTTTTTGATTAAATAAAATTTTATGTATAGGGACGATGCGACCGGCATGCATTGAGCCGATTCTCTCTGCACCGTCCGTTTTTATCATTAAGTTATAACATTTTTCTTCGAAAGTTACTACAACGGTTTCCGGAAAATTTTTTAAAGGCTTTGCAATATGTTCGGGGTTTATTATTGCGCCACTTTTATTATCAAATGATTCAACTATGCTCATAAAACACCTCTCTTAAGTTTTTGTTATAAGAGCCTGTTCAAAGTCTCCATTTTTCGCATTTATGGCTAATTTTCTGTTCTGTATCGTCAGTGCCTCCTAGCATATATTCTACGAATATGCGTCGTCGGCACTTCCTCGCAGAACAAAAAATTATCTCATAAATGCTTCAAAAGCGAGACTTTGAACAGGCTCTAAATTTACACCTTGAGAGTATAGTAACAAAAAACCAAAACATTTGCAAAGCCTGTTTTTATATATAATCTAAAAGCAACAAGACCAGTTTATTTATTTGATTGTTTTTTATTAGTTCTGCCTTCGCCGTCTAGCTCATCATTGGCAGATGTTGGGCCGCAACCGCATTTTCTTTTACGAACTTCTTTTTTGTCGATTTGAGAATCTTTAGCCATAAAAAAAACTCCTTTCAAAAAATAATACAATAATTATTTTCTGTAAGGAGAATATAAATATACTGTCAAACAGTGTCATTTGGTTTAACCTTTTTTGTTTTAGGTTTTGTTAAGTTAAAGCTGTCGTTTATCCAATCATGTATTTCCTGTTTCGGTGCATCGCCGTTAACAGCAATGGTATTCCAATGCTTTTTGTTAAAATGGTAACCCGGTGTTACGGATTTATATGTGCTTCTTAAAATTTCGGCTTTTAATGGATCACATTTAACAGCAATGTAAACTTCGTCATCTTTTTCGCTAATTAAAGCAAACATTTTTTTGTTTGACAAATGCCGGAGAACCGTTGTAACGTCATCAAATGGATAATCCTCATAGGCAGATGGAAAAGTTAAGCAGTATTGGATTATATCTTTTTTGGTCATAAAATACAACTCCTTGGTAGAATTTTATCATTGATTTTTTAAAAATACAACTTGTTTTTTGCATTTATTTGCGTTAATATGATTAAAAATAGAGGGAGAGATTTGTTATGTCAGTTTACAAGGATTTATCCGGTAAAAAGTTGTCATAACAGGTGGGGCTTCAGGAAACCATTTATTGAAATTGAGAACCTGTGTTCAATAATGGGTTGCCCGAATTTGAAACAGCGATTTTTCGCCATTTGCGGCGCGGCGGCGAAGGCATAATAAAAAAATTATGTCGAGCCCCCGCAACAAAGAATGGCGGAATAATTGCTTTCAAAGGCGGGTGACAGCTTATTGAACACAGGTTCTGAGTATTCTCAATGGCAAAAGGTGTTACGTGTTAATTTGGGGGGAATGTTTTTATGCTCCCAGGAAGCAATTAAAAGAATGGAAAAGAAAAAAAGCGGGGTGATATTGTTTACAGCTTCTACAAACGGAATGGAAGGTCATCCGTTTTATGCCGATTACAATGCATCAAAAGCGGGGTGATTTTGCTGGCAAAAACAATTGCGCTTGAATTTGCACCATGGCTAAGGGCTAACTCGATTTGCCCGGGTTACGTGCTTACGCCAATGCAAAGGGCAGAATACACCGATGAAATGCTTGAAAAGGTTAACGAGGGCATTCCGTTTAAACGCCATGCAAGCCCGGAAGAGGTTGCGGCGCTTTTTGCCTTTTTGGCATCTAAAGAAGCTTCTTATATTACAGGGCAGTTCATTCCTATTGACGGCGGGGAGACAGCATAGGTATACGACAACTAAAATAATCGAGGAGGAATAAAGAAATGAAAATTATTAAACCATTGCAAAAGGTTCTGTCTCTGTTGCTCGTAGTAATGTTGGCGGTGGGGGTGATGCCGACGGTGGCTTTCGCAGTGACATCTTTTTCAGACCCGAATACTCTTGACTTCGCTCAAATAAATACAAACATGACTGATGAGGAATTCGTAGGCAGATTTACTATTGATCATACGAATAAGAAGGTCACTGTATCTGGTAACGATCCGCTTACGCTGAAAGGCGATGGCACGATTGGGGGCTGGTCGGTTTACGTTGAAGACGCTACCAATATTACCTTAGACAACACGCTCAAAATGTATAGCCGCTACAGGGACTTAAACTATTGGCCTACGCTTAGTCTCTTGTCCAATGACGATATTACAATTACAGGGGCAGGTTCGGGCGTATCTATAAGCAGTGACGGCGGTGCGATTATTGCGGAAAACGGTAACCTTACGATTGACGGTGAGATTGGCGATATCAAAAGTGCCATAGGTTCAAACGTTGGTATTTTATCCAATGGCAATTTAACAATTAACGGCGTTATCGGCGATATCACTGGACGAACGGGCATTGTTGCCGGTGGTAATTTAACAATTTCTGAGTCCGGCAAAGTCGGAAATATTGTCGCCAGTGCTTATGGCATGTCAATAGGTGATACCCTAAACATAGCCGGCACAGTAGGCGATATCACTATAGAATACTTTAATGCCATCAATATCGGTAACTTGGATGGTGGCAGCAGCGTAATCTCCGGCACGGTGGGCAATATTACTAATACCAGTTCGGATGGTGGTACAGATGCTATTTCCTACTCTAGAGGCGATTTAATAATCGCTGGGGAGATTGGTAATATCACTGGTTGCATCAACGGCTTCGACCACTTTACTACTAACACAGGCTCTTTAACAATTTCCGGAAAAGTGGGGCTGATTCGGAGCGGAACTGCAGGCATTACCGCTACCCCTTGTAATATCGAGAGTTCTGTCACGATAATCGCCAACAATGGCGCGACTTATACACAGCCAATCATCAATATTCCGACCTACACCGCCACATGGAGCAAGAATGTGAGCGGCGAGCCTGCCACAGTAGAAAACAACACATACACATGGCACTATGAACATAAATACTTAAAGATTGTGGCGGGTACAGCTTTGACCGGCATGGCAACCATTAGCAACACCAGCCCGAAGGTAGGCGATACACTGAACGCTACACTTGTGGACGGCAACAACTCCGGCACTCTGAGCTATTCGTGGAAAGTAGGCGGCGTTGAAAAAGGTACGGCTTCTACTTATACCGTGGTCGAGGACGATATTGGCAAAACGATAATTATTGAGATTAGCTCTAGCGTTGAAAGCGGTACAATTCCAAGTGCGCCAACGGCGGCTGTCACGGCGGCATCCCTCATTATCACCATCACCTTTGACCCTAACGGCGGTGCAGTAACGCCTACTAGCGGAACAACCGACGCAGATGGTAAGCTTGCAACCCTGCCCACGCCGACACGCACAAGCCATGACTTTAACGGTTGGTTTACAGCTGCAACTGGCGGCATAGAGGTTACTGCAAACACTGTATTTACAGAAGACAGCACCATATATGCACAATGGACTTATAACGGCGGCATCAAAACATCACCGGGCGACTATTTTACTGTAAAAAAAGGCAGTAAAAAGGTGTCCGCAATAGATTTAGAATTTCATCCGAATTCATTTGACGGTGATTTAAAGAATTATCAGTACGCCGTGCAAATACCAGGCAAAAATCCAACGTGGAAAAAGATAAGCAAAAATACGGTTTTGGGCATATCGGCAAAGGCGGGGTATACCATACTCGTTAGCCCTTACAAACAGCCTGGTGAGCTGCTTGACAGCCTTGTGTTAACGCAATCGAATATTTCTGCCCCTAAAGCCCCAAGCGTAAGCGTAAAATCGATGGCATCCGGTATTGCAGGAACAACACAGCTTATTTTTAGCAAAGATTATAGTAATAGCTTGCAGTTTCAAATAGCGCCTGTTGTGGACGATTTAAACGATATGAACTGGCTTTCATGCCCAGCAGAACCAAATGGCAAAACATACCCAACGCTTGCAGAAGGCAACCCAATGGAATATGTATTTGTTAGGGCAATGGAAAACGACGATTACCCGGATTCCCAAGCCAAAAAGTCGGTAAAGGTTGTAGTTTCACCCAATGCACCCGATGTTTCTATTGTAACTACACCAAACGAAAAGCTGAACAAAAAACCGGGCGATAATTATATGGACATTACAATAACACTTAACGATAATGCACTTACTTTTAAAAACCTGCAATACGCTGTGCAAGATAATGACATAAGTGAAACAGATCCAGTTTTGACAGACACAAAAAAAACAAAATGGAAAAGTGTGTCGTCAAGCACCATAAAAGCCGTTAATGTGCCACAAGGCAAAACCATATTTATAAGAATAAAAGCAAAATCACCATTGGGCTTTTCGCAAGCCAAAAAATTTGTTGTTTGAAAATATTTAATTTGGCAGGAGGAACTAGATGTCTGCAACAGAAAGTTTTTTTAAATTAAAAGAAAAGGGTACTGACGTTAAGACTGAGTTTTGGGCGGGAATTACAACGTTTGCTACAATGGCTTATATTTTGGCGGTAAACCCTAATATTTTAGGGGCTTCCGGCATGGATACGGGAGCTGTGTTTGTGGCAACTGCTTTAGCTGCAATTATTGGTACAGTTTTAATGGGGCTTTTAGCCAACTTACCCTTTGCTCTTGCGCCGGGTATGGGGCTTAATGCGTTTTTTGCGTTTTCCGTTGTTATTGGTATGGGGCATTCTCCGCAGTTTGCTCTTGCATGTGTTTTAACTGAGGGCTTAGTTTTCTGTTTATTAAGCTTAAGCGGAATAAGAACGAAAATTTTTAATGCTATCCCCCTTACGCTTAAACATGCAGTAGGTGCAGGTATAGGGTTGTTTATTGTTTTTATCGGTTTTAAAAATGCCGGTGTTGTAGTAGGGGATCCAGCAACCTTTGTTGCAATGGGTGATGTTAAGCAAGCTGCTCCGGCTCTTGCGCTTATTGGTATTGCTATTACTATTTTTCTACTAATTAAAAAAGTTAAAGCTGCGCTTCTTATTGGTATTGTTATTACATGGGTTTTAGGCATAATTGCTCAAGTCTCCGGTTGGTATATAATTGATTTTGAAGCTGGGCTTTTTCCTCTTATTCCGGAAAGCCTTGTATCATTGCCACCAAGCCTTGCTCCAACTCTTGGAATTTGCTTTTCCGGCTTTCAGGAAGCTTTTTCAAGCGGAGAAAACATTATGGCGTTTCTTACAGTTACATTTGCGTTTTTCTTTGTTGATGTTTTTGATACTCTCGGCACGTTATCTGGAGTTGCCAGCAAAGCTAAAATGCTTGACAAATACGGTAAGCTTGAAAAATCTGACCAAGCGCTTTTGGCGGATGCAGTGGCAACGTCTGTTGGCGCAGTTTTAGGAACATCTACAACTACAACTTATATTGAAAGTGCAGCAGGCGTTCAGGAAGGCGGAAGAACAGGCCTTACAGCTATGGTAACAGCGGCATTTTTCGCATTAAGCCTTTTATTTTCCCCAATATTTTTAACAATTCCGGCATTTGCGACTGCTACCGCTCTTGTTGTGGTTGGGCTTTTAATGATGGAACCTATTATGCATTTAAAGCTTGATAACTTAGAAGAACTTTTGCCCCTTGGCGTAACAGTTATTACAATGCCGTTGTTTTACTCAATTTCTCACGGTCTTATTTTCGGGTTTTTGACTTATGTAATTGTTAAAATTTCTGCCGGTAAGTTTAAAGAAATAAGCCCATTAATGTGGTTTATTTCGCTATTGTTCTTAGTTCAAATTATTTTCTTTGGGTAATATAATATAATAAAAAGCTTAAACTTGTACTTTGAACAGGTTCTAAGCTTTTTATTATGGAGGTTGGTTATATGTGGGGGTTTATTTTCTTTGCTATGTTACATTCAATAATATTTTTATGTTTTTTCATAGTATTAATAAACAAAATTATTAAATTAAAATCATTTGAAGTGGGATACTTGCTTTATATTAGTACTACGTTGTCACTATTGTTTGCATTAAGTGCAGTTTTAGCTTATTTTAGAATTGTATCGTTTAATCCAGTTCAATATTTATACATTACGCTTTTTCCTATATGTGTTTATTTTATACAGATAATAGAATTAGCTATCCAGTGTCAAATAAATAATAAGCAATAAAAGAATATTGGTTTGAAGCACTTCAACGTACAATGTAGGGAACGACCCCTGTGTCGTTCCGCTTCTCAAATATTATATCACCATAAATTGAATACATAATGAGGTGAATTTTGAATGGATAATTTGCCACAGAGAAAATTGCAGCGGTTACATGGTTATGATTATTCTCAAAACGGAGCGTATTTTATAACCATTTGTACGCAAAACAGATTACCATTGTTTGGTGAAATTACTGATGATAAGATGATATTGAACAATGCAGGCAAAATGGTCGAAGAAAGGTTGTTAAACATTTCAACCGATGTCATAATTATTGATAAATTCAGCGTTATGCCTGACCATATACACGCAATAATATGTATCAAACAGAGCGGAACGACACAGGGGTCGTTCCCTACATTATCGGAGATTGTGCAGAGATTTAAGACGATTACAACGAGACTGTATATTGATGGTGTTAAAAAAGGCGATTATCCACCATTCAATAAAAATATCTGAAAAAAATTGTTAATGACCGCATTATCCGTAATGAAAACGGGTATCAAGAGGTATGGCTTGGAAACACGGTGTTTATAAAGGGTATGAAAAAAAGATAAGGATTATTTATATAATCTCACCTTAACTCACAATATTAAATTGTCAACGTACAATGTAGGGAACGACCCCTGTGTCGTTCCGCTTCTCAAATATTATATCACCATAAATTGAATACATAATGAGGTGAATTTTGAATGGATAATTTGCCACAGAGAAAATTGCAGCGGTTACATGGTTATGATTATTCTCAAAACGGAGCGTATTTTATAACCATTTGTACGCAAAACAGATTACCATTGTTTGGTGAAATTACTGATGATAAGATGATATTGAACAATGCAGGCAAAATGGTCGAAGAAAGGTTGTTAAACATTTCAACCGATGTCATAATTATTGATAAATTCAGCGTTATGCCTGACCATATACACGCAATAATATGTATCAAACAGAGCGGAACGACACAGGGGTCGTTCCCTACATTATCGGAGATTGTGCAGAGATTTAAGACGATTACAACGAGACTGTATATTGATGGTGTTAAAAAAGGCGATTATCCGCCATTTAATAAAAAAATCTGGCAAAAATCGTTTAATGACCGCATTATCCGCAATGAAAACGGGTATCAAGAGGTATGGCAATACATAGACATGAACCCAATGAAATTGGAAGAGGATTATTTTTAGGGCGTGTTGAATATTAAATAAAAAATT